>NZ_VDYR01000001.1:971250-1295000 GCF_006346325.1 Sphingomonas japonica | reverse complement strand
AGCGCTTTCCGCCTCCTGCCGATATCGCACATAGGCATCGGAAAGTTTCGAATATTCGGCATTTTGCGGGGCCAGCCCGCCAAACCAATCGGCCAATGTACCGTCCGATGCCGCCTGCTCCAGCCCGGCGGTAAGGTCGTTGTCGGGCCTGGGGAAGGTATAAACCTCATGCAGCGATGTCGGATCGACACTGCCCTGCGCCAATGCCTTTGCATAGCGTAGCGCGGTCGACGTGCGAGCGACGTCGCGCTGGGCCGGGCTTTTGTCCGCCACTTCCGCAACCGAGATCGCGACGCGATCAAGTCCGTGACGCCGCCGCTCGGCGACCAGCCTGTCCAGTTCGTCGGCGGTCGATTGGGTCCAGAGCGGTTTCCAGTCGTGCGCGACATAGACGTCACTTACCCCCGCCGCTTCGGCAGCGGATCGCAACGCGCTTTCGTCGATAGAATCAGGCGCAACTTGAACATTTTGTTGCTGCATAGCGACGGCAGTATTTGCCAACCCAAGAACACCTATTGGGGTAAGCATCAGGGCAACCAAGGAAGTCGAGCGGTAGAGTTTTGATAGGTGCATGGAAAACCAACCGCTCACACCGCGGATCGATCCGCCTGCCAGCGCCTTGTCGATATTTCCGCTCGGTCTATCGACGCGCGAACTGCAGGCAATCGAATGGTTTATTCGATCGGACGACGGGTATCGAGCAGGTCGCCGCCCTTGGTTTCGGCGCGTTCTTCATCGACCAATTTGGCGACATGTGCATCGGGCAATGTATCTTGCGCAATGGTGTCGCGTTGCATTCGAACCGGCGGCTTGCCGTGACGCTCCGCCCGCTTCCCTGGCTGCGGGAGCTCAAAGGTCGGGGCCTGGTCGAAGCGGAGGCGATAGATCGGTTCGGGTAGCGCAAAACCTGCGCTCTCGAGCGCGCGTTTGGCGGTGTCGAGCGCCAAGCTTCGACCGGTGAGAAAATCGGTTCGCGTCTGATCCACCCAGCCGAAGAAGCGCAGCACGATGTTTGAATCGCCCATCTCGCAAATGATTGCGGTGGGGGCGGGCGTATTAAGCACGAAAGCCATGTCGCCGATCGCCGCCAAGCCGACCGTCATCGCATCGACGGGATCGTCCTCGGCGTCGATCCCCAGATCGAACTCGAACCGCCGTTCGGGATTGCGCGTGTAATTCAAGATTACCGCCTTGAAGACGGTCGAATTGGGAATGCGAAGGTGATTGCCCTCGAGCGTCATCAGGATCGTGGCGCGGCTGGTCAGGCGGACCACTCTTCCCTCATTGCCCTCGATCACGACATGGTCGTTGGCACGGAACATCTGACTATGACCGCGGTGCGGGATGGTCGCGGCTTGCGCGCGAGAACGGGTTCGCAGTGCTCCTTCCCGAACAGGCGCGGCGAAACAATTTCAACCGCTGCTTCAACTGGTACCAGCGCGGCGACAGCCGCCGCGCCGGCGGAGAGCCGGAATCGATCCGCCAGATGATCGACGCCGTACAGCGCGCTTACCCTATCGATCCGGCCCGTATCTTCGTCACCGGGCTGTCGGCGGGCGGCGCGATGACGTCGGTGATGCTTGCCACCTATCCAGAGGTGTTTGCCGGCGGCGCGATAATTGCCGGCCTGCCATTTCGATCAGCGACGACGTTGCTGGGCGCGATCAACCGGATGCGCGGAATCGGCAGTGCGACCGCCGCGACGCTTTCCGGCCTGGTGGGGTCTGCAACCGATCATCCGGGTCCCTGGCCAACGCTGTCGATCTGGCACGGCAGCGCCGACCGGACGGTGGACGATTCGAACGCCGAACTGATCTTCGAACAATGGCGGCCGATCCACGGGGTCGGCGTCCTTCCGGACCGTACCGACATGATCGACGGCTATCCGCACCGGGTGTGGCGCGACATGGCGGAGCGCGACGTGATCGAGGACTACAGGATCACCGGCATGGGCCATGGCACGCCGGTCTCGACGCTCGGAGCCGAGCCGTGCGGCGTGCGCGGGGCGAACATGCTCGAATCCGGGATTTCATCCACGCGGCGAATCGCGCAATTCTGGGAGCTTGTCGGCGCGGCGCGACCGGCAGCGATCTAACTCGGCTCGCGAAGCCGGCGATGCAGATAATTCTCGTCGAAACCGGCGATCTGGACCAGCTTGCCGGGGTCCAGGATCAGCACGCTGCCCCGGCTGAGCGTCATCGCGCCAGCTAGGCGAAGCTCCTTCAGCACGCGGTTGATGTGCACCGGGGTCATGCCCAGCGCGTCGGCAAGGATGATCTGCGACAGCGGCAGCGAGAATTCGGTATCATCGACCAGTCCGATGCCGTGCGCGCGCGCATAGAGTTCGCAGATCAGGTGCGCGACCCGCTCGATACTGGTGCGCCGGCCCATGCTGGTGATCCATGCGCGCAGCGTCCCTTCGTCGGTCAGTTGTGAAACGTACATCGCCTGAGCGATCCCGCGATGATCGTTCAGCAGCCGGTCCATGTCGGCGCGCGCGATGGTTGCGACCCGCGCCTGGGTCGCGGTCTGGATGCTGTGATCCATCTCCGCCAGCATGCCGATATGCAGGTCACACGCGTCGCCCGGCATCAGGAACGCAGTGATCTGGCGCGTGCCGCTGGGCAGGATCTTGTAGCGAAAGGCCCAGCCGTCGAGAACCACGAATACCGGCCCCGGTCTGTCACCCTCCCGGATCAGGTCCTGTCGGGCCGCGAACTTCCGCGGATGCGCGGTCTCACGCTCCAAAGCCGCGATCTCGACCGGCGTAAGCTTCGAAAATCCGGATAATTTTCGAACGAAGCGATTGGCCATCGCCGCGGTCTACCCTGTTCATCAATCACGAAATATTGCGTTTCAACATTGTTGAAAGTTAAGTCCCCTATGGTGGTATTGCTATTGGAATCCTATGTCGCGGGGATCGTCGAACATCTGAACAGGCATCGACGGCTGGAGGTTTCTGCTTTCGCCTGAAATTTCAGGCGAGACCATGTCGAAAATCGAGAATGATAACGTGTCCGTCCGGGTGTCGGAAGCGCTTCCGCCCGGTCCGCACGGCGAAGCGGCCCTGCTGTTGGTCGAAAGCCTGATTCACGGGCTTCTGGCGCGATCGGCGCTGACGCACGAGGAAGCGATCGAGATCGTGCGCAGCGCCATCGAAGTTCAACTGGAGCACAGCGCGCTCCGGACCGTCGAGCCCGTCGGCCAGCCGACGGCGGATCATCTCCTCATGGCGATCCTGGAAAGTATCTCGATCGATCTGCCCCAACGGCCATAGTCGACACGCAACGTCGCGCCGCTGCGGCGCGATGCGCGTAATCGACGTAACAAAAGTGCTTCCTTGCGGTTACGGAGTCCGTTGGAAAGATGGTCCAGCAACGGCGAGAGGGTCGATCAATCTACGAAATAATAATGTCACAGCCGGTGGGTGCGGTTCGTCAATAAAATCCAGAATTGTTGATCCTGAACAATATGACCCCAAATCGACGCTATAAATTGGCGTGGCAACAGGGGGAAAATAGCCATGCCGATGTTTATTCGACGGCCTCGCAACGCGGCGGACCGACCACTATCCTTGGATCCGCAAATGGTTCGGGACCTGTTCAGTCGCACGCAGGAACGAGCCGATACTTCGGCACATACGGCCCGGAAGTCGAACCCCTCGTTATGGGCGGCGGACGCCGTGCACCGGGCGAATAATCTCGCTCAAATGTCATATTCGCTTGCATCCCTCGACCTCGGTCAGGCGCACGGTCTTGTCGGTGATAATCCGCGCGCCGCGGCGCGCGCGCTCGCACGGGCGTATGCCGAACTTGGCGCTCCGGACCAGCCGGAACTGCCGGTGCCCTGTGCCCCGATGATCGATGCCATCGCGACGAGGCTGGTCGCGCTGTTCGGGAGCACCAGGGACATTGGCCTCACCCTTTCACTCCAAGACGTTCAGCTACTTCCTGAATATCGACGTGTTATCTCGTTGATCGGAAGCGAACTGATCATAAACGCGCTTAAATACGCATTTCCGTCAGGGCATGCCGGAAACATCTGGGTGACGCTGGAGCGTAAGGCCGATGGGATCGAATTTTCGGTCACCGATAACGGCGTCGGCTTGGCGCTAGCCACCTTGGAGGGTCAAGGCACCAGCTTGATTAGGCGGTTATGTACGATCGTTGGCGGTGATCTCCAGTATCGGAGCGCGGGTTCCGGCTTGGAGGCAACTATATCGATACCTGTTCAGAAGAATGTCTGAACGGGACAGCTCCTCGCGAATTGCGCATGATCAGACATCAGACAGGATGACCAGCATTTGAGCGGTTGCGGTGCCGTCCGTTGCTATGTGCTCGATGAGGATATTCGACCGTCCGGTGCGCCGCCGCCATCGGCGAAGCTGACAGGCGAGCGCTGCACGAGACGCCCAAGAAGTGCCGCGTGCGGTACGAACCTCGATGAACCGGTGACGACGCCGGGAATGCGACCCTTGCGAGGCTGAAAGGCTTCCCATGGTCCGAACTGCGGCAAGCGATCTGGCGGCCAGCGCCGCGGTTGCGATGGCTGCGGGCGGCCAGGGACACCTGGAAGCTGACGATCGTTCGTCAAACCGGGGCGCCGACCAACGCGGCCCACCCATTCCTCGATCGGATGAACGCGATGTCTAAAACAGCATTGGTGGTGGGCGCGAGCGGTATCGTGGGCAGTGCGACGGCGGCGTTACTGACGGACCGGAACTGGACGGTTCACGGGCTCGCGCGAAGGCCAACCAAGCAAACCGGCGTCCAGCCCGTCGTTGCCGACCTGCAGGATCCCAAGGGGACTGCAGATGCGCTTTCCGGCATCCGTGCGGATGCCGTATTCCTTACCACCTGGCTTCGGCAGGACAGCGAGGCGGACAACATCCGGGTCAATTCGGCGATGGTCCGCAACCTGCTTGACGGCCTGCCACAGGCAGCGGCGCCGCGACACGTGGCACTGGTGACAGGCCTCAAGCACTATCTCGGGCCGTTCGAAGCCTATGGAAGAGGTACGCTACCGCAGACGCCGTTCCGTGAGCAGCAGGCGCGGCTCGACGTCGAGAACTTCTACTATGCGCAGGAGGACGAGCTGTTTGCGGCCGCCGCCCGCGACGGCTTCACCTGGAGCGTTCACCGCCCGCACACGGTGATCGGCAAGGCCGTCGGCAACGCCATGAACATGGGTACGACGCTGGCCGTGTACGCGACGCTTTGCCGCGAAACCGGTCGCCCCTTCACCTTCCCCGGTTCAGCCGCGCAGTGGTCAGGGTTGACCGACATGACGGATGCCGGCCAGCTTGCACGCCATCTTCTATGGGCGGCGGAAACAGATGCCGCGCACAACAATGCCTTCAACGTCGTCAACGGTGACGTCTTCCGCTGGCAGTGGATGTGGGGCAGGATCGCCGAGTGGTTCGGGCTGGAGGCGGTCCCCTTCGACGGGATCGTCCGCCCGCTGGAGCAGCAAATGGCCGACGATGCCGGCGCCTGGCGCCTCATCGCCCAGCGCGAGGGGCTCGTCGAGCCCGATCTTGGCCGGCTGGCATCGCCCTGGCACACCGATGCCGATCTTGGTCGCCCGATCGAGGTCGTGACCGACATGTCCAAGAGTCGTCGGCTGGGCTTCACAGGCTATCAGCCGACGGACGACGCTTTCTTTGCGCTGTTCGGGCAGTTGCGTGCTGATAGTCTGATCCCCTGAATTGCCGGCTTACGCACGGGCTTGCTTGGCGGGCGGGGACGCATTCGTGCTTTCAGGGCGAACGCCGCGATGCTTGTCCAGCGATCGCATGATCGGGGTAATCGTCAGCCCGTGCAGAAGTATCGAAAGCAGCACGACCAGGCCGACGATGCCCCATAGCCGTTCGGCCTGCGCGATCGGCATATGGTTGATCCCGTAGGCGAGATAATAGATCGAACCGACTCCGCGGATGCCAAAGAACGCCAGCGTCAGCTTCTCACCCCGGTCGGCCGGGTGGCCCAACAGCGCCAGCCATCCCGTTACCGGACGAACAACCAGCAGGATTACGAGCGCGAAGATCGCATCCATCCAGGTCACCGGCGCCAGCAATCCGCTGACCAGTGCCCCGCCGAACAGGATCAGAAGCACCATCATCGCCAGCCGCTCGATCTGTTCGGCGATGGCGTGCATATCTGCCTGAAACTGATGCTCGCGGTGCGTGTGACGGAACGTCAACGCAGTGACGAAGACCGCGAGGAAGCCATAAACGTGCACGATCTCGATCAGGCCATAGGAAACGAATGTTGCCGACAACGCGATCAGCCCATCGCCGGTCTGCGCCAGCTTACTCTCGGCGGGGACGTGGAACGTCAGCCAGCCGAACGCCCGGCCGATCAGCCAGCCGCCGACGATGCCGCCCAGCACCTCCCATAGAACGCGGTAGGTCAGCCATTCGGCAACCCATGACTCGCCCGCCGGCAGCGCGACGGCGAGCAGGATCGCCAGGTGAACGAACGGAAAGGCCGCACCGTCGTTCAGCCCAGCCTCCGAAGTAAGCCCGAAGCGCACCTCATCCTCGTCGCCGGTCTTGGGTGGTCCCACCTGCACGTCGGCGGCAAGCACCGGATCTGTGGGCGCAAGACTGGCGGCCAACAGCAGCGCTGCCGCGAAAGGAAGCCCGAGCGCCCTCTCCCCAAGCAGGGTGATTGCCGTAATACCCAGCGGCATGGTGATCGCCAACAGCCGCCAGGTGATCGACCAGCTATGCCAACCGAATACACGGTCGATCTTCAGCCCCGCCCCCATCAGCGCGATGATTACGACGAACTCGGCGAAGCGTTCGGTAATTTCGGGATACCGGACCGGTAACGGCCGAAGCGTCACCTGGGGCAGAAGGAAGATCGCCGCACCGATACCGATGCAGACGATCGGCAGCGATAGCGGCAGGCGCTTCAGCGCCAGGGGCAGCCAGGCGACCAGCGCGATCAGCAGCCCGGCGCCGGTCATGACGAGGATATATGGATCGGGGGTGAGCGAGTTGAGCACGCGGTCGTAACAGCTGAGAAGGCCAGGCGGCCCCCGGCATGGAGCCGGCTGTTTCGCCGAGATAGCGTTAGCGGTGCGACATTTCGTTCGGAAGAGATGGCGAAGCCGGGTCGACTTCCGGCACCGGCCGGATCGCTATTGCTTTGAGCGGAACGACATGTCTGTCAGCGTGACCGGCGCAAGCAGATATGGCATCGCTCCTCCGCTTTGCTTTCGAAGGCGGCCTCGATCTAAAGCGTCCAGCCATTGCGTTGGATTGCTTGGACCCGCCGTAGGCCGCTAGATGAACAATCGTCGGCTGTTCAGGAATGGCAAACCGCCTTGAACGGCGAATTCGGGTCTGTTGGACCGATAATAGTATCGAAACTCAAGCGATCAGCGTAGCTGACTATCCTTGCTGCCTCGCCGATTGAACGCTGCGGCCGGTGGCCGATCCCGCCCGCTCTGGCACGTCACGCAGGTACGCACTCCGGGTATCGCCCGGCGGCGACCCTCTGGAACATCGTCACCGCAGATTGCACAAAATGGCTCGCTTTCTCCGCTTGGGATACTTGCTCGCGCTGCCAGCACAGCGTCGGCCACTGTGTCGTCGATCTGGTCCTGGATTGCGCCATCGCGCGTCCAACCACCGGCCATCGGCTTCTCCTTCCTACCTCATATGGGGGGGCAGGGTGCCGTTGCTATCTTGCAAGCGTGACCGAGGGCCGCCTTTGAGTAGCCGGCAGCCAACTGTAGATCATTTACGATCCCCGCAGCTGCTATGGTCTCCTCGCGCGCCGCCTCGTTACCGCAAAAATCTCATTGGGTTGCTTGAAGGATGATCGCCGTCGTCTCGTTCGGCATGTCCCACATCGGAAAATGGCCGCTGTGTTCGAACCAGTGCAATGTTGCGGAGGGGAATGCCGCCATCGCGCGGCTCGCCTGACGGGGCAGGCACAGCCTGTCCTGCCGGCCCCAGCCAATGACAATGCGTTGCGACGGGTCCAGGTCACGCGGTTCCGCATGGCAGGATCAAGATGCGAGTAGGTCATCATCGTTCTCCTTGGCCGTGATTAGCCAAAGGCAAGAACGGGCACACCAACCAGTCAGCGTCGTCTAAAGCGGACATTACTCCGTCTGGCCCTTATGGCTGCTTTGGGGGGACGCCGGCGACTGACCTAATGACCGGGATTGGGGCGCGTAGCCGTCCGGCCGCTTCCGACCCTGTCTCCGTCGTTCAATCTTATGATCCGACTTTCGCAGACTGATCGTTCAGGTTGCAGCAACAGCGCTGCGTAGTATGGTGGGTGCATGAAGTTCATGACTCTCAATCGCGCGTCCGCCTTCCCGCTGATCTAAGCGGGCCGGTTTATGCTCACTCGGCGGCTTTGCTGCCCGATGACCCACGCCTTTTTAGAGACTTTATGCGAAACCAATCAGGTCCTGCGCTCAGCGCAGATGACATCGCTTCGTTTGTGCGCGACGGCTTCGTCCGTATCGATGAGGCATTTAGCGAGCATACCGCAGAGCAGGCCCGCGCGATCCTGTGGAAAGCCACCGGCTGCGACCCTGATGAGCGTGCATCATGGACCTTTCCGGTCGTGCGCCTGGACCAGTTCAGCCAAGCCCCGTTTCTGGAGGCGGCGAATACGCCGAAGCTGTGCGCGGCATTTGATCAGCTTGTTGGTGCTGGCCGCTGGTATCCGCGCGATAGGCTTGGAACCTTTCCGGTGCGCTTCCCCGCCGAGGAAGCCACCGGCGACGATGGTTGGCATATCGATGTCAGTTTCGGCTACGACCACCCGGACTTCATGGAGTGGCGCGCCAATGTCTGCAGCAAGGGGCGAGCCTTGCTAATGCTGTTCCTGTTTTCGGATGTCGGTATCGATGATGCACCGACCCGTATTCGCGTTAGCTCGCATGCCGATATTGCAAGGGAACTCGCTCCTGCAGGGGAGGCTGGCCTGACGCTTCGCGAGCTTGCCGCTGATGGATTTGCCGGCTCGGCGCACCGGCCGGAGGCATTAGCTGTGGGCAAGGCCGGCACGGTGTATTTGTGCCATCCTTTTCTCGTGCACGCCGCGCAACGGCATCGTGGAACAGCGCCGCGGTTCATGGCTCAACCGCCCCTGTTGCCGCGTGAGCCCATCTCTCTGTGTCGGCGCGACGGAGACTATTCTCCAGTCGAACAGGCGATCCTGAACGCGATCTCGCGCCCGTAGGGAGAATTTGATCGGCCCGTCTGCTTCAAGCTCGAAAGGGCGACAAGCGGACGGGCTGCAGACCACCCGCCACTGCCTTTCCGGTGGGGCCTGAAGTAACGACAGCTTTCAGGATCGCAGGCGGGGCAACTGAATGACTACTAATGAGGCGCCTAGCTGCCGTTGTCGGCCGTAATTGACGGATGTCCGGGTTCGGGGAGGTGGCAGGCCCGCCCCAACGTCCGGAACTGGGTCCTCCCGCGTTCGCCCGAGCGCTATCGGCCCCTGCAAGTTCTGAGAAGGGGCCGATCGCTGTCTGTCAGGCCGCCGCGCCCCCATCGACGTTGAGCGTGGTACCCGTGATGTAGCTCGCATCCGGCCCGGCGAGGAACGAGACCGCGCCCGCGATCTCCTCGACCTTGCCGTAGCGGCCGAGCGGGATGAAGCCGATCATCTGCTGCGCGAACTCGCCGTCGGCGGGGTTCATGTCGGTGTTGATGGGCCCCGGCTGCACAGTGTTGACCAGGATGTTGCGCGAAGCGAGATCTTTCGCCCAACCACGTGCCAGTGCGGCAACCGCCGCCTTGGTCGCGCTGTAGACCGCAGTCGCGGGGAAGGCGAGCTCGCCCGAGACACTGCCTATCAAGATGATACGTCCACCATCGCTTAGGTGTGGCAACGCCGCGCGCGTGCCGACATGCAGGCCCTTCACGTTGACGCCAAACTGGCGATCGAAGGTCTCGTCGGTATCGTCGGCAACAGCGGAGAACTCCGCCACGCCAGCATTGTGGACCAAAATGTCGATTGCGCCCAGCGCCGCTGCTGCCTGTTCGACGCCAGCGCGTTGCGACGCCGGATCTGCCGCGTCCGCCTGGAAAGCAAAGGCGGTACCGCCAGCGCTTTTTATCGCCGACACCGTGGCGTCCGCGGCGGCCTTGTTGCCAGAATAGGTGATAGCGACGGCCGCACCGTCAGCCGCCAGCCGCTTAGCGATCGCAGCCCCTATCCCGCGCGATCCACCGGTGACGAGCGCCGTCTTGCCCTGAAGTGACATGTGAGTTCTCCGAAAAGAATGGCCCGCGATCACGCTCTCGTGCGCTGTCGGCAGACCGGGAGATGGGACGCTGCCGCTATAGTTCAACATTCCCGAACTATTAAATTACATCGGTCGTCTTATATTCGGTGGATGCCCCGCTTCACCCATCCCAGGCTGGAGGACGTTCCGCTGGATCTGGCGCTTCACGCGCTGGCCGATCCCAATCGGCTGGGCATGGTGGCGCGCTTGGCCGCGACCGAGCGCCTGAGCTGCACCGACGCGGCACCGTGCGAGTCGATCCCGAAGAGCACGCTATCCAATCACCTCAAGCTGCTGCGCGCCGCGGGGCTGGTCGAGACGACGCAGGCCGGGCGCGAGATGATCAACACGCTGAGACGATCCGATTTCGATCGGCGCTTCCCCGGCCTGCTCGACGCAGTGCTCGCCAACCGGCTTGCCTGACGCGCACCGCGGCACTGGTTCGGTCCTTGCCGTGCCAATGCTCGTGAGCCGCGGCCTTGGTGACGCAGGTTGTGTCGAATGACTGACGAGCGAGGGCCGACCGGGCGCAGCCATAACCAACCCACACCCTTAGATCCGCAACTGAACGGATGTCCGCTTTCGGCTAGCGCTCGCGTTGTTCTGAATGACCGCATGTGGGTCTGGTTTGTCAGAAGAGCCGGACGCGAGGCTATCCTTGGGACCGCCCTAGGCGGCATAGGTCTATGATGGCTGTCCACGTCCTCTACAGTTTCCGTCGGTGCCCGTATGCGATGCGGGCACGATTGGCGCTGGCTGTGAGCGGTACGTGCTACGAGCATCGCGAAGTCCGGCTTTCCGACAAGCCGGCGGCGATGTTGTCGGCCTCGTCCAAGGGGACGGTGCCAGTACTTCAGACGGCGGACGGGACGGTGATCGATGAGAGTCTGGACATTATGCGCTGGGCCTTGGAAGCTCGGGATCCCGAGGGCTGGCTTACGCGTGACGACCCGGCGCTGATCGCCGACAATGACGACACGTTCAAGCACCACCTCGACCGTTACAAATATCCCGATCGTCACGGTTCGGACCCCGACCTTCACCGTCATATCGGCCTCCGCTTCCTGCGCGACCTCGATGCACGTTTAGCGGTCGCTGGCCAACTTTGCGGACCGGCTCGAGGGCTGACAGATGCCGCTATCATGCCGTTCGTCAGGCAGTTCGCTGGGGTCGATCGTGACTGGTTCGACGATCAGCCGCTCCCTTCCCTGAAGGCGTGGCTCGCTGACCACCTCACGTCGGATCTGTTCGACAGGATCATGCAGCGGGCTGCACCCTGGTCCGAGAGCGACCGGCCCAGCATTGTGACCGGTGTCAAGCCGACGAATCAGTCAGGCGAATTCAGCTAGCTCTGCGACGAGTTGACGTTCGGAAATGATCCTGATGGCGCGACCAGACCGTCGAAGCTCTTCTGCTTTCCGGTACTGGGCATCGTAACGAACGTACCCGAACGGCTCATCTGCAATTACGGCGAGTACCGTAGTCGTGCTCCCGACCCCTGAAACGACGCGACCGCCGCTTGCTGCGATCCGGTGGGCGAGCGGACCATTGCGAGGCTGGCCGAGGATCGCCACCCGCTCCCCCGCGAGTGGCCCGCTCGCGGCCGGTGGCGGAGCAGGTGGGACCCGCTGACGCATGGCAGGGGCCAACCACTCCGCCAGCGACATCCCCGTATGTTCGATAGCCTTCACGACGATCATGCCCGCGGCGCGTGCGTCGCTGAGAGCGTCGTGGTGCTTCAGCGGGATACTGAGATGGCGAGACACCACATTCAACTTGTGGCTCGGCAACTCCGGCCACGCCCGTTTCGCAACCTTCACGCTGTCAAGCCACGTTGTATCGACCATCGCCCGGTCGTGAACGCGACAGGCTGCCGCCAGCGCACTCTTGTCGAAGTATGAGTGCGCAACCGTAACGCGTTCGGAAAGATGACCGCTGACCACATCGTGGACCTCGGCGAAGCACGGCCGCCCGAGGATATGTTCCGCTGCGATGCCGTGGATGCGCGTGTTGAAGCTGCTGAAATGATCGCGCGGGTCGATCAGCGCTTCGTATTCGAACGTGATCTGCCCGTTACGGAACCCGACGATGCCAATCTGGCATATGCTGCTGACCCGGGAGCAGGCGGTTTCCACATCGATGACGACGAAGTCGTTCGCATCGACGGCCGCCTCCGCGGCCGCGATCGAGGTCGCGCCAACGCTTTGCTTCAGATCTTGGCGGAACATAGGGGGCTCATACAAGCCCAACAGCTCGCTGTCCAAACCGCCAATCTTCGGTTTCCGAGGACACAGTGGCGATATTAACAGGCGTCCGAAGTTGGGGAGCCATGAATGAACGACGAGCGACCGTGTTTGGGTCCAGTTGGCCGATCAGCTTCGCGGTCCTCTCCCGCTTGACTGCCTTTGCTCAATCCGGGAAGCAAGCGCCATGATGCTGCCTGCCATGCTTCTTCCCACCTACGTCCAAATGCTTGGCGCGTTGTCCGCTTGGCTCACCAAGGCAGAGGCGCAACGGCCGGGCGGGGACGGGGACGTGCTGCTCGCCGCGCGGCTCGCGCCCGACATGTTTCCGCTTTCAACGCAGGTTCGCTTCGCATGCCGGCAAGCGCAGGAGGGCGTATTTCGGATACAGGGGCGCGAATTTCCGGCGTCGCTTCAAGCTCTGCTCGACGAGGGCCGCAACGGCGGCGAAGCTCCGGGCACCATGGCGGCGGCACAGGGGAGAATAGCCGAGACGCTGGCGGTGGTGGAAGCGGCTGAGGCGGAAGGCATCGCGGTAGACCCGGTCAGCAACATCGCGCACGAATTACCAATCGGCATGGTGCTTGATGTCACAGCCGAGCGGTACGCTCGCGACTGGGCGCTGCCGCAATTCTACTTCCACGTCGTGACTGCCTACGCGATCCTGCGAGCGCAAGGGATCGAATTGGGCAAAGCTGACTTTGCCGCGCACATGCTTTCTCATTTGCGCCCGCCCGGAACCTGAACGATCGTCCAATTTGAAGAGCGCTTCAATGGCGCGAGCGTCTGCTTGTGGGTCCTTGCGTTCGTCTCACTATGCAAAAGTCTTTGCCGCCCGTCTCTCGCAAGCGCGTGGCGATGGCGCGAGGAACCCTTTGCTCAGCCGCGAACTTCACGCGGCACCCGCGGAATGCCAAAGTCGCACTCAAGCGCCGGCCGGTCCCACTGGGCCAAATCCGCCGCCGCCGCATAGGTCGATCGCAGGAAGCGCATCAGGTCGCCATCCGGGTCAGCGCTGGCTTGTACAGCCTCATAAGGCAGCACGAACTCGCCCAGATCTCGATCAAAGCGAGCGGCGGCCGGCTCGACGGAGCGGTCCGCGAAGCCGTCGGGCACGGGATAGGCGTAGGAGTAGAACATCGGTTCGCTCGCGCCGCCTCCACCCGACCAGAATCCTGCGGAAGATACCTCGTGGCTATACGCTTCACGCGTCACTGGATCGGGAAGCGCTGGCACGCCGCCAGGGTGGAGGGGCGCCGTGCGTCCCGAGAAGCGCGTGACGGCCAGATCGAACGATCCCCAGAAGAGGTGCACGGGCGAGACCTTGCCGAGGAATCCCGTACGGAACTTGGCGAATACTCCTTCGATCCGAACCAACGCCTGATGAAATCGCTCTACAGCTTCCCGGTCATAGGGGCGCTTCCCCGTGTCCTTTGCGAAGGGCAGGGCATCCGCGATCTCGCTCGGAGCACCATGAATATCCATACGTCCGCCCAGCCTCTCGACAAGGGCGGTAGTCCTGGCGAGGAAATCGGCCACGCTCATCGCTTCCAGCGGGAAGCTGTCTATGCGATCGAATGTTTCCCCCACCAGGGCATGCTCGCGCAGGTCGAAGGTCAGTGTCAAAGCCAGACCGCCATCAGACACCATTCCCGTCGTAAGGCCGCGTGGCGTCACATAGAGGGTGGCGTGCCAGGAATGGTTGACCCAGGGCGTGTGGGCAAGGCGATACTTGCCGATGATCTGGCTCCATAGATGCAACGCCGTGCAGGTTTCGGCCCAGTCGGCGTAGGGCAAGGCGGGCCAGTCGCTCGCACTGTGTGACCGACCGCTCATCCGATCGGCTCCATGTCCTGGCGCGCAAGCGCTTTCGACACGCCCTCGTCCGCCTCCATGCGCACTCGAAACGCCTTGAGCGCTGGATAGTCGTCGATCGACAGCGGCGTCTTTTCGATCCACCGCGTCAGCACATACAGGAAGGTATCGGCAAAGGACCGCTGGCCGAGATACCATTCACCGCCATTGGCGGTCAGCGTGTCTTCCAGGAGCCGGTACTGGTCGGCGAGCCGTTCGTAGGTCTTGCGCTTGACCTCCTCTTTCCCGTCCGCACTGTCGGCGAATTTCTGCGTATTGAAGTGACCCCCATAGGTCGCGTGGACTTCCGAGGTCATGAAGGCCAGGGCTTCGGCCTCCTTGCGGCCAAGCCGATTGTCGCGCCCATAGCTCTCCTTTCCATAAGTCGCGCCGAGCCAATCGAGGATTGCCGTCGCTTCGGTCAGCACGTCACCATCTTCGAAACGGAGCGCCGGCACCTGAGCCTTGGGATTGATGGCGAGATACGCATCCTTCTTCTGGTCGCCATAAGCGATATTGCTGATTTCAACCGGGGCATCGAGCCAGGCAACCGCGATGTTCGGCGACAGCGAACAGGTTTCGGGCATGGTGTATAGCGTCGGCATCATTCATTCTCCTTTATCGATCGTCATTTGCTCAAAGTCGGCGCTACGGTCCTGGTTTTTGTCCATCAACTTCAAGCGAGCGGACTAAGCGGCTGTGGGGCCAAAGCGCCGCGCGTTGAAGTCGGCGATCGCCATTCTATGGTATAGTCAAACATCGCGAAGGGGCTGATCGTTTCGATATTGCCGCGATAGCTAAACAGGGAGCGAACTCGGAAACCATAATCGAGGCAAGGACCGCCATCGTCGAGGAGGGGGTTACGAGTGCTGAATGTCTGCGTCCATCGGGGGCGTGTTCTCCCCTCCGCTCCGTAGGATTGTCTCTGGGTTGGCCGGAAGCTAAGCGGGTGGGGACATGGCAACAAGTACGATCCTTGAGGATACTGAGGACACCCGGAATGGTCCGCCCGCTACCGGCTGGCATTGTCCCGCCGAACGGACGCTGCAAATCCTGGCCGGCAAGTGGCGGCCAATGATCATTTACTGGCTGCTACCAGAGGCCCTTCGCTTCAATGAGCTCCAGCGGCGTCTGAAGGGCATTACCCACCGCACGCTTTCAAAAACTCTCAAGGAGATGGAAGTCGACGGACTGCTCGCGCGCAAAGATTATCGCGAGATCCCGCCGCGCGTCGATTATTCTCTCACTCCCAAAGGCGAAAGCCTGAAATTCGTTTTGATCGCTATGGAGGAATGGGCGCGGGAAATTGGCACCCAGGATTAGGCAAGCTGTCGGCACGCTTGGCTATTTCACGGTCGCAAAGGTCGGGCGCGTCGTCCCGGCTAGGCGAATGCCGCCACTCACGATTTTGTGATTTCAGGCAGCCAGTTAAATCGCGGCCGTGTCCGTGCCGGGCTCAGAATGAATGGACGGCGGTCTCGGGGATCGAATAGATCGGCCCGAACGGTCACTTATGGGTCGTAGCGGGGATGCGGCGATCTCAAAGAGACACCACCGCAATCTATGCCGCCGGAAGCAAAATTAGCCCGCAGCCGCCGCGTTAACGACCTTTGGTCGTCGCGAGGATAAAGGCGAAATCGTCGGCATATTCCGCATCCGATTTCGCCTTGGACAGGTCGTTCATGTCATGGCCGCCGTCGAAGTCGATCCGGAGCAACGCGGTGCCGCGCGGATCGGCCGCTTGCAGTCGCGCGGCCATCTTGGCGGCATTGTGCGGCGCGACGCGCGCGTCGTTGCTGCTCGTCGTCAGCAGGACCGCCGGATAGCGCACGCCGTCATTCACCGCGTGGTAGCTGTCCATTGCCTTGAGCGCGCGAAAGCCGGCTGCATCCTTGATCGATCCGAATTCAGGCACGTTAGGCTGGCCGTTGGGTTCGAACTCGGCGCGCAGCGGGTTCGACATGCCGACCTTTGAGATCACCGCCGCGAACAGGTCGGGTCGCTCGGTCATCGCCCGCCCGACGGCGATGCCGCCGGCCGATCCGCCGACGATCGCCAGCTGCCGCTTCGAAGTGTGGCCCTGTGCTATCAGCGTTTCGCAACAGTCGATCAGGTCGCGCCAGGTGTTAGGCTTGGTCGCCTGCTTCCCGCCCTCGTGCCAGGCGCGGCCATATTCGCCGCCACCGCGGACGTGCGCCGTGGCGATGATCCCGCCCGCTTCGAGAAAGGCGATGCCGCGCGCGTCGAACACCGGCTGCGACGGCCACTGATACGCACCATACGCGTGGACGAGGCACGGCGCGGCGGCGATTGGCCCCTTGCGCCGGACGATCGAGATCGGCACCCGCGTGCCGTCGCGCACGGTCGCAACGATACGGTGGTACTCGTACGGCGACAGGTCGATCGCGGGGCGCTGTTGCAGCCCGGTGTTGGTGGTGGTGGTGGTCCGCGCATCAATGGCGAAGATCGTGCCCGGTTGCAGCCAGCTGGTGATCCGGATCAGCGCGGCGCCGTCCGCCGGGTTCACCGCGACGCTTTGCACCCAGCCCGAATAGGGCAGCGCGACAGGTCGCATCGGGCCGCTGCCCGGCTGGAAGAAAAGGCTCTGTTCGCCGCCGTCGTTCACCGTAACGAACGTGCCGTCCCGCCCGGCGTTCAGCTCGTCCAGCACGGTTGTGCCCGCCGGGGTTAGCGTACACGCGCTCGCCAGCGTTCCGGTGGCCGCGTCGATGGCGAGCAAGGCGCCGTTCGCAGCCTGTTTGTTCGAGATGACGTACAGCGTGTCGCCGCTCAGCGCGAAATCGGCAACGCCCTCGTCCGCGCCGCAGATCCTACGCCATGTCGCGGTCCCGGCGAGCACTGCGTCGCGCCGCGCCAGATAGATCGCGAACGAACGGACATACCCGTCACGCACCAGCAGGGCGACATGGTCGCTACCGATGCCGACCTGCATCTCGGGCGAGGAGATCGCGGCCATCGGCACACCGGCATCCATACCCGCCGCCATGATCCTGCGATCCGCGGCCTGTGCGGTGCCAACGTGGTGCAGCCACAGGCTGCGATCGTTGTAAAAGTCCGCGCTGCCCGCCGGCCGGCCCGCGAACCGGTTGTAGAAGAAGCCGCTGTCATCGGGCAGCCAGGCCGCGGCGGCATATTGCGCGTCGACGATCCGCTCGGCAAGCAGCCGGGCGCCGGCCACCTCGACAACATGGCCGACTGCATTCTCGGATCCCGCCAGCGCGACGCCGAACGCCACGAAGCGCCCGCTCGGCGACGGCACCCACCAGGTGATCGCGGCGGTGCTGCCCGTCGCTGCGAACGTCGCGGGGTCGGCGAGCACCTGTTCATGCCCGTCGGGATAATGCGCGACGATCCGATAGCTGGACGCGCCTGCCGTGCGCTTCTGAAGGAACCGGATCGAACCTGCGGGCTTGGGATAGACAACCTGGGTCACGTCGCCGGACATCGCTGCGATCCGCTCCAGCAGCCGCGGTCGGTCGGGATAGCCCCCCAGCACCTGCCGCGCATACGCATCCTGGCCGCGCATGAACGGCGCTCGGTCGCGATCCTTGTCGTTTTCCAGCCAGCGATAGGGATCGGTGATCTGCTCGCCCCACAAGGTTTCGGTGACCGGCTCGATCCGCGCGACCGGCGGGCGTCGAAGCGCTGCGGCGCCGGCGGCTCGCGGCAGCAGCGCGGCGCCGCCGGCAAGCGCCGCACTGGTCAGAAAGCGTCGGCGAGTCAGGGACAGCGTGGGCGTGTTCATCGATCGTCTCCTCGCCGATCGATCTGGCGTGTCGCACCCACCCGCGCGACCGACGATCGGTGAACGACGACAGGAATCGGCGAACGTCGTGGCGCATCGCCGCGGGCGGGATAAAAGGGGCCGATGAACCGGGCAACCTCCCTCCCCATCGACCTGCCTGCGCGGGCGGTGATCGTGTCGATCGCTTGCTTCTGGATCGGCTGGATCGCGTTGATGAGCCTGCGCGCCGCGTTGCTAGACTTTGCCGAGCCGAGCGACCTGCTGGTCCGCCGGATCGTGGCGGCGCTTGCCGGCGCGGCGCTGACGCTGGTGTTCTGGCGCGGGCTTCGCTTCGTGCGCAGCGACCGGCCCGTCCGGATCGCGTTGGCGGCGTTGATCGGCGCGATCCCGGCCACGATCGCCTTCGCGTGCGTCAACTGGTTCCTGTTCTACGGCTGGCACCCGCCGGCCTCGCTCGCCGCCGACGTGGCGCGCTGGGGCTATGTCCGGGTGTGGCGCTACGCCGTCATCGACACGTCGGTCTCCTGGTTCTTCTTCTTCGGCGGCTGGGCGATCCTGTATCTCTTCCTGCGTGCCGCCGCCCGGTCGGCTGCAGCCGAGAAGGCGAGCATGCAGGCGCAGCTTCGCGCGCTGCGCTACCAAATTCACCCGCACTTCCTGTTCAACGCGCTGAACGCGCTTGCCGATCTCGTCCAGACCGGACGAGGCGACGACGCCGATCGCATGATCCTCGACCTGTCGGCGCTACTGCGCCGGATGCTGAGCGAGGACGATGGCGCGCCCGACATTCCGCTTGCGGACGAGGTCGATCTGCAACGCCTGTATCTGGCGCTGGAGGCGCGCCGGTTCGAGCATCGGCTGCGGGTGGAGATCGACCTGCCGGACGAACTTGCCGACACGCCCGTGCCACGACTGATCCTGCAGCCGCTGGTCGAGAATGCGGTCAAATATGCCGTTGGCGGCTCGCACGCAGTGGTAACGATCAGGATCGCCGCCGAAGCCGATGCACGGGGGCTGCTGCTGGTTGTCGAGGACGACGGATCGGCGCGAAGCGACGCCTCGTCGGGCTTCGGCATCGGGCTGGCGAACGTCCGCGACCGCCTGCAGGTGGTGTATGGCGATACCGCACGCCTTGTCGCCGGTTCGCGCGCCGGCGGCGGCTATCGCGCCTCGATCGCGCTGCCGCATGGCTGATCGCATGCGCACGCTGATCGTCGATGACGAACCCGCCGCCATCCGTCGGCTTGTCCGGCTGTGCGAGAAGATGCCGTCGATCGAGGTGGCGGCGACCGCGAACGATGGGGGTAAGGCGCTGGCCATGCTGAATCGGCTGTGCGTCGACCTCATCCTACTTGATATCGAGATGCCTGGCCTGTCCGGCCTCGCGATGGCCGAGCGGCTCGTTGGTCGCATGCCGGCACCCGCGATCGTCTTCGTCACCGCCTACGAACAGTTCGCGCTTCAGGCCTTCGCGGTCGATGCCGTCGGATATCTGCTCAAGCCGGTCGATCCGGCGCAGTTGCGCGCGACGATTGAACGCATCGAGCGCCGGCTGGCGCCCACCCTGCGGGAACCCACGTCCATGGCCTCGGCGCGGCCAGTGGCGGCCGCGATTTTCTGGGTGCCCTTCCGCGGCACGTTGCTGCGGCTGGAGGGCAAGGACATCGACCGCATCACCAGCGAGGACGATTATGCCCGGCTGCATTGCGGCGACAAGAGCTATCTGGTCGCCGAGCGGCTCTACGCGATCGAGCAACGGCTGGGCGGCGACTGCTTCGTTCGCGTCCATCGCTCCACCTTGGTGAACAGCGATCGGGTTGAAGCGCTCGAGAACGATGCGGGAACCTGGTCGGTCCGGCTGTCGTCCGGCGAGCGCCTGGCCATCGGCCGCTCGTTCCTGCCCGCGGTGCGCTCGCGTCTGGGCATCACGATCTAACGGTCGTGAAATTGTGTACGTCGAATGACGGTTGTGCTGAGCAATTTCAGACCCGCGATGCACTTGTCGTCCGCAGTGGTCGAAGGGTTCCTTCAACGATCTGGACGATTGAACGCACGTCCTATCTCGGGGAGCTGGCAAAGCGCCGCGAGCGACCGAGTGTTGGGCGGGCAGCGTTCGTTGCCTTCAAAATTAACCGACTCCACTTGTGGGAAGCTGAAGGGGCGGTCTGAACGTCCACTTCTGGGTCCGCTCAGACGTCGGTGCGTTCGGCCAGTTCTAAAAGGTCGCTGGCCCAGTGTTCCACTTCTCCGCGAAAGTGCGCAGGTGGCTCAGCCTGACGCGCCCAGCTAAGCTGCGACGCTTCAGTCAGCTGTGGCTCACGTAACCAGACGATGCATAGCGTCAAGGACACGCCGGTGGTTGAGCGGCTTGGGAAGAAACACCGCGCCCTCGGGCATGTCTGCAACCCCCGGAGCGACCCCTGCTGTGGTTACGATGATCTTGATAGGAGGCCAGCGGCGACGAACCGCAGCAGCGAGCTTTAGCCCGTCCATCGCTCCAGGCATGTCGATGTCGGTCAGCACGAGGCGAACGTCGGCCCGCGCTTCCAGGAGAGCGATGGCGTGAGGTGCGTCGTGCGCCTCGAGCACCTTGAACCCGGCCTCTTCGGCCATGTTGATCATGTCCATGCGCTGAAGGGGTTCGTCCTCGACGACGAGCACGATCGCGAGCCCGCCAAATTCTTCGTCGGCCATGATTACGCCTGCTCTACTTGGGACAACGGCGCGCGAAAGCAGGCCGTCAGACCGGGTTGTTCATAGCGAACGGCAGAGCCGCCGGTTCCGATTAGGCCAAGACGAACCAGCCGCGATCCAAATCCTTTCCGCGTTGGCACGACCGCTGGCGGTCCTCCGCGCTCGGTCCACTCCAACACCAGCTCGCCATCGCCGTCGGCATCATCGACACGCCAGTCGATGCCAACGCGACCGCTGTTTGTGCACAGGGCGCCATACTTCATCGCGTTGGTCGCGAGTTCGTGGATCAACAGTGACGTGCTCAGCGTCGCCCTGCCGCCCAAGTTGATGTCGGGGCCGACGACGTCGCAGCGATCCAGCACGCCGACATTGTCCAGAACGCTGGCCAACACTTCCTTCAACGCTGCAGCCTTCCACCGGCCCGACATCAGTGCGTCGTGCGCAGCGCCGAGCGACTGGAGCCGCGCCGCGAACGCATCGAGCCCCTCGCGCGACGCATCGCCCCGCAACGTCTGGCTGGCGATCGCCTGTGTCATGGAGAGCGAGTTCTTGAGCCGGTGCGAAATCTCCTTGTTGATGACGTCCTGCCGCTCCTCATCGCGACGCCGGGCGATCGCGATCTCCAGCCGGTCGGCGGCGTTGCGCAGAAACGCTACTTCGTCCTCGGTCCAGGCGTGCGGCTGCTCCCGATGCACGATGAGCACGACCGTCGTGCGCCCATCATCCCTGACGGGCACGTTGACCACGGACCGCGCCCTGAGCGCTTGCCAGCCCGCCGGCTCGTCCGACGTGCGCGGATCGGTCTCCACGTCGTCGATGACGAGGGTCTCGCCCTGGACAAGCTGATCGCGGACGCGACCATAGTCTGCAAAGCGATAGTCGCCTGCGATGGGCGGCATGCCGGGCAGAGCCCAGCCGGCGTCCACCTTGATTCGCTCGCGCGTGTGATCGAGTTCGCCCACCGTCGCACGCGATGCGTCGACAGCGATGCCGACCACCTCAGCCGCGCGTGCCAGCATCTCAGCCGTGTCGACGCTGTCGCGAATCAGGTCTCCTAGCACCAGCAGAGCGTCGCGGCGCCGGACCGTCTCCACGCGTGCGGTGGTCTCATGGAATATAACGGTGAAGTCGTCGCCGCCGACCCATTGCGCGGTGCCGTCATACCAGCGGTTGGACGATCCCACTCGCTGAGTGAAGCGGACGGGTTCGTGGGTGTCGACGACTTCGGCCAGCCCCGTAACCCAATTCTCCTCGACCCCTGGCATCACCTCGCGGATCGTCCGTCCACGCGCCTCGTCGGCATCTATGCCGACCAGCCCACCCCAGGCGTTGTTCACGTCCTCATAGCGCCAGTCGAAGATGCGGCCATCGGCATCGCGTAGGACGCGAGCGTAGATGAACCCCTGGCCCATGTTCCGGTAAAGCTGGCGCCAACGTCCCTCAGACACTGACAGCGCCGCTTCTACCCCACTCTGCTCCGCCAGCAGCTCCTGCAGATCCAGCGCGTCCCGCCGTGCTTCGAGCAGCGCGACGGTCTGGCGCGCGAGCCGCTCCAGTCCAAGCAGTTGGTCCGGTGACAACCCATGCGGTCGCGGCACGGTGTCGATGACGCAGAGCGCGCCCACGACGCCGTAGCGAGTGGCGAGCGGCGCGCCCGCGTAGAAGCGTATAGCCGGCGCGCCGGTCACAAGCGGGTTGTCTCGCGTGCGCTTGTCGGCAGTAAGATCGGGAATGACGATCGTCCTCGCCTCGCGCACGACGTGACGACACACCGAGCTATCGAGTCCGGTCTGATGCGGCTCGAAGCCGACACGTGCCTTGAACCACTGACGATCGAAATCGAGGAGGGAGATCAGGGCCGTCGGCACGGCACAAATCTGTGCAGCCAGCGCGGTCAGATCGTCAAAACCCTGCTCAGGCGCGGTGTCGAGTATCGCATAGCGCAGCACCGCTCCGCCATTGTCGTCGGAATTTTCCCCCATGGCTTTGGAATGACCCAACCGTCTGTCGGACGCAACCGGCAACGAAGAAGGGGCTAGTTGCAGATCGTCATCATGCAGCAGCTGACCCTTGCCGTCGTCGGCATCGACGTCTCGATCCTCAATGGTGGCTGCTGCGCACGAGCGGGTAGGCGAAGTCAAGGGTGCCGATGTCGAGGTTGAGTTGCGGATGCGCGAACATCATGGCGATCATAACGTCACCGAATGGCCAGCCCGCGTGCATCCCGTAGACGCACAGGTGGGGGTGGCGAGTGAGAACGGGCTCCAGCCGCAGGGAATTGCTCGGTGCGACACGATAGGCAGGGGTCGCGAAGAGCCGCTAGCGGCGCGGCGATTTGAGATGAACCAATGTCCGGTCACGGCAAGCTGCTCGAGGCAGACGAGTGACCGGCATTAGGTCAGCCCAGCCAACTCTGCGTGAGCGTTCGGACTCACGCCTTTGCGCTACAGCCCACGTGGTCTCGCCAACTGACCATAAGGCAGTCGCGCAACCTTCCAAGCGGGACGCGACACCGCTAGTCTCGTGAACTTTCCGTCGAGGATCGTTTGTGAAGCCATTTCTTCTGAGTGTCGCGGCGCTCGTTATCACGGTTCCAGCCGTTGCGCAGCCGGGCCCTTCGAGGGCCACCGCAGCAGCGAGCCCTGCGGTCCCAATCGACAAGGCGCGGATCGACCGGGCGCTCGCCGCCATGGTCTCCAGCGGGCGCGCCGTTGGCGTTTCGGCCTTGGTCTGGAAGGACGGTCGCGAAGTCTATTCCGGCATCGCCGGCGAGGCCGATCGCGAAGCCAACCGCCCGATGCGGCGAGATACCCTGGCCCAGATCTATTCCATGACCAAGCCGGTCACGGGTGTCGCTCTGATGAAGTTATGGGAGCAGGGAAGATTTGGCCTGGACGATCCGCTCGCACGCTATTTGCCAGAATTCAGCCAGACCAGAGTGTTCGCCGGGCTCGACGCGTCGGGCAAGCCGATCTTGCGGGCGCCGGATCGTCCTATCCTCATACGCGACATCCTCCGCCACACCGCCGGCTTTGGCTATGGTGCGGGCGACGATCATCCCGGAAGGGAGTGGGCAATGCTCGAGCCATTGAACCCTGATCATGACTTGGCCGAGTTCGGCCGCCGACTTGCCAAGGTGCCGTTGCTTGCCGACCCAGGCCGGCGGTGGAGCTACAGCGCGGCCGTCGACGTGCAGGCCCTTCTTGTCGAGAAGCTCACGGGAATACCGTTCGAACGTTATGTCCGTGAGCAGATCTTCGTCCCGCTCGGCATGACGGAAACCGCCTGGACGCAGCCGGAGGATCGCTACCCCAGGCTCGCCGCCATGTACGAGAAAGGTGCTGGCGGAAAGTTGCAACGTGCATCCGAGAAGGAACAGCGGGGGTTGAACTTCAACCCTGATCGAAAGCTCACGATGGGCGGTGCCGGGCTCGTCTCATCAGTGGACGACTATATGCAATTTGCACGCATGCTGTTGAACAATGGCAGCCTAGACGGTGTGAGCATACTCAAGCCATCGACGGTTAAGCTGATGGCTACCGACCAACTTGACCCGCTCGTGACGGAGCGCTCTTGGCTGTCCAGCAAGGGCAACGGAGGATTCGGAATCGACTTCTTCGTCCGTACGGGTCAGCCGCGAGACGCTCGCGAGAACCGGGGAGCTCTCGGCGAGTATTTCTGGGACGGGAGGGCCTCGACGCTCTTCTGGGTCGATCCGGTAAACAAGATCACGGCGGTCTTTCTGGTACAGGTGATCCCCTTCGATGGCACGCTCCACCGGGACCTGCGACGCGCGGTTTACGGCGACGACTATTTGGGGCCGAAGGGCGACTGATTGCTGGTCGCCGGTCCGGCTATGTCTCGGCTGTCCATTAGCTGACAGCGGTCCGGATCGCGAACTGATGCCGTATAAGACGTGGCGATGGGGCGGGGAGAGTTTCGCCAACTAGGAGCGCTTGTACGCCGACATGAACGAACGACCGGAGTTGGGCAGTCGGAAATAGGCTGCGAACGTCTGCAGATGGGTCGAAATGGTTGGCAGCTATAGCCCCACCTTTTCAAGGGCAGCGGCGAATTCTGGATCGATCTCGCCATCGGCTTTCGGCGTGAGTCGGTTCAAGGCTGTCTGTATTCTCTTCTGCGCAACCTGAAACGCCTTGTGCCGAACTTCGCGGATCGCGTTGGTCCGCCACGATCGGCTCTCGCCTAGTAGCGCCGCCCATCTTGCTTCTTCCGCCTCCAATACCGCTAGAGCGAGCCGCAAGCCATCTCGCCGGCCATGAGCATATTCATCCGACATCAGCGGTGCACTCGGGTACTAATGTCATCGGCTCACCTGTCCTCGGCGATTTGGCGATCAACGCTGTCCATGAAGTCTCGCGCCGAATCCCGATCGGCTTCGTCCTCAAAGGCGACATCCAGGTCGGGGGCGGCGCCGAGCATGTAGGCGAGGCACCAGAGGGCGAAACGGCGTCCCCCGTCGCGCTCCAGCCCTAACTGAACCTGTAGGCGGTCGATACCGGCGGAGAGCCGCTCCGGCGCAAGGTCGGCAATCTCAGCCGTGCCGAACAATTGGATAAGGAGTTGGTCGAAGTCCATGACCGTCCTTAGCGGACCCTCGACCTGCCCAAAACCCACCCGTCGAAGCCGCCTGGCCGACAGTACGCAGAGGAGAGGCAGATAAACATGTTACCACCGTTAAAGCTCAGCCGACGTGGCCGAGAAACCTGAAAGGCGCTGCTTGCTGGACCTGAACGGGCGACCGCACTTAATAGCGACAAACCAAATCTGGTTGTCTGCGGTTCGGTCGCTGCCGACGCAATCATTGGAACGGGGTCGGGTCACCCGACGGCCAGGAATGACGTCGCAACCGTCGACGTCATTGAAAGCCTGTCGTTCAGGGCGGCGTGCGCGGGCCGGTGTTTCAGACCCGCGCACACGGCCGTCGTTTTAGCTTTCCATCGAGTGCTTGAGATCGCGCATCTCGTCGTGGCCGGCTTTCACCGAGCCCCAAGCAGCCCCGATCGCCGACTTCGTTTCCGGCGATAGTTCGTCGTCCTTCATCGCGTCTTCGAACTTGGCCTTGATGTGGTCCTCACCGCGCTCGACCTCGTTGACGATCGCCTTGTCGTCCTTGCCAGTTACGGCGGACTTCAGATTGACGAATACACGGTGCGCCCCGGCTAGGATCGTACCGTCGTCCTCAGGACTGCCACCTAGCCGCGTCACTTCTGCCTGCAGATTGCTTGCCACCTGACGGCGCTCGTGAGCACGGCTGGTGAACATCGGCGTGAAGCGGCTGTTTTCGCTGTCCTTGGCGGCTTCCTGATAGCCGTCGACGCTGTCGATCGTAGTGGCGATGAGGCCGTTTAGGGTACGGATGTCGTGGCTGGTGTCGGCCATTTAGGGGTACTCGCTACTGTTATTGGAAGCCGGGTAACGCGCGTCCGCTCGCAAGTCTCCACGCCTCTCGCCCTGACAAGCGAGCGTCTCCGCTGGCAATGGACCAACCATCGTCCGAGTCGCCGATCATAATGAATGAGAGTGACGGGCTGGGGGGCTGCTCAGTAGCCTTGAGTGGCCGAAACAGGGGGCTATTGGGCGCAGCGCCGCATTCACTGATGACGGAAGATCTTCTCGAAGCCTTCATTCGCCTTTGTCATTTTGGCTAGCTTCCGAAAATAAGTGCGAACATGCCGTTCGAACCGAGTATCGTCATGGAGGCCCGCCGCAGGATATTCGTCCTGGCCGATCAACTCCTTGAGGCGGGCGGCGAGCGCAGCCTGATCGTTCGTGCAATCGGCGTTCTTCAAGGCGCGGCATGCCCATTCCTCGGCCGCGGCTTTGTCGAAATCATCCCGGGCTTCATAGCCGCGCCTGTCCGCCGCCGCCTGATCCAGCCGCGATGCCTCGTAGCGGCGCTCCAGCCATCTGCGGACCAATTTCGCGTCCCACGCTTTCAACGAAGCCGTCATCGTTCCATCCCGATCGGTCCGCGGCGACGGGACCCAGTTGCCAACTTTCCATATGATGCAGCGGGTCGCTTCGCTACAGGCGACGGCAATCAAGGCAGTTAGATCGAGCTATGGCCAGACGTTCGAAACAGGATCCCTACGATCACCTTCCGAAGGAGAACGACGCCCCCGCCTCGCCGGTGCCATGCTGGCTCTGTGGCCGGCCGACCGGCCAGACCATTGTCTGGCACCATCCCGTGCCCAAGAGCCGCGGTGGCCGCGACGTCGTGCCGATGCATTCGATCTGCCAGCAAACCTTGATCGCCAATTTCACCAATTCTGAATTGCAGCGGCATGGCACGGAGGTCGCGGGCCTGCTCGATAATCCGAACGTGCGCAAATTTGTGGACTGGGTGGCGAAGAAGGATCCTGACTTTACCGCAACCATCACGAAGAAGCAGCGCTGATACCTGGCATTTCGTGTCGGCGAATAAACGGCATGTTTCGGGAGCGGGTAATGCGACCTTCAGCGGCCGGCGTTGGGTCTTATCGCTTCAGCGCCCAACCAAATGAACTTCCGCTTCCGACCTCCGGTCGTCCAACCGCCGCCAGTCGGCTCTTGGAACGGACCTGATAATCCAACGGCAGCAGAAAGCCGAGCGCTCTACGCGGACGCTGGGTATTCGGGTTCCCATCGCTGTTGGGCGCTGTAGTGACAATGCATGGCACCTCAAATCGAACCACAGCTACTCACCGTTGAGCCAAACTACCGTCACGTCCTTCGTGCGCGGGTCGCCTTAACGTCCTTCATCGTGGCGATCGGTGCTATCGTTATCGATCAAACCCTGCTGCGCGATACGCCTTTCCGCGGCGTGCTTTCGATCGCTGTTCCTTTGATCGCGATGCCCATTGTCCTCGTCGTCCCGCAACGTCGGTATCTCCGCCTGCGCTACCGGCTGACCAACCAAATCCTGCAAAGCGTCCAGGGTTGGCTGTTCCAGACCGACACGCTCGTGCCACTTGTTCGCGTCCAGCACCTCGACGTTACGCGGGGGCCGCTGGACAAAATGTTCGGTACCGCCAGCCTCGTCGTTCATACCGCGGGCACTCATAACAGTACCGTCACCGTCAACGGCTTAGCACCGGAGCGTGCCGCTGAAATCCGTGAAATCATTCGTGAAAATGTGCGTTCGGACTTCGCATGAGAACAGCTGACATAGCCGTTGGTACACCTGAACGGCTCCATCCGCTTTACCTCTTAACCGGCCTGGGGAGCTGGCTGCGGCAGATGATTGGCGGCTACGCGGCGATTGGCTGTTCTGCTGCAACCGGCAATTGGCGCACGGCCGCGCTGTTACTTGCTGTCATGGCAGTTGTAATGGTGGGTGGAGTGTTCCTGCACTGGCGGCGCTTCGAATATCGTGTCGGCGTGAATGAAATTCGCATCGACAGCGGGATCCTTAAGCGGACCCATCGCTCGATCCCTTTCGACCGGATCCAGGACGTTGATATCAGCCAGGGTCCGATTCTTCGGCTACTTGGTCTAGCGCGCGTCAAGTTTGAGACGGGCGGTTCGGCGGGAGGAAAGGACGATGACGGTGCGCTGGCAGGGATCGCGCTGACTCGCGCAGAAACGCTGCGAGACCAAGTCCGATCACTTCGCGGTGCGGGGGGCGTTGTCACCGCGAGCGAGGCCGATGCCGCTTCCAACTCTCCGATAGTGTTTTCGATGGACATCCGCCGCGTACTGGTGGCCGGAGTATTCAATTTCTCGCTGGCGATCATTGCCGCCCTTTTCGGAATCACGCAGACGATCGGTGACGTTGCCGGCTTCGATCTCTTCGCACGGCGTTTCTGGCGCCAAGCGTTGGACGCTGGATCGCCTATCGTCGACTTGATCCTGCCGTATCATCTGTTCGCGGTTCTTGCCGGGGCAGTGCTGCTGATCGCAATCGGACTCGCCGCCGGCGTAATCCGGACCGTCGCGCGCGAATTTCGCTTCCGCCTCGACCGCACCTCCGCTGGGCTGCGCCGGCGCCGCGGCCTTTTCACGCTCACCGATGTCACCTTGCCAATCCGCCGTATCCAAGCGGCGATCATCGCCTCAGGGCCCGTGCGCGACAACCTTGGCTGGAGTGAACTGAAGCTTCAAAGTTTGGCAAGCGATGATGGCAGCAAGGGCGATCATGTGGTTGCGCCGCTCGCCCGTGAATACGAAATTGCTTCCATCCTTGGCGAACTCGACTGGCGGCCGCTTGATACGTCAGTCCCGACGTCGAGGATTTCGCGCGCCTATGCCTGGAGCTTTACCGCTCCTGCCGCTTTGCTCCTGATCCCGCTCGTTATCCTATCGCTGGTCATGCCATGGATCGGCGCCGCCGGGCTAACCGTCGTCGCCGTGCTGATCACCACGCGATGGCTATGCTGGCGACGCTTTCGATATGCGCTCGACACGGATCGCTTGCTGATCCGTTCGGGGTGGTGGCGTCGGCGCCGGATCATTCTTCCACTAAGCAGCATTCAAAGCGCTGACGTGACCGAAAGCATCTTCAGCCGCCTGTTCGGCGTCGCCGCGGTCACGTTTGGCGTTGCCAGCGGCCGCGGTTATTCATCCCACCGCATTCCTGCCGTAAACCGCGAGATTGCGTACACGCTGCGAAGGCAGGCCCTGGCAGCGTACCTCTGATTAATTGTAAGCAGAGATCGCTCGGGCTGCGCTTTGGATGAGGTAGAGCTCGCGGACAGCCACGGTGATCGAAACGGCGGCATGCGAGCGCAAGGCCGCAAGTACGGTCCTCGCGATGCGATCGATTGTCGCGATCTTGCGATAACCGACCATAGAAACAATAGCCGCCACGAACTGAAGTCAACTACCGGTATCTCGCACCACTCGCGGGATACGGGCTTTTGGGCATTCTGCTTCACGAGGCGCGACGAGCGGGCACGTTCACCAGAACCTCTGCCGAAAGGCGCACGCTAGCGACGCGTAGACGCCGACTAGTCGCGGACGGAAGATGGGTGTAGCCAAGCCGCCGGTGTCCTGCGGTCGAGCATTGTGCCTGACTAGGAACCACGGATCTGGAGTAATCGGCATCCCACGCAAAACCAATTACGATTTTGAGCGCCGCGAGCGCGAGAAAACCAAGGCCAGCGAGTCCGCGAAGAAAGCGCAAGCGAAGGCGGAGAAGCGGGCGGCCGGGCAGGGAGCGCCGGATACCGGTGGCGCAGTCGGCGCATAAGTTGGCCGGCGGGATTGTCGACATGTCCGACGTCACTCTGGCGCAGTTTGGTTGGAGGGCTTTCTTCAGCAAACAAGTCTCCGCCGAGGAAAAGATTTGCTGTCGGCCGGTTCGAGTAATGTCGGTGCATCGTGGAAGAGTTACGGTGGCGGGGGAGGGTTTCGAGGACTCTATCGTATCCACCCTACCCGGCGCAGAGGGGGGCGAGGATCGACCTACAGTCGGCGACTGGCTGTTGATCGATCATGACAACCACGGCCTGAAGCGAATTCTCGATCGCGCGAGTTTGTTCAAGCGGCCAGCTCCAGGGGATGACCGCCGGGTCCAGCTTATTGCAGCAAACATCGATACGCTTTTTGTAGTTACCTCCTGTAACCGGGACTTCAACGTTGCGCGCCTTGAACGCTATCTCGTTCTTGCCCGCGAGGTGGGTGTACGGCCGGTCGTCGTGCTGACGAAGGCAGACCAGACTCCTGTCCCAGGGCGCTTCGCCGATGCGGCGCGGGCGCTTCAGTCCGACTTACGTGTGGAATCCGTCAACGCGCGCGATCCGACGAGCGCCGCCCTCATGGCGCGCTACTGCGCCGCCGGACAAACGGTCGCGCTGGTGGGATCGTCAGGGGTGGGCAAGTCGACGCTGATCAACACGCTGACGGGATCCGCCGACATCGCGACGCAGGCCGTCCGCGAGGACGACGGCAAGGGCCGGCACACGACGACCGTCCGTGAGATGCACCGCCTTTCCCGGGGCGGCTGGCTTATCGATACACCCGGCATTCGCGAGCTTCAGATGTCGGCGGTGACGTCCGGCGTAGCTGAGGTTTTTGACGACGTCACCGACGTTGCGCTTGAGTGCCAGTTTACGAATTGCGGCCATGGCGAAGAACCCGGTTGTGCCATTGTCGCTGCGGTGGCGCTGGGTTCGCTTGATCCTGCTCGGATCGACCGGTGGCGAAAGCTCGCCGAAGAAGACGCGCAGAACAGCGGCGCTGTGGAAACTCGCCCCCGTTCCCGCTCGCGGAGGACGGGCAACAGGAAATCACGATTGCCTGATCAGTAAGCGCCAGCTCTCGAGTCATATCTCCGAATAGGGCGTTGGTTTTAGGATCTGGTTATCTATTCCTGTCGTGATTTCGGGGTCAGTAAGTCCCGGTGTGGCGATCAACCGCCGCCAAGCCGGATCTGACCCAAAGCTGCTCCAGCTCCGTTCGCGTGCCGCGAGATCGGGAAAGGTCAGCAGGTAGGTCAGGCTCGGCAGACGCGGCCCTGTTAGATCTTGGGCGAAGAATACCGGCTTCAGACCCGTGCGGCGAAATATTTCGATTTCGCCACCGGTGTCGAACATTCCGAACTTGGTCGCCCCTGCCGTATCGCTATGGCTGAAGTACGTTCGGAGTTCGAATATCCGGTCCGTGTTGCTGCCCGATGTGCCGGGAACTTCGACGCGGGGGAAACGCGGAAACGCGCGCATCAGCTTCACGTCCAGTGAGGCGTACGGCGGTTGTCCCGGCGCGGCGTTGGAAAACGGCTCGGCTGCCTTTGCATAGCGCTTGTCGCCGGCCAGCCTGCCAGGCAGGGCAACAAAGTCCTCAATCGATGGATAGGGTACGAGAACATATAGGCCCGGGCTTCCAGGACCGATGGTCACCGTGAATGCGCCTACCGGTCCACAGCCTGCACGCCGCGCAGCAGGGATGAAGGCATCTCGAAGATACGCGTCCAATCGCTCCTTCATCGGTCCGTTGACCAAGCGGTACGTCCGAAGCTCGTAGACCTCGCGGGCTGCCTGCCCGGTCCGGGACTGAGCCTGTGCAGTGGCGCCCGCTAGGGTCACGCCACCTAGAGCAGCGCCCGCGAGCAGCGATCGTCGGTCAATCTGGGTCGCCATTGTGTCCTCGCAAAGCTACGTGTTCTCGTACGAGGCCTAAAGCTGCACGCGCAGTCAATCTACCCCGCTTAGACTATCGTTCGGTGGGGTCTGGCGGCGGCGGCTCATCGGACGAATGGTCGGTATTGGAAAGCACGAAAAGCACGCGGACGGCAGCACGTCGGTCTTCCTAGGCCGTAGACTCATAAAAAACCTGCCGGTCGGCTAGCGCTCATTTCCAGACGTTCCTTCGCGCGGTAACATCGCAGGATGGCAGACATGGCAGCGTTGATCCCCGAACTTCAAACTTGAAACAGTGGCAGCGGGATCAGTCCAGAGGATTGGCTCTCCGGAGTAGCGCGATCCGATGAAGCGGTGGCTTACACTGCACTTTTTTGGCCGAAGCTTGTCGTTCGTAAAGACTACGTGCTTCGTCACGATTTTTCGCTCGAAAACTTGGCGATCAACGAGGCAGGGCACAGCACCCGACAGCAGATCGAAGCCATGTTGAATTACAATAGCCTCGAAAATTACTTTCGTAGAGACGGGGAAGTTGAAGCTGTTGCCGATGAGCGGGCGCGATATATCGGGGCAATAATGGTGGACATGCTGGATGCGAAATTACGCCGTGATATGCCAGATCGGCAATTCAGGATCGAACTGATCGATGACGATGACGATGACGATTTTGCGGTGACGTTCTGGCAGGTATGAACGACTGCTAACCACCCAATATTGGTCGTTCAGCCGTTGCGCCGAAAGCGGTCGTTTATGGGTTCACGACCTAGCGCCCATTAGCCGTCGCTCGCGACGTTCTTGCCGCTTTCCAATTCCTGCCGCCGAAGCATTGCGACGATTTCCTCAATAGCGGGATCAGTGAACTCCGCGACTGGATCATCAGTGCCATCGGCACGACGATTATATTCACCGGCATCGAACGCGTCGTAAACGCGATAGAATGTATGCGGCCACGAGGCGGCTGAGTCATCGACCGTCTGCTGAAGCAGCAAGCCCCATAAGTCATTCACGATGCTATCGCAGAAAGCGTAGGATAATTCCCCAACATGATAACTTTTGGCGATCTCCGCGCCGAAGTGGTCAAGGAAGTCGACAACGGTTTCGCCGCGTTCAATCGACCAAGCTGATAGGTCGTCAGCGCTGACCAAGGCTTCGTCGTGTCCAAGCGTTCGAGACGCTAAAAGCCGAAGGGTGTCGTCCATCCGTCGATGATGCGCCGCCCGCCGCTCGATAAGCAAGTCGGTGTTAACAGGCTGATTGTCCAAAACCATTGGGGCAGCAATCCACCAATATAGGTCGCTCAGCCGTTGCACCGAAATCGGTAGTTTATGGGTTTACGACCTAGATTCAGATTGGCCGATCCGCTGTCACCAGGTCGGGACAGCGCGGGCAGACATCGAATTGGTTGCGAGCAGAGCCTCGTTCTTCAGAAAACCTTATCGGCAACCCGGTCGCAGAGTGGAAGCCAATTGCCTTGTGGCTTCCATTCCCAAGTCCACACCTGACGTGTGCCTTCATTCTCAAAATCTACAGTCGCTCGTTCCGTAGCGCCATCGAACTTCCAGCGATCACCATCGCGGGTCACCTTGTAGTCGCGATAGAAGCCGTGCTTCTCAACACTACGCGAAAAGTATGGCCATCATCATCGGTGCCGGGGATACTATAGGTGTCGAAGCGATCCCCCGCGATGTCCGCGCGCTCGTCCTGAAGTAAAAAGAACTTGCCGGTATGCCACGACGCTTCATGCGTGCTGACCCAAGGCTGTCCATTTCTTCTCGGATCATCACCCGCTTGGTCGGTGCCTCCGAACGAGATTCCGCGTGCGGACCACTTCCCGAGGAAGACCCTCAGTGCTTCATGCTGGTCGGTGCGTTGCGAGGCATCAGCCATCCTATCCTCCTGTCGCAATCCGTCGGCAACCAACGCGGCGATCGCCAGACCGTTCACTTCCAACGGAATCGCCAAGCTCCTTGAGCTCGGTTTCATGTCCCCTTTGCACCCACCCGGCTGTTCGGTGAGGTTCACGCCGCTTGTACGAATAGCATTCGACTACCTTGAATGACTGTCCGCTTCGGGCAGCGGCCGGAAAGCGCGAGGACGTCAACGAATATGTATCAACGGTCTGCCCGACGGGATCAGGGGACTGCGGAAAGCGTTTAGATGCTGGTCCTCGCCCGGCACGCACCTAATCCAAGCGAGCAGACATGGTCTAAATTGCCTTCGTAAAACCTTGTCGGAGAACAACTCATGTTGCGTTCCTTTCTGATCGGCCTGGTCGCCGGCCAGCGTGGCATGACGCCGCTGGCGGTAGTTGCCACCGCCACGCACCGCGAGGAGATTTCGGCCGACCTGCCGCTACAGAAGCTGATGCTGAGTGCCGTGATCGCCGCGGGAACGGTTGCTTTGGCTGCGGCCGAGATGGCGGGTGACAAGATGAAAACGGCGCCTGATCGGACGGTGCCGGTCGGCCTTGCAGTCCGGAGCATAACCGCCGCCTATGCGGGCGCTGCACTGGCGCCCCGCGATAAGCGTGTTCTCGGCGCAGCCATCGCGGTGGGGACAGCGCTTGCCTCGTCCTATGTCGGGCTTGCCGCGCGCAAATGGGCAATGCGGCGGCATGGGCAGACCGCGACTGGGTTCGTGGAGGATGCAATAGTCCTTGGTAGCGGGATGGCTATCGCCAGTCCGTCGCTCGTCACAGCCAAAGGTTGAATGGATACCGCTCCTAGGGCTCGCACCGATTTGCAGCAGGAGAACGCGCAATGCCAGGCATCCGTAAGATGCTGCCGAACAACCGAAGTTGGGACTAGCCCGACGGGAGGGGCAGCGTCGACAAGCTGGACATCACCGCAACTGACTATCCTTGCTACCTCGCCGATTGAACGCGGTAGCCAGTGGCCGGTCCCGGCCACTCTGACACGGTACACAGGTGCGCACGCCGGGCACCGCGCGGCGGCGACCCTCAGGAATGTCGTCACCACAGATCACGCAGGACGGCTCACTCGCTCCGCTCGGGATACTTGCGCGAGCTGCCAGCACAGCGTCGGCCACCGTGTCGTCGATCTGATCCTGGATTGCGCCATCGCGCGTCCAACCGCCGGCCATCTGCCTCTCCTTCCCGCATTATATGGGAAGCCGAGGGCGTGGGTGCTATCGCAAAAGCGTAAACAGGTTTCGGCTTCTTGGTGCCGTTCACGTGCTCGACAGAGCGATCTTGAGCCACATTGACCGCACCGACCTTTCTATCCGGCGCTCTATGGGGATGCCGACGTTTCACCTTGTGGCTTGTAGAATAACCGCCACCGCCTCGCGCGGCATGTCCCACATCGGAAAATGGCCGCTGTGCTCGAACCAGTGCAGCGTCGCGGAAGGGAACGCCGCCATTGCACGGGCCGCCTGACGGGGCAGGCACAGTCGGTCCTGTTTGCCCCAACCAATGACAATGCGCTGTGTCGGATCAGCCGCTGGGCCTTCCTGCTCGGGGCCGTTAGCAAGATCGCGGACCAGGTCGTCAAACGTCGACGTATCGGTGATGCCGGTCAGCTCAGTGCACACAAATTCGGGCGCCAGAGCGGAGGGTTTTGCAGATAGCTGGGCCAACAACGCCATGCGCGCAGGGGCACTGCGACTGATCGCCGGCAAACGCGATCGCAGGACGCGCAGCAACTGTGCAGACAGGCCTATCGTGGTACGAAAGAAAAGCCGTTCCCAACCACGCCAGAACCCACCCGGATCGAGCGCGACGACGTTGCCGACTTTCCCCCGTCGTGCCAGCTCCAGCACGATCCGGGCGCCCATCGAGCTACCAACCACATCAACACCGATCAGGTCGTTTGCGACAAGATAGCGTTCAACGCTGCCGACCAGTCCGGTGAACGTACCGCTGTCCGGCTCGGCCGGTGTCGCACCGTGGCCTGGCAGATCAACCGCGATGACCGATCGCTTTGCAGCCAGATCATCCAGGATTGGGCGCCACGCGTGCCCACTGCTACCTAATCCATGGATGAGCAGCAGCGGCTTGCCAGCGCCTTGGGTAATCTGATGCATCTGAAGCTCCGTCCTGTTGACGCCACTTAACGATCGTGAGGACATAACGGCCCCGGACAAGGCAGCGCTGTTCTGTCCCCTCAACATCGCCCCTTCGTCCGACGATAAATCTCAAGCATCGTTTGAAAGGGCTCGCGTCCAATCGTGACCTGACGGAATGGACGTTTTCGGAGATCGTTCAGCCCGATCTGACAGCCCAGACGTAGGTCTTCCGGGTCCGTAGCTGCCAGTAGCAAAGCAGGCCCGTCGGTGGCTGGACCAACAAGAAGCGTCAGATTAGAGAGACTTTTCGGAGGCGCTCCAAATTCCTCTTGCCACAACCTTGCGACGTCTAATCGGCCGATCCGGCTTACCCATAGCCGCCGCTGTAGAGACGTGAACGATCGACCGAAGCTGGGAGGCACCTAACCGGTCGCGAATGACCGATCCTGGGTCGTTGCGGCGGGGAGTCTGCCGGGCAGACGGTGCCCACTGTCGGACGCAAGCTCAGGAGGTTCGGACCCCGTCACGCGCTGCAGGGTCTCGGCGGCGAATTTCAAATATAGCAAACGCCACTGAAGAGAGACCGGCTGACGTCGCAGGTCAACCGGCCAGTCGCGAGGATCAGGGCGGCGATTTGCTGGGCTGCCATTTATTGCACGCCCAAGATCCTTGAGGCTCGCACGCGTCCACGAAACAGCGGGCGGGCGGGGCGCCGCTGTCGATCAACGCCTTGAGCAGCGGATCGACACCCTCGGGGTAACGATTGGCGCCGCCGCTTGCCCGATCGGTCCAGCGCAGTGGTCCGCGATGCCGGTAAATTTACGGTATGCCGCGCCACACCATCGTAACGATCCGTGTCCGATTGCCTTGCGACATTCTCGTGGAGGGACCTGGCAATGTTAATGGAGCTATTCCGCAGCCGTTTCACGCAAACGACGGTCAATGCTCGCGAAACAATTCCCGCCGAACGCCGTCGCGCAAAACGAACCTCGGTGTTCCTGCAGGCAACGGTCTACCCGATCGACGTGTTTTCAGAGGCGTGGGTCCACGATGTGTCGATGGCAGGCCTTAAGGGCGAGACCGATGTCGAACTCGCCGTCGGGCAAACGCTGCACGTGACCACCGATGAAAAGGCGTATCACACTGGCGTCGTCAAATGGACCGCGGGGCGCCTGTTCGGTTTCAGTCTCCCGGGAGCCGCCGCGATTTTCGGCCAAGCCTCCGACATCATCGATCATGGTGACGACGAAGGTCACCATCCGCGTCCGTACCGCATCGATACCGACCTGACGGCGCGGTTGCTTGGCGGACGGGCACCACGTCCCGCGACCGTTCGCAATCTCTCTTCCGGCGGCATGTTGATCGAAACAAGCCCAGGTCTCCTGCCAGGGCAGCACCTCGTGGTCCGTATTGGCAACTCTCCTGCCATCTACGGCCGCGTCCAGTGGCGCAGCGCCAACCTTGTTGGCTTGAGATCAGACACACCCATCTCGGTGCCCACGCTCAGACATGTGGTCGACTAAGCCATGCGACAGCTTTCAAACGCCTTGCGAACGCTAGCCCATATTGCCTGGGCCGGCCGCAAGATCGGCGGCCAACCACAAGGTCATCACCTCGGCGATGCTCTTGCGCCGAAGTTTGGCGAGGGCGCTGGCACGGTGCATCTCCACCGTGCGCGTGCTCAGCCCGAGCCTGGCCGCCGCTTCCTTGTTCGCAATGCCCTTAATGAGCACGGTCAACACTTCACGCTCGCGCGTGGACAGTGCAGTGATCTGACCGCGTGCCTCGTCGCGGGTCCTGTGCTGGACCAGGACAATGTCAAGCATGGCGAACGCCCGTGCAAGCGCTTGATCGAGCATCTCCGGTGGGAAGGGCTTTTCGAGGAATTCGGTCGCGCCGAGCTTCATCGCGCGCACAGCGATCGGCACGTCGCCATGCGCGGTCATCATGATGACGGGCCAGCTGATATCGCGCTCCACAAGCAGCGCCAGAAGATCAAGCCCATCGATACCCGGCATTCGGACATCAAGGAGGATCGGTGCTGGCCGAAGACCATCGAGCGCGTTGAGAAAATCCGCGGCATCCGCAAACGACCATGCGGCGACTCCGGCTGTCGTCAGCAAAAAGTGCAGCGACTTCCTGACATCGACGTCGTCGTCGATGACATAGACCTGGCGCGCAAGCGTGGGCGCGACCTTGTCCGTGCCACTCGTGAGCGACTGTATCATCACAAATTCTCATCAGCCACTGTCCAGGGCCAGAGTCCAGCCGTATTTCGATGGGCACTCGCCAACCGCGTCGGGCGCGCGTCAGATGCTCCCTGGTCGGACACTACGCCGCGCGGTGCGCCAAGAGCGCTCGCCGATGCGATCCAGCAGGAGGCGGCCTGATGACCTTGGATGATGGCAAGCCACCGGCGCGCAGCTCGCGATCTTCACCCAGTGCCATGAAATCACGGTCGCGCACGCGTAGGCGCGCAGCCATCGCGCGGTACCATATTCTCGACAGCAGCGCCGAGGCCGACTTCGATAATATCGCAATGCTTGCGGGGCGCATTTGCGCAACCCAGTCCGCTGCGATCAGCTTTATCGACGACGACCGTCAGTGGTTCAAGTCGCGCTGCGGCATCGAAGCAAGCGAGACGCCAATCGAGGCATCGTTTTGCGCATACGCTATCGGCAGTGCGGATATTCTTGTCGTAAACGACGCCACCCGAGATATCCGATTTGCTGCCAATCCGCTGGTTGTCGGCGATCCCTGGGTACGGTTCTATGCAGGCATGCCCATCCTCGCGAGCGACGGGACGCCGATGGCGTCGCTTTGCGTGTTTGACCCGGTGCCAAGGCCACGCGGCTTGACAGAGATCGAGGCGATGACGTTGCGGGTCCTGGCGTCTCAGGTGCAATCCCTTCTCGAACTTCGGCGATCACATATCGAACGCGAAGCGCAGGCGGCTGCCAAGGCCATATTATCCAAGGAGTGGAAACATGCAGCCGAACACGACGTTCTGACCGGCTTGCCTCACCGCGGGGTCTTCCAAAAGCGTTTGCGGGCGGCAATGCGGGAGGCCGAGCGCAACAATACGCGGGTGGCAATGATGCTGGTCGATGTCGATCACTTCAAGCAGATCAACGACACGCTTGGCCACGACGCAGGGGACGCGCTCCTCCGCGGGTTCGCCAACCGCTTGCAGTCTGTCCTGCGCAAGAGCGATACCGTCGCGCGCCTGGGGGGCGACGAGTTCGGAATCCTTCTGTCCGGTATTCGCAGAGAAGAGCAGGTTGCGTCCGTTGTTCGCTCGATGACCGAGCGCCTGCACGAGCCGCTGTTATACAAGGACCGGCTGGTCGCCTGCAACGCCAGCATCGGCGTAGCAATCTATCCCGATCATGCGCTCACTGCAGACCGGTTGACCAAGTGCAGCGACCTTGCGCTGGCGGAGGCAAAGCGGACGCGCGGCCGAGCCGAAACGTTCAGCGCTGGCTTGGCTGCAGATTTCGAACGGAATGCCCGGATGCTGACCATTGCGCGCAAAGCGATAGACGAGCGTCGCTTCGTCGCGCACTATCAGCCGAAGATTGACCTGACGACAGGGGGGCTGGTCGGGTTCGAGGCGCTCGTTCGATGCGACCGCGTCGGAAAAACGCCGATCTTGCCCAGAATGTTTGCACAGGCGTTTGCTGATCGACCTATCGCTCTCGAGATTAGTCGCCAGATGATGGCATGCGTGCTGGACGACATCCGTTGTTGGCAGGATCGCGGTCTGCGCTTTGGGCACGTTGCCATCAACACCTGTGCGGCGGACTTCATGGGGGACGATTTCGCAGAGCGGCTTCTTTCCGCAATTGAGGCGCGCCGGCTCCATCCGGGCGTGATCGAGCTCGAGGTGACGGAAGGCGTCTTTCTCGGTCGCGGCGCGCATCATGTGGCGCGCGCGCTCACCCTGCTCAGCACACGTGGCATGCGCATTGCGCTCGACGATTTCGGGACTGGATATGCGTCGCTTACGCATTTGAAGCAGTTCCCCGTCGATGTCCTCAAAATTGATCGATCCTTTGTTGCCGGCATCGGCAAGAATGCTGGCGACGCAGCGATCGTCCGCGCCTTGATCGGTCTGGGCAGCAGTCTTGGCATCGAAACTGTGGCGGAAGGCATCGAAACCAGCGCGCAGGCCGAGTTCGTCAAGTCTCACGGGTGCGATGTTGGCCAGGGATTTCTTTACAGCGCTGCGCAAGGCCCGGCCAGCGTACCAGCGCTGATCACGCGCTTCGCGGTGCGGGAGGCTGCATGAGCTCTGAAGCGAAGGTAGGGTGCACAAGCAATCTGGGCGCGAGAGACCCGGTGATCGAGTCACTTCTCTACATCAGCCGGAGCACCGTCTCGAGCGATCAGTCACAACGAGTAATCAGCAGCGTTGTCGACACCGCGCGTCGTCGCAATTCGCGCGTTGGCCTGACCGGCGCCCTGCTATTTACCGGAACGCATTTTGCTCAGGTCATCGAAGGCGACGCCAATGCTATCGAACGCCTCATGGTGGCGCTGCGTCGGGATGCACGTCACGACGATTTGCGTGTCGTGGAGCGCCAGATCATTCCGAACCGCCGCTTTACCGAGTGGAGCATGGCGTATTTTGGGCCTTCGCAGTTCGTTTCCCGTCACGTGACCCGGCTTCTCGGCAACCCATCTACGGTCGATCGGCGGCGTGCCGCTGAATGGTTGACAGACCTGCTCTGCGAATTTGCTGCGAGCTGATGCTTGCGCATTGTGCCTTCGGCATACCGTAGAATTGCGGTGCCTTGGTCAAGTCGTATGAAAGGGTCAACCGACTAAACAATTCGCAGCGGGCGTGTCGCGATAGGCCGTGTTGCCGCGACCAGCCGGGGCCCTGCGCCCCCCGATCTGCGATAGGGCCCCGGCACCCGCGCCCGCGACGTCAGGCGCGGGGTAGTGAAAAGCGGAATTCAGACCCTTGCGGACCGCTTTGCTCTAGCCAGATGCGCCCGCGATGACCCTCAATGATTGTCCGACATATCGAGAGGCCAAGTCCCATTCCGCCCTCCTTGGCGGTATCGGACCAGGAGAAGATATTGCGGGCCGCCTCGAGCTCGAGCCCAGGGCCGGTATCGCAGACGTAAAGAACGTCACTCGTACCGTCGCTCAATGCCCCCAGGACGATTTCCTGGCGATCGCTATCTCGCACGGCATCGCAGGCGTTTCGCAACAGATTGATGATGACTTGCTGGATCTGGATCCGGTCCGCAGCCAGCATCATTGCGTCGGGCACCGCATCGACAAAGGCTATCCCCGGCGACGCCGTTGCGCGAACCAGCCGCAGGCACTCCGAGGCCGCGACCTTCAGATCGAAGTCGATACGTGCGGGCTCGCGCCTGCGGGTAAGTTCCCGCAGGTTGCGGATAATCTCGCCGGCACGGTGCGAGGCCTCCTCTATGGAGCGGAGAACGTTGGAGAGACGCGCCGGATCGCTATCGGGGGCGTTTAGAAGACGCTGCGCGCCAACCGCATAGTTGGTGATCGCGCTCAACGGTTGATTGAGCTCATGGGCCAGGGTCGTGGCCATGGCGCCCATGGCATTGACGCGCGACAGGTGGATCAGTTCGGATTGGAGCTCAGCCAAGGCTTCAGCGGACTCGCGTTGCGCGGTGACGTCGTACCCTTCGCAAAACAGCCCCACAATTTTCCCGCCGGCATCTCGGACCGCCTGGTAGACAAAGTCACAATAACGAGTTTGCGACTTGCCAGTTTTTGCGTCTGTGATCGCCATCTCTATATTGCGACCTTCGAACGGTTCCCCTGTCCTGAACACCGTATCGAGAAGGTCCACAAAGCCCTGCGTGACGATCTCCGGGATCGCTTCGGCCACTGTTCGTCCCACCAGATCGTCTCGGCGTACGAACCTCTTGTAGGCGGCGTTGGCGAAGGTGAACTGGTGGTTCGGCCCCGTTGACGTCGCAATGAAACCAGGCGCGTTTTCATACAGCGCATGGAGTTCGTTGCGCTGATCGAGCAGCCTCGCGACTGGCGCCCCGATGTCGATCAGTGACAGGAAATAGCGGTATATCTTGTTTTCTTCCTCGGGTACCGGGGTGAGGAATATGGCGGCAAGAAACTCGGAGCCGTCGGATCGGCGACACTGGGTTTCCCACGCGCCACTCTTTTGCGCCTCCACGGCCCGGCGCACGGACGCTGCTGTCGTCGCATCAGTCAGTCTGCCGAGGAATTTGGTCAGCGATGTGTCTTCGAGTTTTAGTCGATCATAACCGGACAGGGCCAGGAATGCGTCGTTTGCAGCGGCAATCAGAAAGCGGCCTTCGATGGCTTTTACAAAGACGGTCGCCATCCGGGCGGTGCCCGCAACCTCGAACAGAGGATCGCTTGTCTTGGGGCCGGAGGTGGTCGTCATCAAAGTCTCGTCGTACCCTTGTCGGTAAACGCCGCGCTGTCAAAATAGCGTCGCGCATGTACCACGCGGGCAGTGTCAGGCCAAATACATCGGCTGGTAAGACGGGCAGGATAGGCAAGCTATCAGGCATTCGCGAGCAAGGGAGTCACACGTTTTGATGTGAAGGTCCCCCGGTTTCTCATCCGGTTCGAGGGTGAGTATCCAGCGTTCATTCAGCGGCGATCTTGGCTCGGGCGTCCTCCAGCGACAGGAACCAGAGCGCGTTCAGGCCATTCGTCGCGCAGGGGCCGTTGAACGATTCCACGAACGCGTTATCCGTCGGCTTGCCCGCCGGCTGAAGTCAAGCGTGACGCCATTCTCGTTTGCCCAGCGATCGAGCGCTTTCGAGATGAACTCGGGGCCATTGTCCACTCGGATGGTCCTGAGTGCCCCGCGCGACGGCGCGATCCGCGTCATCGTCGCGACCACCTGCTCGCCTTTGATGCCCTAATCGACGTCGATCGCCAGCGCCTCACGAGTGAACGCATCGACCACCGTCAGCGCGCGGAGCCGCCGGCCGTCGAACAGCGCGTCCGATACGAAGTCCGCAACGTCGGTCTCTCGTCCGCAGGGGATGGATAAATGGCCAAACCCCTTTCACTACACTTCCGCACCGAAGATCCGAGCAACTCGTTCGCGACTCTGATCGAAAGCTACGACGACCATCTCCGGGCCGGCAGATATGGCCATAGCGCCGCCGCTATGTCGCGAGCGTCGTGCATTTGGACACTGGCTCAGCAGCGAAGGGCTCGCGGCAACTTACGTCGATGGGCCGTGATCGCGCGGTTCCTGTCGAAACACCTACCGCAATGCAGATGTCAGCGGCCAGAGCCGCTTCGGATGATCGAGGTCAGGCGGCCCGGAATCTGCGGCTCCGCCTAGCCGATCAGCCCGGCAGCGTTGCTGTAACGCCGCTTCCGCAATCTTAACCCTCTCGGCGTAGCCCAATCGTAACGCGGGTAGCGAGAGGATAGCCGATGCGGATCGATGAACTTCTTCCCAGACCGAGCGCAGCTGAACCATTGGAGATCCCGGCGGAGTTGCTCGACAGCGTCAACCGGCATCAGGCAAACTTAGCGGCGCTGATAGCCAATATGAAGGCAGCAGGGATCCGGGATGACATGGTCGAAGCCAGCGTTCGCACCTTGGTGGACAGCTATGCCTCGGAGCTTTCGGTAGCAATTCGAGCATTTATGAAGGGTTCGAGTGATGCTTGATTCTCGTCTTCACGATGACGACGCACGCGTCGCGGCGCTTCACCGCCTGGATGTGCTCGATACCACCATCGAGGAGCCTTTCGAAAAGATCGTGACCTTAGTTCGAACTGTGCTTGCCGTGCCGGTGGCGACGGTGACGCTGGTCGACCGTAATCGCCAATGGTTCAAGGCCAAGCGCGGAATCGACCAGAACGAAACCCCACGTTCGGTGTCTTTCTGCACCCATACCATTCAGCGACGCGAGCCGTTGATAATCGAGGACGCCCGGCGTGATCCGCGGTTCGCGATGAGCCCGTTAGTGATCGGCCCACCACATATCCGCAGCTATGCCGGGGTTCCGCTGCGGACACCGGAGGGATACAACATTGGAGCCTTGTGCGCGATGGACAGCGGCCGTCGTGTGTTTAGCCCGACCGATATCGCGATATTGAAGAATTTTGCGAATATCGTCTGCGACGAACTCGAACTTCGCATGATCGCTCAAGTAGATCATTTGACAGGTGCCCTTACCCGTCGTGGCTTTGTCGAACAAGCGGAGCGCGAAATAGCGCGTTCGCTTCGCTATGGCCGGCCTACAACCCTGGTCTTAATCGACCTCGATCATTTCAAGTCCGTAAATGACACGCACGGCCACGCGGCAGGCGACCAAGTTCTGATGGAGCTCACAGAAATCGCAAAGTCGATGCTGAGGCCGAGCGACATGTTCGGGCGGCTGGGCGGCGAGGAGTTTGCCATGCTGCTGCCAGAGACCGACGGAAACGAAGCTCTAATGGTCGCCGAAAGGCTGCGCACAGCGATCGCGCGCCATCCAATTCAACTGTCCGGCGGCAATATATTGAACGTTACCGCCAGCCTCGGCGTTGCTGCGCTTGGGAACGACCACCCCGGCTTCGCGGCTTGGCTCGAAAGCGCGGACACGATGTTATATGCCGCAAAATCGGCGGGTCGGAACTGCACGCGACTTTCAGGGATGGGATGAGTCCGGATAGCCGTCGTGACCCAACTGTAATAGTCAGCGAGTGACGCCGCTAGGTGCTATCCGGTAATCAGCAACTGAAGGATAGAACCGACCGTGGTGGTTCAATCTGACGCTAGGTGTTCGGTCTCGGGATGTGGCCTTACGGGTCTATCTTGAATCGGCTTGGATATTCTGTCGAGATGCGTGCGATATATTCGTAGGGAGTGAGGCCGCGCAGCTTCTTGAGACGACGCCCATGATTGTAGGCGTCGATGCTCGGCAACAAGGCCATGGAGAACGAACTGCTCCGGGTGGCCGTGTCCCGGGCCGCAGGCCCAAAAAACTGCTGTTGCGCTCGACCTCGTTGCCTGGGGATGGTCCGTGAGCGCGGTTGCCGACGCGCTCGGCGTAACCCGCCAGCATCTGTCCGCGATGCGCAACAGGCCGCCTCCTCCTCGGTGGTGAGGACGGTGGAATGAATGGCGTTCGGCCCCATTGCGGCATCGGCAGTATGTAACCGCTTGCGCCACTTCTGCACAGTCGTCGGACTGATGCCATGGCGCCAGGCGAGCGCCCTTACGCTCTCTTCACTCCGCTGTATCGCTCGACGGACTGCCTCAGTCGTCGTGGCGCTGCCGTGTAGCACTTGGCCCATAGCTCCTCCCGCCATGCGTGATGGTCAAATCGTACCACCACACTGTGGGATCAAACACCTAAGATTCACGGCGGCGACCTGAAGGGAACCGTTGTTGTCCGCAGGACGCTGGAAAGAGAGCATGATTGACCCCGAGCGCTACGGGAAAAAAGATCAAAGAAGCGTCGCGAGCGGCTTTCACATCCCCTATCTGGCTTAACAGCCTCTTAGCATTCGTCGGATAGGTTTCCTGGCCGAAGAGGAAGACGGACATGCAGGGCGGGTGCCAAGGCTGTAAGTTGGGCAACCGCGATTTCGACATCGCAATGGCTTTCCAGCCCATCGTAGACGTCGCATCACGCCGCGTCTTTGCGTTCGAGGCGCTGGTCCGGGGAAGCGCCGGGCAAGGCGCGGCCGAGGTTCTCGCCAGTGTCACACCCGAAAACCGATATGCTTTCGACCAGAGATGTCGGGTGGCAGCAATCGAGGGTGCGGTGGCCGCTGGAATCTTGGATACGGGTGCCAAGCTCTCGATCAACTTTCTCCCAAATGCCGTCTATTCGCCAACGGCCTGCATCCAACTGACGCTGAAGACGGCGCGTGCGACTGGGTTCCCCACCGACCGCTTAATCTTCGAGTTCACCGAGAACGAGGAAATCACCGACACCGATCACGTGAAAAACATCGTCGAGACGTATCGGAAGATGGGGTTTGGCACCGCCATCGACGACTTCGGCGGGACATGCCGGGCTCGGTCTGTTGGCCAAGTTCCAGACCGACTATATCAAGCTCGATATGGATCTCGTCCGCGGGATCGAGACAAGCCTCCCCCGCAGGATGATCGTAGAGGGGGTCGTACGCATAGCGCAGTCTCTTGGCATCGCCATTATCGCCGAGGGCATCGAGACTATTGCCGAATATGGCGTGCTGCGCGCGATGGGCGTCCGCTACATCCAAGGCTATCTGCTAGCTCGTCCCGGCTTGAGGCACCTGCCTGCGTTCTTCTTACCAGAAGAGCGCTGCTCGGCCGTCGCCTAAATCACCTGGAGCTTCGCTCGCCTTCGCTTACGCATCTACTATTCCGTCGGTCGGAGATCCCAACCAGCTCCCGCGTCATTGCATGCACTCAGCACATTTAACTTAGCCCTATTGCAACATGAACAAGCGGTCGCAATTAAGAATCTCAGAACGTGGTCTGAATGTCGTGACGTGACCCCCGTTCTTTCCTCCAGTTGGAGCTAGAGTCCGGCCCAGAGAAGGGACGGACAGATGAAGCGGAAGCAGTTTTCGGAAGAGTAGATCATTGGCATCCTGAAGGAGGCCGAGGCGGGCGCGGTTGTTACGGAGCTTTGCCGCAGGCACGGAATGTCGAGCGCGACGTATTACGTGTGGAACGCCAAGTTCGGCGGGCTGGAGGTGTCCGACGCGAAGCGGCTGCGGGCGCTCGAGGAGGAGAACGCGCGGCTCAAGCGGCTGCTCGCTGATACGATGCTCGACAATGCGGGTCTGAAGGATCTGCTGTCAAAAAAAATGGTAGCGCCCGCCGCGAAGCGGCAAGCGGTCGTACATCTTCAGGCGACGTTGGGGATGAGCGAGCGGCGGGCGTGCATGGTCGTCGGGGCGGATCGCACGATTATGCGGTATCGCTCGTGCCGGGTAGATGATGGCGACCTGCGGTCGCGGCTATGCGAGCTAGCGCAGCAGCGCCGGCGGTTCGGCTATCGGCGGCTGCACATTTTGCTCCGTCGGGACGGCATCACGATCAACCGCAAGAAGTCCCAGCGGCTCTACCGCGAGGAAGGCTTGACGGTGCGTCGCAGGAAGGGACGAAGGCGCGCCGTTGGCGCGCGGGCACCTGCGCCGGTGCTGGCACTCCCTAACCAGCGCTGGAGCCTGAACTTCGTCCACGATCAACTCGCCACGGGTCGCCGGTTCCGGGTGCTGAACGTCGTCGATGACGTGACGCGCGAGTGTCTGGCAGCGGTAGTCGATACGTCGATCTCGGGCAGGCGGGTCGTGCGCGAGCGTTATGGCGTCTCTCCAATCCCGCGCTAGCGCCTGAGGAGCGGGATCGGCTGGTCAAGGAATTGATGGCTGCTCGCAGTGCTGTGGCCAAGGCTCGCAAAGCCGGCAACGCCGCCGCGAAAACGGCGGCGCATGCTGCCGTCGATATTGCGAAGCGCGGGTTGGGGGAACGGGGGCCCGTTTGGTGGAACGATGGTGCGCCTGACCTCAATCGCCATCTGGCCCGAACGGGACCCTACGCCGATTGGTATGAGGCGCTAGAAAGTGGCGGGCGTTAGGCCGGATGGACTCGTAAGAAACGCCTCAGCGGTTGCCCAGCGGGCGAAAAGGCGCTCCAGCGACCGCAGCTTGATTATCGCGCTTATGGTTTCACTCAGGCAATTCGATAGGCAACGATGAGCGACGAGAGGAATGCGAATAAGCCGATCATCCCCGCGCCAGGAGCATCGTCGGTCTGACCGATCTGAAGCCAGCCTATGGCAGTGAGAATTCCCAGAAGGACGATGTACCCAGCCATCAGATAATTGCGTGTCGTGTTCATGAGGCACTCTCCTCGAGAAGTTGGGGAGTGACATCCTGCTGGCCGTTCGACGCCGGGCCATGATATTCTGATGAGAATTCCATGATGCAACTTTGATGACGTACAATCGAGGAAGGTCGGATAGGTCGTGAACCCACAAATGCGAATGACCGGAAACGCCCAGCTAGCGGACATCTGTGATTGCGCATCCAGAGCAGATTTTCGCTAGTGGTGCGGCGCACTCAAGATGCCCCAAACTGTGCTTGCTCGCTTTCGGCTTCGTAGATGAAGGCGCTTGAGCAGAGACCCTGCAGGAGGGGCCGGGGTTGTTTCCGAGAATCGGCTGCCGGGTCCTATCGATCGAGCGGCGCAGCGGCTACGCTCCAATCTCCTCACGGGCAGATAGCTTCCACTACGGCGTTAGACGCTTCGTCCAAGCGTTCTTGTCGTGCGATAATAAGCACTTGACAGCGTGCATGTGAAAATTAGCCTATGTCGTATCGAACATAGCGAACTGGACAGTAGTTAACAGCAAATAGACTAATCCATTCGGGTGTTCGGTGATATAGTCACTCTTTCTCGGAAGGAATACTTATGCGTAATACAGTATTTGCGAAAGCTGTTTTGGCTGCATTTGGAGGATCTCTGGCGGTGATTATGCCAATTATTCCAGCGGGCGCGAATGCCTTCCAAGTGTGCAATGAGGCGGCGCTTTATTGTAAGTACGGCAATTGGAAAGAATTGGGTATCTACGAGACTTTCCCTGAATGTATGGCAGCTGAGAACGAGATTCGGTGCGGTGATCAGTTTGCCAAATTGGAAGGCGGCACACTGGCCATTCGATCCAATAGTTTGGAGCACGAGCGCCTGAACTAAGGCGGTAAGTGGCGAGGATCCGCGCCTGACGCGATGGGCGCGCATCCTCGCAAACTAGGCGTAGGCTCATAAGCTGGCCATCGGCTCCCTGCAAAATCCAGTCACTCCGGCGCTCACTGGATCGATGTCCGCTCTAGCAACGTACGCGTTAAGATGTTCCAACCATCAAGCGGCAAAGCTCCAGCTGTCTAAAACACTTGAATGGATGACCGCTTTCGGCGAACCCCTCACGCCGCCCTGAACGTCCGAGTCTGGGTCTTAGCGGAAATCGGCAATCCGCGTTCGATCACCGTGCGACCCCGTCGGGCCGCTCCATTACGCGACGCTGGGCGCACGAGGACTTCACCGCGGTGGCAACGTGACACTCGGGCCTGCCTCCGCTCCAGGGCCAGCGTTGCTAGCGGTATCCTCTGGGCCGGGGCACTCTCACATCGTCGTCTTACTCGAGACGCACGACGATCCGCTCCGCGACGCTGACTTGGGCACGCTCCCCGTGGAGCTTCAGCCCGGCGAGAGCTTCGGCAAGGCGAAAATCGGCCGCCACACCTTTCACCGCGAGCGCGGCGAAGCGCTGACGAGGATCGACAAACTGACGCGTAGCTCCAAAACAAGAAATAAATCGCCTAGTGGCGGCCGCTCGCGCTCGCAGCTACAGCCCGCCGGAGAATTCGAACACGAAGTGATAGTCCTCGCGCTTCGTTGGCTGTGTGCCTGCCATGCGATCTGGCGTGACCGAGACCAACGTCAGCATACCGTCGGCCACCCGCATCGGCTCGCCAAGCATCAGGTCCATCGTTCGCGTTTTAAGTCCCGTGACCACCGCCGCTCGCACGACGACCCGTCCGGCCCAGACGCAGCGCGCGTTCATCGGACAGCGGCTGTCTTCGACTACCCGCAAGGGGTGGACGCGTGGGCCGTCAACATAGGCGGTCTGGCCGATTCCTACCGGACCTTCGACCGCGGGTCGCTCCTGCGTCGTGACGCAGCCGCTGAGCAGAGTAGCGGCGAGCAGGGCAACGGTCGATTTCATTTAGACCCACTGCTGGATTGACGATGACGCGGTAATGAACCGCCAACCGATTTTGGGTCTCTTGCGGCTGCAGAGCGGTCGGGCAGGTCCGCCCAGTAGCGGACATTGGCGAAGTCCTATACCTCGCCAGGAATGCTGACGCTCACGCATTTGGAGATGTGCATCCTCGACGCGATCTGCAAGGTGTAGCGTCCCTTCATGCCAGCACTAAGTAAGGTTCTTTCCACAGCGGTCGTGGCCAACCGCGAGAACATGGCAAAATAGCGGCCCCATGCCGTGCGCAGCATTGTGTCGGGCGATGTCAGGCACCCTCCGCGTTCGCGCTCGTCGATGCGTTCGCCCGTCTGGCGCGCGAACATGTCGCCGAGCACGAGGGGCTTGAGGGGCAACCCGTAATTCGTGGCCCGATCGGCGACGACGAGCGCGGTCGGCAACTCCGCGACTATGGCCAGGCCGGTCGAACCGGTCACGCGCTCGGCGATGGCGCGGCGTTGCGCATGGTCGCCGCGCGCAAGGATCAGATAGCGCGGCGTCATGCGATCAGGAGGGGCATGAAGAGCCGGACGTGATCGCGGGTGTCATTGAGTACGACGTCGCCGTCCTGCACCCAGGCATGCGTCGCGAACGGTTGCCCCGTCACTCCCAGGACGAGCTTGGCGCCGCTTCCCTCTGCCCGCAATACTCGGGCGAGCGCGATCGACCGCGGCAGGCACCGGTCCTCCGCCGACCACAGTCGCCGCGCCCGCCAGCTGGCCGTGACCAGCGCCTGCTGCGCCCTTGGGCGCTCTTCCCCGCGGGCCACCGATGCGAGCAGGTCGAGCCCGGCCCCGATCCCGGTGCGCAGGCGGCGGGCCGCGCGTCGTTCCTCGCGCCAGAGCTGGAAGAGCGTCGCCGGTTTGGCGGCCGTGCCGGTCGCAGCCGCGGCGGTCTGGGCGCGCACGACCCAGGTGATCCGGGCGTTGTCGCGGCGGGGTGGCCGTTCGTCCACCCAGCTCAGCAGCTCGGCTTGGTGATCGGGCGGCGGGGATGCGCGTCACCGTGCTGCTATCGTGCGGCACCGCGAAATAGCGTGAGGTGCGGCGGTCGAGCACGATCAGCCGGTCGCCGACGATGCAGCCGGTGCGAAGGGGAGGGTGGTCAGCGTCCATGGCTGGTTTAGCGGCGCGGGGTTTGCGCCCGCGCCGCTGCCCTTCAGTCCTCAGCCGCGAAACCCGCGGTTTGCCGAAAACCGCCCAGGGGATCGACCACGCCCGCCATGGCCGAGCCCCTAGTTTCAATGACTGCATCGCCGAGATCGGTGAACTCGTGAGTGTCGATGGTCTGCATTGTTCGCCTCCATTGATGCGCCGCGCCGTTCGCGGCCTTGCAATGATCGGGACGGAACTGCGGATCAGAAAGCAGATACGATGCAGATCTGGGCCGAAATAATGTCTGAGCAGGACCATGTGCTTGGATCCTTGCGGGGCATCGGCGGAAGGAAGGCGCGGAGCCGAAGCTCCGCGCCCCGGGTTGCTCAATCCTCGTTCGAGAACCCGGCACCCGACCGGTATCCGCTGAGCGGATCGACCTGGCCGAGGATCGCGGTGCCCTTGGTTTCGGCGACGGCGTCGCCCAGATCGATCAGCTCGTTTTCATGTTCATTGCGCATTGTTGCTCTCCTAGTGTCGCGGGGATCGCGACCGGCTGAGTCTTGCGCTTCCGTGCGAGATCACCCAGCCGATACGCTGCCGATCTGGCGGCGTCGCGATCACCAGCAGTCAGTCAGACACCGCCCGCAATGGAATTGGCGGTGGCTGCCCAGACAAACTCCGGCGCGTTTGCGAGGCGGCGGCGATGATAGCGGCGCAGCGCCCGCCGCATCTGCGTCGCATCGTGCAGAGCGGCTTCAAGCAGATTGAGGTCGCCGTCCGCGTCTTCCATAATTTCGAGTTCTCGCGTTCGAAAGACGGCCAATCGGTCACTCAGTCCCTCGATGAACGTGACCAATGCCGGATTGCCGGTGCGCGCGGCGATCGTACGGAAGATCGCACGCGCCCGGGCTTCGACAGAAGTCGCGGCGCTCGGCGCGCGGTCTACCGTCGCGACCGCGCTGGCGATCGCCGCGGTGGCCAGCCGTTCATTGAGGTCGAGCAGCCCGCGCAACCGGGCCTCGGTAGCCAAGACCGCGCGCAACCCGCCCTTGGGATGAACCTCAAGCAGCTGCTCGCCCCAAAGCCGCATCGCTGCCTCGCGTACCGGGGTTGTGCCGACCGCGAATTGCCCGGCGAGTTCGGCTATATCGAGCCTGGCGTGCATGCTGACCGCGCCAGCCATGATCGCTGCCTTCAACTGCGTGTGAACACGTTCGGCGGTTGCTCCATCCACCACTGACGACCTCCCGCGGACCCCAAAGGGGGTCGGCACGCTTCGGGTACACGTTTGGCGCGCCGGCGCGACCGCAGGCAAACCCAATCGGTCTCGAATTGGCTCTAACCGCGCCAACGCGCCAAGGCGATCGTCGAGTTGGGGAAGGGCGGGGGGGCACGCGCGGGGCAAGCGGCAATCGTCGTCAGCTTTTGCAATGCTACGAGCGGGCTGGTCGGGGCCTGTGCACCGACTTTCGACCTTAGCCGTACCTTCCTTCGTGCTTGCCCCCATAAACCGGGGCTAGTATCCCTCTGTGTAGACGCGCCAGACTTTTCGTGCGGCGGGTTTACGTAGTCAAAAACTTGCACAAAACCTTACACAGTTTTTGGCTCTATTGAAAAAAACCGTGCAATATCGAGTACTTACGGAAGTCTCGCCCCACTCAAATCCGGTTCCGAAAGGAGTGTGGGTTCGATTCCCACCGCCCGCACCACCGGTACCGGTGTCAGTCCGCTTGCGAGCGTTCGACCGAGTCGAGGATGCGCACCGCGGCCATGAACACCGCCACCGGGCAGGCCGCGAACAACAGCCAGCCGCCGATGCCGGGATATTGTTGCAGGTAATGGACGCCGCGCTCGGCCGATCCCAGCCCCAGCGCATAGATGATCAGGAACGCCTCGAACTTGGTCTTGATCGTGAACAGGCTTTTGAGTTTCGACCACATGGCGAGCGCAACGCAAGGACCGGGCCAGCCGCGCAATTGCCTAAATTACGCATGACCGAACAGGGTTAACTGTCAAATAACCCGACAAGATCGAGCGCCTCGAGCAGCGCCGCATGCGCCGCCTCGATGCGGCCGATCAGCGCGCCGTCACCGATCGCATCGTGCGCGATCGCCTCGGGCCAATGCGCCTCGACGACCGCCGCGATCCGGTCGAGCCGGGCGTCGTCGACCAGGAATTGCGGATCGATCGTATCCGGATCGGCGACGACGCGCAGCCGCAGGCATGCCGGCCCTCCGCCATTGGCCATCGACTGGCGGACATCGACCACCTCGAGCTGCCGGATCGGGCCGTTGCCCGCGACCATCTCCTCGAGCCACGACCACACGGCGCGGTTGTCGCGCGCCTCGCTCGGCAGGATCAGCGCCTGGCCTCCCTGCGGCAGCGTGACCAGCTGTGCGTTGAACAGATAGGAGGCGATCGCCTCGGCCAGGCTGATGCGGTCGGCGGGAACCTCGACTATCTGGACTTCCGGCATGATCCTGGCGAGGGCGCCGAACAATGCCGCCTTGTCGGCAAAGGCCAGCTCGTGCGCGAACAGCACGCGTTCGTTGGCGACCGCAACGACGTCGTTGTGGAAGGCTCCGGCCGCAATCGCCGCTTCGGACTGTTCGGCGAACACGGTGCGGGCGGGATCGAGGCCGTGCACCCGCGCCACCGCCTTGCTCGCCTCGACATGCTGGCGCGCGGGGAAGGGGCCGCCGGCAACGCCGTAGACGAAAATCTCGACGCCCGGCGCGTCGTGCGCGGCGCACAGCCGCATATGGTTCGCCGCGCCCTCGTCGCCGAACGGCGCCGGCACCGGGGCGTGAACGACGAAGTCGCGGTGCGCGAATGCCCGCCGCAGCTGCGCCAGCATGTCGGGCCATTCGTGGCTGCGATGCGGCATCGTCACCAGATTGGCGACGGTCAGATGGCATTTGCCGTCGGCGGTGTCGGGCGCGGGGGAGACCGTCGCGGCATTGGCGGCCCACATCGACGACGCCGACAGCGCCTGCGCCTGGAGATGCGGTTCGGCCGCGGGGTACTCGGTGCCGAGCGCGGCGAGCCAGCGATGGTCGGGGCGCGGCGGCGGCAGCAGGATGCCCTGTACCAGTCCGAGCGCGAGATTGGCGCGCATCTTGGCGATCCCCTCCAGCGCGGCGGCACGCGGGGACGAGGTGGCGCCGCGGCTGCGCGTCGCTGCCAGATTGCCGGGGCTCAGCCCGGCATAATTGTGGCTCGGCCCGATCAGGCCGTCGAAATTGATCTCGCGCAGCATCTCAGCGCGCGACCTGCGTGACGGTGTCGCCGATGCCGACGCCCAGCACGCGGGCGGTGTCAGGATCGAGCACGACGCCATCCTCGCCGCGGGCAACGCGTCCGCTTGCCGCGCGGAAGCTGGCGAGCGTTCCGGTCGCGACGATCGCATCCTCGGCCGCATCGCCGATCGCCTCGACCGCGGCGTCGCTGGCCTCGCGCACCGTCTTCACCTGATCGACGCGCGCGGTCATGGTCGGGCCGCCGTCGAAGATGTCGACATAATTCTCGAACGCGAATCCCTCATTCTCGAGCATCCGCATCGCCGCGCGCCCGCTGGGATGCGGCAGCCCGATCGCGGCACGCGCGCTTTCGGGCAGCATCGCGGTATAGATGGGGTGGCGCGGCATCAGGTCGGCGATGAACTGGTTGCCATGGATCGCGTTGAATTCGTCGGCCTCCTGGAAGCTCATCCCGAAGAAGCGTCCGGCGACCCCGTCCCAGAACGGCGACCCGCCCGCCTCGTCGATCACGCCGCGCAACTCGGCGAGGATGCGGTCGGCGAACCGCGCCCGATGCGCGCGAATGAACAGGTAGCGCGACCGGGCAAGCAGCATCCCAAGCCCGCCAGCACGTTCGCCCGGATGCAGGAACAGGCCGCCGACTTCGCTACACCCTTCGAGGTCGTTGACCACGCTCAGCGTCTCGGCGCGGAAGGTACGGCCCAGTTCCTCGCTATGCTTGGTCAGCGTGCCGAGACGATAGCTGTAGAACGGCCAGCGCTCGCCGACCTTGGTGAAGATCTGGCAAGTGCCGCGCACGTCGCCGGTCTCGACATTTTCGAGCACGAGCAGGAACAGTTCGTCGATGACGCTGTCGCCGCTGCGCGCAAATGCGTCATGGCTGCGCGCCAGCTTGGCTGCCAGCGATTTCCGATCGGGCGGCAGGTTGGTGAAGCCGCCCCCGGTCAGCTTCGCCATCTCATAAAGGTGCTGCAGATCCTCGTCGCGCGCGGCGCGAAGCACGAAACTCATGGATGTCCCTTTTCGATGATGCGCGCGATGGTCAGCGCGGACAGCGCGGCGCGTTCGGGCAGGCTGTCGGGGATGAGGAATTCGTCTGCCGAGTGGATCGCCCCGCCGCGCGCGCCCATCGTGTCGACGACCGGAACGCCGCTGGCGGCGATGTTGTTGCCGTCGCACACCCCGCCGGTCGCGCGCCATGCCACCGGGATGTCGAGGTCAGCTCCCGCCGCCTCGACCACCGCGAACAGCCGCTGCGCGCCCGGGTCGATCGGCTTGGGCGGGCGATTGAAGCTGCCATGCGCGGCGATGTGGACATCGTGCTGCGCGGCGACTGCGGCGATCGCGGCGTCCAGCGCGGCCTGCGCCTCAGCGATGGCGGCGGAATCGCCTGGACGGAAGTTGACGCGCAGCACGGCCAGGTCGGGCACGACGTTGTTCGGTCCGCCGCCGTCGATCCGCGCCGGGTTGACCGACAGGCCGGGACGCCGCGCTGCATCGAGCCGTAGGGCAAGGTCGGCGGCGGCGACGATTGCGTTGCGCCCGTCCTCGGGATTGCGCCCGGCATGCGCGCTGCGGCCGCGGACCGTCACCGCGAAATTGCCGGTGCCGCCGCGCGCGCCCGCCAGCGTACCGTCGGGCAGAGCGGGTTCGTAGGTGAGCGCCGCGACCTTGCCGCGTGCCGCCTTCGCCAGCAGCGCCGCCGAGGACAGCGACCCGGTCTCCTCGTCCGAATTGATGACAACCTCATAGCCGAACCGCGCGGCGAGCGGGCTTGCCTCGACGGCCTTCAGCGCGGCGAGCATCAGCGAGAGGCCACCCTTCATGTCGGCGCCGCCCGGCGCGTTGAGGCTGCCGTCGTCCATCCAGCGCGCCGTCTGGAACGGGTGATCGGCGGGATAGACGGTGTCCATGTGCCCGGTGAACAGCATCTGCACCGGCGCCTGCGGGCGCACCGCCAGGTGCAGGTGACGCCCATGCTCTATCGCGCGCAGCGTGCCGCCAGGATCGACGCGCTCGACCGGATCCGGATCGCGCAGCGCGAGCTCCCCCGGCAGCACCGCGAACGCATCGGCGAGCAGCTGCGCCATCGCACCGACGCCAGCCAGGTTGCCGGTCCCCGAATTGACCGCGACCCACGCCTCGACCTGGGCCAGCATCGGCGCGGCGCGAGCGGTTTCGACAAGTGTGGTTTCGGAGGCGGAAAGCGTCATCGGCCCCTGACTAGCGCGTCCGCCGCGCCGATGAAACCGTGTCGGCCGCCGCCCTGCGCGTCAGAAATCGACGACCAGCGCCGCGCGGGTGGTGGTGTCGAGCGTCTGGCGCCCGACCGGCGGCATGCTTTCGAACTGGATCGCATAGGACAGCTGCGCCGAGAACGGCCCGAACAGCTTGGCGTTGAGCGCCGACGTGCTCGCTACGGTGGAATTGGCGCTTTGCAGATAGGCGGATGTATCGTGGTTGATGCTGACCGCCGACGACAAGCGCCAGTCGAGATCGACCGACCCGCGCGCCGCGAAATTGCGCTCGACGCTGTCGTCGGTGAAGTCGGTGTAGCGAAATGCCGGGCCAAGCTCGAGGTTGAGCGTCAGGTCGCCCGATCGCACCGCGGTATAGCCGGCACCGACCGAGTTCGAGATGCGGTGGTTGTAGCCGAAGAAGCGGTCGCTCTCGTACTGCGCGGCGCCATAGACGTAGAGCCGGTCGTTGACTTTGTAGTTGGGTTCGTACGCAGCGAGGTAATGCTCGCGCGTGGTGACGTTGAAACTTTCCTGATAGTCCGCCTGCAGCCGCAGCTTGTGCCGCCAGGCCAGCCCTTCGCGGGTCAGGTCGAGCGTGCCGGTGACACCGATATTCTGCGAGTTGCCGGTGGTGGCAAAGCCGCCGATCTGCGCGCGACCCTTGACCAGTTCGAAGAACTCCGCCTCGCGCAGCCGCCGCGTCGCTGCCTCGGCGCGTGCGGCTTTCCAGTCGTCGGCGATCTTGGCCAGCTGTTCGGCACTGACCAGCCGCAACTGCTTGGCGTATTTGACGATGGTGTTGACCTCGCCCTCGTTGCCGGACGCCATCGCCGCGTCGAGCATCGCCTGCAATTCTGGGGACAACGGGACCGGATCCTGCGCCTGGGCGGGAGCTGCGATCACCGCGGCGAGCGCGAGGGGGGTAAGCAATACTGGCACGACGCGGGCTCCTACCCGGAGATTCGGGCAATGATAAGACAATATCGCCGCTACGGAATCGGATGATCGGATAAACGGCCCCGCGTGCGTAGCGGTTGTTCGAAAACCTCCAGCAGCGTCTGGTACAGCGCGCGCTTGAACGGAACGATCAGGTCGGGAAGCTCGGCCGGTTCGACCCAGCGCCAGGCGCGGAATTCGGGTTCGGGGGTGGCGATATCGATGTCGCTGTCCTCGCCGGTGAAGGCGAACAGGAACCAGCGCTGGCGCTGGCCGCGCCATTTGCCTTTCCATACCTTGCCGATCAGATCGTCGGGCAGGTCATATTCCAGCTCGTCGGGGGCTTGGGCGATCAGCTCGACGTACCGCGGGGCGATGCCGGTCTCCTCGCCGATCTCGCGGATCGCCGCCGCCAGCGGCGCCTCTCCGGGATCGATACCACCTTGCGGCATCTGCCATGCCTCGAGCACCGAATCGAGCCGTTGCCCGACGAATACCTGGCCGTGCCGGTTGAGCAGCATCGCCCCGGCGCACGGGCGATAAGGAAGGTTGGTCCTGTCGATCGGATCGGTCATCGGCTGCCCTGTCTGCTCGGCGCCGGTTTGCTTGGCGGTGGCGCGCGCCTACCTAGGGAATCGTGATCGCGGTTGTCCACCATCCCGACTATGTCGCACCCGCGCCATCGCGCAGCGGCTATCAATGGAACAAGAACGGGCTGGTCCGCGACCTGCTCGCGCATGGCGATGCCGCGCTCGACTGGCAGGTTCCCGCTCCGATGCCCCGCGTGTGGCTCGAGGCGGTTCACGATCCGGACTATGTCGAGGAAGTGATTGCCGCGCAGGTGCCCGCGATCAAGCAGCGGCGCATTGGCTTTGCGGTCACCCCGCAAGTCGCGCTGCGCGCGCAGGTGGTGCCCGGCGGCACCTATCTCGCCGCATGCATCGCGCTGGAACGCGGGTTCGCCGCGAACACCGCCGGCGGCAGCCACCATGCGCTGGCCGATACGGGCGCGGGCTTTTGCGTGTTCAACGATCTCGCCATCGCCGCGGTCCGGCTGACCCGGGAGGGGCGCGCCGCGCGCGTGCTGATCGTCGATTGCGACGTGCATCAGGGCGACGGCACCGCCGCGCTGACTGCCGGCCGCACCGACATCGCCACCTATTCGATCCATGCCGACAAGAATTTTCCAGTGCGCAAGGCGCGCTCGACACGCGACGTAGCGTTGCCCGACGGCGTGGGCGACGATGCCTATCTGACCACGCTCGCCGAAACGCTGCTGCCGCTGGTCGACGATTTCACGCCCGATCTGATCCTCTACCAGGCCGGCGTCGATCCGTTCGAAGGCGACCGGCTGGGGCGGCTGGCGCTGACCCGCGACGGGCTGGTGCGGCGCGACCGGTGGATCGCGCAAACCTTCGCGCGGCGCGCGATCCCGCTGGCGAGCGCGCTCGGCGGCGGATATGGTAGCGATGCGCTAGAGGTCGCGCATCGCCACGTCGCGTCGATCCTCACCCTTGGCGCTGCCTACGCCGCCGCCATTCCGGAGCCTGCATGACTGATCCCGTCCTTGTCTGGTTCCGCCGCGACCTGCGCCTGTCCGACCAGGCGGCGTTGCTTGCGGCGTGCGGCGACGGGCCGGTGATCCCGGTCTATGTCCTCGACGACGAGACTCCGAAGCATCGCGCGATGGGCGGCGCATCGCGCTGGTGGCTCCACCACAGCCTCGCCGCGCTCGACGCCAGCCTGCGCGACAAGGGGTCACGGCTGATCCTGCGCCGCGGCAAGTCGGCCGAGGTGCTGGCAAAGCTCGGCGAGGACACCGGCGCGGGCCGCGTCCACGCGCTCCGCCACTATGAACCCTGGTGGCGCAATGCCGAGAGTGCCGTGGCCAAGGCGCTCGACCTCGTCTGCCATGACGGCAATTACCTCGCCCCGCCGGGGTCGATCACCAGCGGCAGCGGCGATCCCTACAAGATCTACACGCCGTTCTGGCGCGCGCTCAAGCAGACCATGCCGCCCGCCGATCCCGCCCAACGCCCGCGCGACATCCCGGCGCCGGCGCACTGGCCCAAGTCCGATCGCCTGTCCGACTGGGACCTGCTGCCGACCAGGCCCGACTGGGCATCTGCCTTCGGCGACGAATGGACCCCCGGCGAGGAAGGCGCGCGTGCGCGGGTCGCTCGCTTCCTTGATCGCGCGGACGATTATGACGCGACGCGCAACCTTCCGTCGATCGAGGGCAGCTCGCGCCTGTCGCCACATTTGCACTTCGGCGAGGTGTCGCCCGGCTATGTCTGGCATCGCACGATGGATGCGGGCGGATCGGTCGATGTGTTCCTCGGCGAGCTCGGCTGGCGCGACTATGCGCAGAACGTCATCCTGCAGTTTCCCGACTATGCCGCCAAGAATGCCCGCGACAAGTTCGACGCGCTGCCCTGGCGCGGCGGCAAGGCGGCGAGCGCGGATCTGAAGGCGTGGCATCAGGGCCGCACCGGCTATCCGATCGTCGATGCCGGGATGCGCCAGCTGTGGACGACCGGCTGGATGCACAATCGCGTCCGCATGATCGCGGCCAGCTTCCTCATCAAGCATCTGCTGATCGACTGGCGTGAGGGCGAGCGCTGGTTCTGGGACTGTCTGGTCGATGCCGACTACGGATCGAACGCCACCAACTGGCAATGGGTATCGGGCACCGGCATCGATTCGAACATGTTCGTGCGCATCATGGCGCCGCTGGTGCAGTCGCCCAAATTCGATGCCGGCGACTATATCCGGCAATGGGTGCCCGAACTTGCCGGCGTGAAGGGCGACGCGATCCACGATCCGGAGGATGCCGGCGAGCGGCCGGACTGCTATCCCAAGAAGATCATCGGCCACCGCGAGGCACGCGAGCGGGCACTGCAGGCGGCGCGCAAGGCCCGATAATCGCCTTAAGCGCTTGCTCGCCGCCGCTTGCCGTGCATGTAGGCGCGCATCATGGGGACCATACTTAACCGGGGACGCGACGCGGGACGGGCGCGCCAGGCGCTGGCCGCCGGCATCGCGCTGCCGCTGGCGACGCCGCTGTTCCACCGCTTGCTCGATCGCATCGACCGCGGGCTGGCGCACGGCAGCATCGAGGCGATCCTGCCCGACGGCTCCGCGCGCTCGCTGGGCGGGCGAGGGCCGGGGCCGTTCACCATCGTCGAGCTGCGCGACTGGCGCGCGCTGTGGCGGCTGGCGACGCGCGGGTCGGCGGGCTGGTACGAAAGCTGGGTTGCGGGCGAATGGGTCGCGTCCGACCTCGTCGCGCTGTTCACGCTGTTCGTGCGCAACCGCGAAACGCTGGGCGGGGCAGGGCGCGCGCACGGCTGGACCCGGCGGCTGCTGCGCCGCGGCCACCATGCCCGGCGCAACGATCTCGCAGGGGCGCGGCAGAACATCGAATATCATTACGACCTCGGCAACGACTTCTACCGCGCCTGGCTCGATCCCGGCATGACCTATTCGTCGGCGCGGTTCGCCACCCCGGACGAATCGCTCGAGGCCGCGCAGGCGCGCAAGCTGCAGGCGATCCTCGACCGCACCGGGACCCGCCCGGGCGATACGATCCTCGAAATCGGTTGCGGGTGGGGATCGTTCGCCGAACTCGCCGCACGCGCCGGACGCCGGGTCCATTGCCTGACGCTGTCGCTCGAACAGGCGCGGCATGTCGAGGCGCGGATGGCGGCGGCGGGACTGGACGGCGTGACGGTCGAGGTTGCCGACTATCGCAGCGTCACCGGCTCCTATGACGCGGTCGCCAGCATCGAGATGGTCGAGGCGGTCGGCCAGGAATATTGGCCCGAATATCTCGCGACGATCGCGCGCGTGCTGCGACCCGGCGGCCGCGCAGCGCTGCAATATATCGCGATCGACGACGCCATCTTCGAGGCTTATGCGGCCAATGTCGATTTTATCCAGACCTATGTTTTCCCAGGCGGAATGCTGCTTTCCGAAAGGCGTTTCGCAGCGATTGCTGCGCAGCATGGATTGAGTTGGAAGGACCGCGACGGCTTCGGTTCAGATTACGCCGAAACCTGCAGGCGGTGGCGCGCGGCTTTCGACCGGGCCGAAACCGAAGGTCGTCTTCCCGGCGACCTCGGCCGCGACTTCCGGGACTTGTGGCGTTATTATCTGGTGTATTGCGAAGGCGGTTTCCTGGGCGGCGGCATCGATGTCGCGCAGGTGACGATGATCAAGGGGGAATGACGATGCGGCTACGGTCGATTCTCGCGGCGAGTGCGCTGGCGCTGTGTGCCTGTGCGCAGCAGGCGACGCCGCCTGCCGACAGCTCGGCCGCGGTCGTGTCTCCCGATGTCGTGCTCGATCCCGCCAACTCCGCCCGGCTGCAGCAGATCGGCGCCGACATCCTGTTCTGGCCGCAGGAAAAGCGCGAGGCGAATTTCCGCGCGATGGAAAAGGTATTTCCCGGCCATATCGTCAAGGCCGGCACCCGCGTTCGCCCGCTGCCCGCCGGCACGCCGCTGCCGATCGACGCGGCCAAGGTCGATGCCTTCATGGCCGCGCAAAAGGTGGCCGGGCTGATCGTGCTGCAGGACGGCAAGGTCCGCCTCGAACGCTACGGCCTGGGCTTCAAGCCGGGCGAGCGCTGGACCAGCTTCTCGGTCGCCAAGTCGTTCACCTCGACGCTGGTTGGCGCGGCGATCAGGGACGGCGCGATCGCGTCGGTCGATGATCCGGTGACACGCTACCTGCCCGAACTGACGGGCAGCGGCTATGACGGCGTCACCGTCGCGCAACTGCTGACGATGACGTCGGGCGTCAAATGGAACGAGGATTACACCGACGCCAATTCCGACGTCGCGCGCATGTATTCGGTGCCGGTGCCCGCCGGCATGGACCCGACCGTCGCGTACATGCGCACCCTGCCGCGTGACACGCCGCCGGGCGAAAAATGGGTCTACAAGACCGGCGAGACCAACCTGATCGGCGTCCTCGTCGGCCGCGCGACGGGCAAGCCGCTCGCCACCTATCTCAGCGAAAAAGTCTGGAAGCCGGCGGGTATGGAGACCGACGCCTTCTGGATGACCGATCCGTCTGGCAAGGAAGTCAGCGGCTGTTGCCTGTCGGTCAGCTTGCGCGATTATGCCCGCATGGGCCAGTTCGCGCTGGAGGGCGCGCCGGGCACCGTCCCCGCAAACTGGATCGCGGAGGCGACCCGCCCGCACGCCGATTTTGCGCGCGCAGGCTATGGCTACGGCTATCAATGGTGGACCTATCCCGAAGGCCGCTACGGCGCGCAGGGCATCTTCGGCCAGTCGATCCTGGTCGATCCCAAGGCGCGGGTCGTCATCGCGATGGTCGGGGCGTGGCCCAAGGCGACCGATCAGGCGCTGTCGGCAGCAAGGGCAGCGTTTCAAGCGGAAGTGCTGAGGGCGGCGGGGCGATGAGCGCCAAGGTGATCCGAACGTCCAAGGCGCGACTTCGGAGGAACTGGTGATCATGCTGACGGCGTTGGCGATGGCTCAACTTGCCCAAACCTTCACCCTGGAGAAGGCGCGGGCAATGTCTTCCGAACAACTCGCCAAGGCGCTTCTTGGCCCCGACGCGGCATCGATCGAGAGGGTAGTTGTTCATCCTGTCGGGATGGAGGTTCCCGCGCGGAGTTTACATAAGGTCACGATGATCGGAGTACCTGGCCCAGCCGCCGGTGGGCCGGGCTGGTGCAGGCGGATCGACAAGATCGCGCATCTTACGCCGGTCGTGCCCGGCGGCAACAGCTATGTAAACGCCATGCCCACGCAGGTCGAAAAGATCGAGGAACGTGAGAGCGTTCGCTTGGCCGACGGAGATTGCAGCAAGTCCGACGCAGCGTTCTTTTCCGTCAATCCAAAGAAGCGCGCGTCGCAATTCGCGCTGATACAACGCCTTCTGGTCGCGCGTGAGCAGGCAAAAAGCGGTCGGCCGCTACCGTTCGAGTTGCAATGCGTTGATGAGGACGGTGCGAGAGCCCCCGCATTCGGCGGCAACCGATGTCTGCCGGGGAACGGGCGGGCGCTTTTGGCAAGTTTGCCTTTGGAGCGAGCGTTTAATGTCAGCGCCGGCGGTCAGGGGGTCAGGTACAGCCTCAACAGGGTTGACGGAACCCGGACGAGGCAGCCTGTCCATTTTGATGCACAAGTCGGGATGAACGACGGCAAACTGGCAGTCGATGTCACCGTCGGTGAAAGCGAAGGGCGGATCACGCGGATGACGATCAAGCGGCACATCCCCTATCCATTCTGATCCGTATCGACCGATCTGGATTGCGCTGAGGTAGATCAGCGCCATTATCGTCGTCCTTGCGAACGCCGAAATTCAGGGTTCTGTCGAACTAGGAAGGGAAGCTGCACCCCTGCCTCGGCGCGGCAGATAGTCCGCCAGAGTAAGGGCGCAGCGCTAAGAGCAAACGCGTATGCTGCGGAGGCTCACCCAACCCGCTCGAAATGCCCCGCCTCGAACCCGTCCCGCATCAGCGCGGCGATCCGATCCGCTACCACCGCGGGATCCTTGACGCTGGCCGGGTCTTCGCCCGGATAGGCGCGCTCGCGCATCCTGGTGCGGGTCGCGCCGGGGTCGATTATGCCGACGCGGACCTGGCTGACGTTGCGCATTTCTTCGCCATAGGCGGCTAGCAGCGTCTCGAACGCCGCCTTCGAACTGCCATAGGCGCCCCAATAGGCACGTGGCTGCCGACCAACACTGGAAGTCAGCCCGATCACTTTTGCTGCAGGTGCGCTGCGCAGCAAACCGTCGAACGCCGCCAGCATGGCTGCCTGCGCGGTGACGTTGAGCGTCAGCAGCTTGGTGAACTCCTTCATGTCGATCGCGGGCGCCGCCGCCAGCGTGCCGAGCATCGCCGCGTTCAGGACCAGCATGTCGAGCCGCTGCCAGCGTTCGGTGATCGCGCGCGCCAGCCGCGCGACGCTGTCGCCTTCGGTCAGGTCGAGCGGCGCAATCGTCGCGGTTCCTCCCGCGCTGTGGATCGCGTCCTCGACTTCCTCAAGCCCGCCGACGGTGCGCGCGGTCAGCACGACATGCGCGCCCGCATCGGCCAGCGCGATTGCGGTCGCCGCGCCGATGCCGCGACTTGCACCGGTGACGAGCGCGATCTGGTCGGCAAGCGGCTTGGTCACGGCGTCAATCTCCTGTCGGGAAGCAGCGTCAGCTCACCCGCTCTTCGAGCATGGCGAACTGGTCGACCGGGGCGCTTTCGTCCTGGTCGGTCAGCGGCGTGGGGTAGTCGCCGGTAAAGCACGCGTCGCAATAGCGCGGGCGAACGTCGGCGCGCCTGGCCTCGCCCAGCGCCTTGTACAGCCCGTCGATCGATACGAACGCCAGGCTGTCGGCATGGATGAAGTCGGTCATCCCGCCGATATCGAGCTTGGCGGCGAGCAGCTTGGCGCGTTCGGGCGTATCGACACCGTAGAAGCAGCTGTGCCGCGTCGGCGGCGAGGCGATGCGCATGTGCACCTCCGCGGCGCCCGCCTCGCGCATCATCTGCACGATCTTGAGGCTGGTGGTGCCGCGCACGATCGAATCGTCGATCAGGATCACGCGCTTGCCCTCGATCAGCGCGCGGTTGGCGTTGTGCTTCAGCTTGACGCCGAGGTGCCGGACCTTGTCGCCCGGCTGGATGAAGGTGCGCCCGACATAGTGCGAGCGGATGATGCCGAGTTCGAACGGGATCCCCGATTGCTGGGCATAGCCGATCGCCGCCGGCGTGCCCGAATCGGGAACCGGCACGACCAGGTCGGCATCGACCGGGTTCTCGATCGCCAGCTGTGCGCCGATCGCCTTGCGCACCGAATAGACCGAGCGGTCCTCGGCGATCGAGTCGGGACGCGAGAAATAGACATATTCGAAGATGCAGGGGCGCGGCGACATCGGCGCGAATGGGCGGATCGACTTGACCTCGCCGCCCTTGACGATGACCAGTTCGCCCGGATCGATCGAGCGTTCGAATTCGGCGCCGACCACGTCGAGCGCAACCGTCTCCGATGCGAAGATCACCGCATCCCCCAGCCGCCCCATCACCAGCGGCCGGATGCCGAGCGGATCGCGGCAGGCGATCATGCCTTCGGGCGTCATGCAGATCAGCGAATAGGCGCCCTCGACCTGCTTCAACGCGTCGATGAACTTGTCGAGCAGCGTACGATAGCTCGACATCGCAACCAGATGGATGATCGTCTCGGTATCGCTGGTCGACTGGAAGATCGATCCCGACCGCACCAGATCGCGCCGCAGCCGCATGGCGTTCGAGATATTGCCGTTATGCGCGATCGCAAAGCCGCCGCTGGCCAGGTCGGCATAGAGCGGCTGGACATTGCGCAGCGAGGTCTCGCCGGTGGTCGAATAGCGGACATGCCCCGCAGCGACCTGTCCGGGCAGTTGCCGGATGATGTCGTCGCGGTCGAAATTGCCCGCGACGTGCCCCATCGCGCGGTGGGTGTGGAACTGCTGCCCGTCGAACGACGAGATACCCGCCGCTTCCTGACCGCGATGCTGCAGTGCGTGGAGGCCGAGCGCGACCATCGCCGCCGCACCCTCGACGCCGGATACGCCGAAGATGCCGCACTCCTCGCGCAGCTTGTCGTCATCGAAGGGATGTGTGGTCAGCATAGGCCCGATGCTTTGTGCGTGTCCGGCCCGCCATATAGGGAGGCCGCCGAGCTTTGTCGCCTGTTTGTCATGCACCGCGTGAACCGCGCCGCGATCGCTGCGTTTTCCGCTGCAGCAAGGGAGGCGATGATGGCGAAGGACCACGGCCCGTCGATCAAGGACGACAAGCTTTACGAGGATTTGCGCAGACAGGGCGAATCGAAGGAAAAGGCTGCGCGTATCGCCAATGCCAGGGCGGCCGGGACGCTCGATCCCGAATCGGCCAGGCTCGAGGACCGCAGCAAGCAGGAGCTTTACGACGAGGCCAGGAAGATCGGGATCGAATGCCGGTCGAAAATGACCAAGGGCGAACTGGTCGAGGCGATCCGCGGGCATAAATAGCCCCTGCAGGTCCGCTCGAACGGATGGGAGTGCGGCTGGGGTGACTGCGGCGCACGGTGACGCTAACGGTTGCTGATGTCCGACCCCCGCGAAACCGGCCTCGTCCTCGACCCAAAATACGACGCCGCCGGACTGGTCACCGCCGTCGTTACCGACGCTGCGACCGGCGAGGTCCTGATGCTGGCACACATGAACGCCGACGCGCTCGCCGCGACGCTGGCCACGGGAGAGGCGACATTTTGGTCGCGCAGCCGCGCGCGCTTGTGGAAGAAGGGCGAAACCTCGGGCAACATCCTGCGCGTCGTCGAGGCGCGCATCGATTGCGATCAGGATGCGGTGTGGCTCATCGTCGAACCGGCCGGCCCCGCCTGCCATACCGGCGCGCGCAGTTGCTTCTATCGCCGCATCGCACCCGGCGGGCTGGCGCCGGTCGCGTGAGGGTCGCGCTGGCCGCACTGCTGCTGGCGGGATGTTCCCAGATCGAACCGTCGTCGGCACCGAAGGGGCCGCCGGACCTGGAGACGGCAGCGATCGAACGCGGGCTGGTGATCGATCCGGCGACGGTCGATCTGGTCGGGCTGTATGCGCGGGCGGGGGATCGGCTGTGCATCACCGGCGGGGCAGGGCGCTATCGCATCGGCGCGTTCGTCGAATATGGCGAGGGACAGCGCTGCACGGCGCGCGGCACGGTCGCGCGCAGCGGCGATACGCTCACCATCGCGTTCGGTGAAGGCTGCCGCTTCGACGCGCGCTATGACGGCATCCGCATCGCGTTCCCCGGCAGGCTGCCCGCGGCATGCGCGCAATCGTGCGAGGGCCGCGCTTCGCTCGAGGGGCTGGCCACGGAACGGCTGAGCGATTCGCCATCGGAAGCGGCGGCGCTTCGCGATCCCGACGACCGCCCGCTCTGCCCTTCCACTAGTTGACGTTCACGTAAAGGTAAGGCAATAGCCAAGCATGGCCAGCCTGCCCCAGATCGCCCTCGCCCCGATCGATCCGCGTCCCGATCGCGACGCCTTTTCGATCTCCGACTTGTGCAGCGAATTCGGCGTCACCGCCCGCGCGCTGCGCTTCTACGAGGACGAGGGACTGATTGCGCCGCATCGCCGCGGCACCGCGCGGATCTATTCGCACCGCGACCGCGCCCGGCTCGCCTGGATCCTGCGCGGCAAGCGCGTCGGCTTCTCGCTCGGCGAAATTCGCGAGATGATCGACCTCTACGACATTGGCGACGACCGCCAGGTCCAGCGCCAGGTGACGATCGAGAAATGCCGCGCTCGGGTCGCGCTGCTCGAATCGCAGAAGCGCGACATCGACGCGGCGATCGACGAGCTGAGTGAATTCCTCGCCATCGTCGAATCCGGCGACACCCCGTCCAAGCACTGATTTTCGGAGATTTTCGATGCCCAGCTATACGCCCCCGGTCCGCGATACGCGCTTCGTGCTCGACCATGTCGTCGGGCTCGACCGCTATTCGAACCGGCCCGGCTTCACCGCCGCCAGCGCCGACGTCGTGACTGCGGTGCTGGAAGAAGGCGGGAAGTTCGTCGCCGAGGTGCTGTTCCCGATCAATCATTCGGGGGACCAGCAGGGCTGCACCCGCCATGCCGACGGCAGCGTGACCACGCCCGACGGGTTCAAGGATGCGTACGACCGCTTCGTCGAAAGCGGCTGGGCGACGCTGTCCGCGCCGGAGCAATTTGGCGGGCAGGGGATGCCGCATGTCGTCGCCACCGCGTTCGAGGAGTATATGATTTCGTCGAACATGGCGTTCGCGATGTATCCCGGCCTAACCCACGGCGCGATCGCGGCGCTGCTGGCAAAGGGGTCGCAGGAGCAGAAGGAGAAGTACGTCCCCCGCATGGTGTCGGGCGAATGGGGCGGCACGATGAACCTGACCGAGCCGCAGTGCGGCACCGATCTTGGCCTCATCAAGACACGGGCCGAGCCAGGCGGTGACGGCAGCTATGCGATCACCGGGACCAAGATCTTCATTTCGTCGGGCGAGCATGACCTGACATCGAACATCATCCACCTCGTGCTGGCCAAGACCCCGGGCGCGCCTGACAGTTCGAAGGGCATTTCGCTGTTCGTGGTGCCCAAATATCTGGTCGGGGACGACGGGTCGCTCGGCGCGCGCAACGCGGTCACCTGCGGCTCGATCGAGCACAAGATGGGCATCCACGCCAATTCGACTTGCGTGATGAACTATGACGGCGCCACCGGCTGGCTGGTCGGCGAAGAGAATAAGGGACTGGCGGCGATGTTCATCATGATGAACGCTGCGCGCCTGGGTGTCGGCCTGCAGGGGCTCGGCGTCGCGGAAGTCGCCTATCAGAACGCAGTTATCTACGCCGGCGACCGCCGTCAGGGGCGGGCGCTCACCGGACCGGCGCAGCCGGGCGAAAAGGCCGATACGCTGTTCGTCCATCCCGACGTCCGCCGCATGCTGATGGAGGGCAAGGCGCTGACCGAAGGGCTGCGCGCGCTGTGCCTGTGGGGGGCGCTGCAGGTCGATCTGTCGCACCATGCCGAGGATGAGGCCGAGCGCCAGCTGGCCGACGACCTGATCTCGCTGCTCACTCCCGTGATCAAGGGCTATGGCACCGACAAGGGCTATGACATCGCCACCAATGCGCAGCAGGTTTATGGCGGGCATGGCTACATCGCCGAATGGGGGATGGAGCAATATGTCCGCGATGCCCGGATCGCGATGATCTACGAAGGCACCAACGGCGTCCAGGCGATGGACCTGGTCGGACGCAAGCTGGCCCAGAATGGCGGCCGGGCGATCCAGGCGCTGTTCAAGCTGGTCGGCGACGAGATCGCCGTCGCAAGCAGCGCCGATGCCACCCGCGACTTCGCGCTGCGGCTCGATCGTGCGCTCAAGGACCTGCAGGCGGCAACGATGTGGTTCATGGCCAACGGGATGCAGAATCCCAACCATGTCGGCGCAGGGGCGCATTCGTACATGCACCTGATGGGCATCGTCGCCACCGGCCTGATGTGGCTGCGCATGCTGACCGCGGCGCAGGCGCAGCTCGCCGCGGGGGAGGGCGACGCCAAGTTCCTCGAGGCCAAGACGATCACCGCCCGCTTCTTCGCCGAGCGCATCCTGCCCGATGCCGGAGCGCTGCGCCGCAAGATCGAAGGAGGCAGCGACTCGCTAATGGCTCTGGAGCCGGAGATGTTCGCCGCGGCGTGAGGCCGAGAGCTATCTGGCGACAGGCTACGGCGTCGGGGTAGGTGTCGGGGTCGGCGCGATCATCGGCACCGGCGCCGCAGCCTCGCCCTTTCGCCGCACCCCGTCCAGCACCGGCGGCGCCGGCTTGGGCGGGGCGTCGAGCCCCAGCGCCGCGCGCAGACCGCCTCCCGGCAGCATCCGCGCCGGCGTCGCCGGCATCGCGCGCAGCTGGATCGGTGCGCGGCGCTTCATGCACTGGCCGGCATCCTCGCGCTCGAAGGCATCGCAATTCCACAGCGCCTTTTCGAACCCGCGCGCACGGTCGCGCAGATAACTGAACGCCATCGCGTTCATCGCCTGCGGTTCGGCGGGAAGCAGCGCGGGCTTGAGCGCAGCGTCGGTCCATCCCATCAGCTTGCAATAGGGCCGGTTGCCGCACGTTCGTTCAGCCAGCGCCGCAAATTGGTCGGGCACAAGCCGCTTGTCGAGCGTGACGAGAAAGGTGTTGGGATCGGTCGGCAGCGCGCCTGGCAATTCGGCGCTGCCGAGGTCGGCGACCGCGATCGTGCCTGCCGCGTCTCCATCGGCGGCAGCGGCATGCGCCACCGAAATTCGCGACAGCGACGCGATCAGCGGCTCCAATCCGCGGTTGCCGCGGCCGAACGCCGGCGGGGTGCCCCACCAGCCGGTCCAGCGGAAGAACAGATGCGTATCGACCTCGCTGACCTTGTCGAGGCTCGAGCTCCAATAGGGGACCACCCAGTCGGTATGATAATGCGTCGACAGGCCAACCCGCTTGTCGACCGAGCCGCCAATGGCCGCGGCGGCGGTGCCGCGCGCGCGCTCCCATGCCGCGTCGGAATATCGCCGGCCCAGCGCACCGTCGCAGGTAAAGGTGAACTGGCAGCCGGTGCGCCGCTCCGATCCCTGGAATACGACGCCGCACACCGTGCCGGGGAAGGCGGGATGGCGCACGCGGTTCAGCACCACCTGCGCCACCGCCTTCTGGTCGGCGGTGTCGTCGCCTGCCTCGTACAGCACCGCGGCGGCGAGGCAGTCGACCGCGCGCGCGCGGCTGGCATCGTCGCCGGTGAATGCGAACGGCTTGGCGGCAAGCAGCGGGGCGGTCGAAAACGGGATCGACGCATTGAACAGCCGCGCATCGTCGCGTGACACCGGCACGAACTCGATCGGCTCGACCGGCGGCAGTTCGCTTGGCGGCACCACCCGCTGGCGGCTGCGCTGCGCCGCCTGCGCGATCTCGGTGACCGGAGTGACGCGGGGGCCGTACGCGACGACCAGCGCCGGCACGGCCAGGGCAAGCATGGCCACCAGCGCCAGCACGATGGCCAGCGGCGACGGCATTCGGGCAGGGGGCGTGACGGCGATCATGCGGGGGCGGGAGCGATCCTTTAGGAGAACGGCGATAGATGGGTAGCCGCGCGCCGATCGCCAAGCCTTGGCCTGCTCAGCGCGCCACCGGCGGAACCGCGATGCGGACGGTGGCCGCATCGACGCGCCCGCCGCCATGCGTACCGAACGCCAGCGGCCACAGCAGCAGCAGCGCGGCCATCACCGCGACACAGATCAGGGCATTGCGCATATCCACCCCCCGGCAAAAAGCTGGGCTGTGATAGTCCGAAACGCCGCACGGCGCCACCCGTTCAGGCTTCGGGCAGGAAGTCCGGAACCGACAGATAGCGCTCGCCGGTGTCGTAATTGAACCCCAGCACGCGCGATCCCGCGGGCAGTTCGGGCAGCTTGGCGGCGATCGCCGCCAGCGTCGCTCCCGACGAGATGCCGACCAGCATGCCTTCCTTGCTGGCCGCCTGCCGTGCCATTTCCTTGGCGGCATCCGCCGACACCTGGATCGCACCGTCGATCGCCTGCGTATGGAGATTGCCGGGGACGAAGCCTGCGCCGATGCCCTGGATCGGGTGGGGTCCGGGGGCGCCGCCAGAGATCACCGGCGACAATTCGGGTTCGACCGCGAACACCTTGAGGTCGGGCCAGTGCTGCTTGAGCATCTCGGCAACGCCGGTGATGTGCCCGCCGGTACCGACCCCGGTGATGATCGCATCGATCGGCGCGTCCTTGAAGTCGGCGAGGATTTCCTGCGCGGTGGTGCGCACATGCACATCGACATTGGCGGGATTGTCGAACTGCTGCGGCATCCACGCGCCTGGGGTCTGTCCGACCAGCTCGATCGCACGCTCGATTGCGCCCTTCATGCCCTTTTCGCGCGGGGTAAGGTCGAAGCTGGCGCCATAGGCCAGCATCAGGCGGCGGCGCTCGATCGACATGCTCTCGGGCATGACCAGCACCAGCTTGTAGCCCTTGACCGCCGCGACCATCGCCAACCCGACGCCGGTATTGCCGCTGGTCGGCTCGATGATCGTGCCGCCGGGCTTAAGGTCGCCCGACGCCTCGGCCGCCTCGATCATCGCCAGCGCGATGCGGTCCTTGATCGACCCGCCTGGGTTCGACCGCTCCGACTTGATCCACACTTCCGCATCCGGGAACAGCCGCGCGACGCGGATGTGGGGCGTGTTGCCGATCGTCTCGAGGATCGTGTTGGCCTTCATGCTGGCTTCTCCTTGGCGGCACCGTCGGCGACGGAGGTGAATTCCAGGGTCTCGGGCGGATCGAAGCTTCGCGCGCGGCGCAGTTCGGGGAACCACCTGGCCCACAGGATGGTGACCAATATGGCACCGATGCCGCCGCCGACAACCGCCGCCACTGGCCCGACCAGCGCGGCGAGAAATCCGGACTCGGCCTCGCCCAGCTCGTTCGACCCCGATATGAACAGCGTCGATACCGCGCCGACGCGGCCGCGCATCTCGTCGGGGGTGTGCAACTGAATCAGCGACTGGCGGATATAGACCGAAACCATGTCGGCCGCGCCCAGCCCGAACAGCCCACCCAGTGCGACCAGCACCGCCGGGGCGAAATCGCTGCCGATCGCGGCGCTGCCGAACAGCGGCAGCATGATCGGCGCCGACAGGCCGAAGACGATCGTGGCGACCCCGAAAACGGCAACCGCGCCGAGCATCTTGACCCCGACATTGCGGGTGAGCGGCCGGAACGAAAACCACAGGGCGACCGCGACCGCGCCCAGCGCCGGCGCGGCGCGCAAATGTCCCAGCCCATCCGCGCCGACCTGCAGGATATCGCGTGCATAGACCGGCAGCATCGCGGTCGCACCGCCCAGCAGCACCGCGAACAGGTCGAGGCTGATCGCCCCGAACACCAGCCTATTGCGCCGGACATAATGCAGCCCGTCGATCATCTGCGCAAAGGGGTTGGTCGGCCCGGTCATCGTCCGCCGCGCCACCGGCGTGATGAGCATCAGCATCACGAAGGCGAAGGCGAACAGCCCTCCCGACACCGTATAGGGCAGCCACGGCGCGGCGGCGTAGAGATAGCCGCCCATCGCCGGGCCGAGCACGGATCCGGACTGCCACGCGATCGAACTCAGCGCGATCGCGGTCGGCAGCACCGCCACCGGGACCAGATTGGGCGCCAGCGCCTGCAGCGACGGACCGGCGAATGCCCGCGCGACGCCCAGCAGCGCGGCAATGCCGAACAGTGCGGGCAGGGTGATCGCGTCGCTATAGGTCAGCCACGCCAGCGTCAGCGCGCATCCCGCCTCCAGTGCGACCGCTCCGCGTGCGATCCAGCGCCGGTCGACGCGGTCGGCGACCCAGCCCGCGACCAGCGACAGTGCCAGCAGCGGCAGGAATTGCGCCACGCCGATGAGCCCGAGCTGGAATGCCGCGTCGCGGATCGGCATCGTCGCGCGGGCGATGTCGTAGACTTGCCAGCCGATGACGATGACCATCGCCATCTGCGCCAGCGTCGTGCTCAGCCGCGCCAGCCAGTAGGCGCGGAAATTGTGGATCGAGAAGGGATGGGGTGCAGCGCCGGCCATGGCTGCCCTTAGGCAGAGTGACCGGCGCCGCGCAATGCGTCAGGCGATCAGCGCGTCGGACGATGTCTTCGCCGCCACGAAGCTGCGCTCTCGGGGATCGCCCAGGAAGGTCAGCAGGTCCTGGGTCAGCCGATCGCTCGACGTGATGACCAGACCATGCGGCTCGCCGTCATATTCGACCAGTTGCGCGCCGGCGATACCCTTCGCCGCTGCGCGGCCCGTCGCATCGATCGGTACGGTCTGGTCCTTGGTGCCGTGCACGATCAGGGTCGGCACCCGGAACGATGCCAAATCCGGGCGGAAATCGGTGTGCGCAAAGCTGTCGGCACAGGCCAGCGTAGGCTTGAAGCCAGCCATCATCGCGATGGACGTAGTGATGTCGAGAATCTCGTCACTGACCGGGCTGGTGATGTATCCGACGCCCAGGAACTGCGGCAGGAACGTCTGGCGATAGAAATGCGCGCGATCCGTCGTGAGACCTTTGGTGATCTGGTTGAAGGTTTCCTGCGGCACGCCGTGGGGATTGTCGTCGGTCTTCAGCATATAGGGCACGACCGAGGATATCAGCGCCGCGGCGACCACGCCTTTGCCATCGTGTCGCGACATGTAGCGGGCGACTTCGCCGCCGCCCATCGAAAAGCCGACCAACGTCACGTCCTCGGTCGCGCCGGTTGCTTCCATCACATCGGCGAGATCGTCGGCCAGCGTGTCGTAGTCATAGCCCGACCACGGCTGACCGGACCGGCCGAAGCCGCGGCGATCATAGGCGATTGCGCGGAATCCTGCATCGGCCAGCGCCATCGACTGCGCATCCCACATGTCCGCCGATACCGGCCAACCGTGGATCAGGATGACCGGGCGGCCGTCGCCCCAATCCTTGACGTAGATATCGGTGCCGTCGCGCGTTTTGATATAGGGCATGGGGCGCCTTTCGGTTTTGCCGGGGGGTGCTTCTGTCAACCGCTCGCCTTGCCAGTCGTTCCCCCGGAGCGCGGGGTGGCAATCGTACCATGAACCTGCCAAGTTCCGCGCAATCGAGAGGATGGCGTATGCGTAACTTCGGATTTTTGCTTGGATCGCTGGCGCTGATCGCCGGTTGTTCCGAGGAGCCTTCGAGCCCGATCGCCAACACCGCGCTGGTCCAGCCGAGCCGCGCCGACTGGGACAGTTTCCGCGACGCCACGCTGCGCCGCTGGTTCGAACTCGACCCCGGCTTCGCCGTCTATCAGGGGCGCCACCAATATGACGGGCGGCTTCCCGACTGGAGCGAGGAGGGGCTCGAGGCGCAGGGCGAGTTCTACAAGCAGACGCTGCACAAGGCGCGTGGCTACAAGGCGCTGACCGGCGCGCAGGCGTTCGAGCGCGATTATCTGGTCAAGGTGGTCGAAGGAAAGCTGTTCTGGCTGGAGGACGCCGATCAGCCGCATCGCAATCCGGCCTATTATGTCGGAGCAGGGCTCGACCCCAATGTCTATGTCGCCCGCGAATACGCCGATGCGGCGACGCGGATGCGCGCGATGACGGCGTTCCTGCGCGCGATTCCGCAAGTGACGGCGCAGATCCGCGCCAATCTCGATCAGCCGCTGCCCGCCAGCTATGTCGAGTATGGCGTCGCGGCGTTCGGCGGATTCGCCGACTATTATGGCGAGGAGGCTCTGGCTGCATTTGCCGACGTCGAGGACCCGGCGATGCAGCGCGAACTCAAGCGCGCCGCCGCACCGGCCGCCACCGCGATGCGCCAGCTGCGCGACTGGCTCGGAGCGAAGCGTGACAGCGCGACGCAGGACTTCGCGATGGGACCGGAACGGTTCGCACGGATGCTCAAGGCGACCGAGGCGGTCGATCTCCCGATTGAGGACCTCGCCCGGATCGGTCAGGCCGACCTGCGCCGCAACCAGCAGATCCTGCGCGCCGAATGCGCAAAGTTCGCACCCGGCGCGCCGATCGCCGATTGCCTGGCCAAGGTCAACGCGATCAAGCCCGAGGGCGGTCCCGTCGCCGCGGCGCGGGCGCAGATTCCCGAGCTGCGCGAATTCGTCGTCGCGCAGGACCTGGTCAGCATTCCGGGGACCGAACAGGCGATGGTGCGCGAAAGCCCGCCCTATAACCGCCAGAATTCCGCCTATATCGACATCCCCGGGCCGTACGAGCTCGGCCTGCCGTCGATCTATTACATCTCGCCGCCCGATCCTGCCTGGTCGCCCCAGGTGCAGGCGGCGTACATCCCCGGCGAGCCCGACCTGCTGTTCACTACCGTCCACGAAGTATGGCCGGGCCACTTCCTGCAATTTCTTCATGCCAACCGCGTCGAATCGATCGTCGGGCGGCTGTTCGTCGGCTATGCCAATGCCGAGGGCTGGGCGCATTATGCGGAGGAGATGATGTGGGAAGCCGGCCTGCGCGGCGATCCGGCGACGCATATCGGGCAATTGTCGAACGCGCTGCTGCGCAATTGCCGCTATCTGTCGGCGATCGGACTGCATGCGCAGGGCATGACGCAGGCGCAATCGCAGGCGATGTTCCAGGAGCAATGCTATCAGGACGAGGGCAATGCCCGCCAGCAGGCGGCGCGCGGCACCTATGATCCGGCCTATCTCAACTACACGCTCGGCAAGCTGATGATCCGCAAGCTGCGCGCCGACTGGACCGCCAGCCGCGGCGGGCGGCGCGGATGGAAGGCATTCCACGATGCTTTCCTGAGCTATGGCGGGCCACCGATCCCGCTGGTGCGCCAAGCGATGCTGGAGGAAGACGAACCGCGCGCGGTGTTCTGAGGACGCGCGTCAAACGGGGCTGGTTCTTGTCGGCAGGTCGGAGATAGGTTTCCAAATCCAGCCATGGGCCTGAAATTGCGAATGACCGGTGACGCCCAATTGCGGACGTGCTTGTCGTTGAGCATAACTACGCTCCAGCTTTCGGAGGCAGCGTCGTGATCCATTCCATCTTGCTCGCGCTTCTTGGTGATAACCTGGTGAGCTCCGTTCCCGATAAATTCCAAGGCCGCTATGTTGCAGCGGTAGGAACATGCAAGTCCGCGCCGGAACTTCACGTTCGAGAGAATAGCGTCGATTGGCTGGGCAGGACTGATCGCGTGATCCTAATCGAAGACCTTTCCGCCTCCTCTGCCCACTTTATCATTACCGATCCGAAGGCATCACGAGGCGTGGTTGAACTTCATTTCGAACTACAAGGCGAAGACGCGAGACACCTTGTTGTGATCGATCACCTTGATGAAGCGTCTTTCAGAGCGCGCAACCAGCTTGTGATGGATGCTGGGATCATCGGCTTTTTTCAGCGTTGCGCGTCAAACCGTTAAGACGTTCGCGGCAGCTAGCGAGCCGTCTAAGGGCTACAAGAGGGCGGCGGAGCGTGTCGAAAGCGGTCATTCCGCTTACGCCCATTAGCGGACGTTCAGCCCCAATAGAGCAATTTGTGAAGGTACCGCCTCAAGTCATGCAGATGGTGGCCCCAGTGGTTTTGGTAGCCCCACCTAAAGGTCCAAATCGCATCATTGGTCCGACCCTGTTCCAGTAGCCAGAGTACCTCGGTGAGGTCGAGGGCTATGTCCACCAAGTCGTCCCAGCCCCAGCCTTGGCCAATCTTCTGCTCGAACCCGTCTAGCGGGTTGACTTCGGGATAGAAGCCAAGCTCCGGAAACGAGGCGGCTGCCTGCTCACCAAACTGCTGGGGATTGGCTCTTTGTGCATCCACTTCCTCTGAGTCGGGCTCGACGTCGTCGGCTTGATTAAAGGCAGCGCAGAGCCGATCTAGTGCGTCGGCCAACTGCGCCTGACGCTCGTGCGGCTCGTCGGATGCGGAGCCCAGCAGGTCAAGATAGCCTCGACAAGCAAGCCTGATGTTTTCGATCTGATCGGTTACGGCCATGCCCGACACTGCAAGCGCTCGTTGCTGTCTGTCGAGAGCAATGTCCGCTTTCCACCCATTGCTGCCATGTGAGGTTCAAGGGGCGGCACCCGGGCACCGTTCTTACCGAGCGTCGCGAAACCCCGCGCGGTGCTTATCGCTCGACCGAAGCCCATCGCAGCAAAGCCGGATAACTCAGTTCCCTCCGTAGTCCGGCTGTCCCTTGGCCTTGTCGGGATAGGCGTCGGGTGTCGTCTCGCCCTGGTTCTCGACAGCACCGCGATCCTCGACATTCTCGGCCTTGTCGTCGTCAATCTCGCCATCGGGTTTGTTGGGTTGGGGGTTGGTCATTATCTTCTCCTTACATGCCCCAACGCGCCGCACGTCGATGCGTCGCATGGAACCCGCTCGAATACGAAAAGTTGATTGCTGCATTGCACCATTCTAGGGTAAGGCAGTTTCGATGAGCGCGCTGGCATTGCAGGAAACCGAGGCCCCGACCGGGCCGGCCCCCACCATCTTCGAGGCGATCGTGCGCCGCCGGTGCGTGACCGCCACCTATAACCGCACGGCGGTCGTGCTGGCGCCGCATGTCATCTTCACCCGCCATGGCGAACTCTATGTCGGCGCGACCACGCTCGAGCGCGATGGCCAGCCGCCGCGCGAGGAAAAGCTGGGGCTGTTCAAGCTCGACGGTCTGGTCGACCTGTCCGGCAGCGACCGGCCGTTCTTTCCCAGCGCGGTGTTCGATCGTCACGACGAACGCTATGCGCAGACCGCGCTGATGACGGTCGAACCGTAACCGCACTCGTAATTCGGCGGCAAAGCTGCTATATGCCGTGCATCACCTGAACCACTTTCCGTAGGCGCCGCGTGACAGGGAGGTGGTACCTTCCGCTTACCAACACGAGGGGTGCCACATGGACACCAATTATCTTCTCCACCGCGAACAGGTTTCGCTGATGCGTGCCAAGCGCGCGCGTTCCTCCGAGGCGCGCATGGCGCATGCCGGGCTGGCGCGCGGCTATGCGGGCCTCCTGACGGCGCGCGGCTATCCGCACCGGACCGTCGCCGTCGAACGCCCGGGTCCGGCATGAGTGACCCGCAGCCCCAGCCGCATCGCCCGGGCACCGTCGAGCGGGCCTATGAACTGGCGCGCACCGGCGATTATACGACGATCGAGCAGATCCGCGCGGTCCTCATCCGCGAGCAGCACGTCTCGGTCCAGCAGCATCTCAGCGGCCCGACGCTGCGGCGCGAACTGCTCAAGCTGTGCCGCGCGGTAAAGACGGCCGGATAGCCGCAGCGCCTTCCCTTATCGCTCCGGACCGCCTATCTCGCGGCGCTGATGTCGCGTCCCCGCCATTCCCTGTTCGACAAGGTCAAGACCGTCGCCGAGAACCGGCGCGCGCGGTTCGAATATGCCATCGACACGGTGTATGAGGCGGGCATCGCGTTGACCGGGACCGAGGTGAAGAGCCTGCGCTCGGGCGAGGGCTCGATCGCCGAAAGCTATGCCGAGGTGAAGGGCAGCGAGGTGTGGCTGGTCAACGCCAACATCCCGGAGTTCAGCCACGGCAACCGCTTCAATCACGAACCCAAGCGGCCCCGCAAGTTGCTGCTGCGCGAACGCGAGATCACCAAGCTGCATGGCGCGGTCGCGCGCGAGGGGATGACGCTCGTCCCGCTCACCGTCTACTTCAACGGCCAGGGCCGCGCCAAGGTCGAGCTGGCGCTCGCCAAGGGCCGCAAGGACCACGACAAGCGCGAGCATATCAAGGAACGCGAGTGGAAACGCGATGCGCAGCGGCTGCTGCGTGACCGCGGCTGACATGGCTGCCTGAGATGGCCAGGGACAAGGACCGCCTGACACGCTGGATCGTGTCGCAATTCCCGACGCGTGAGCAACTCGAAAGCAGCCGCTTCCTGCGCCCGGTCGCGCATCGCGTGCTCGCGCCGGAATTGTGGCGCTTCACCCGCCGGTCGGTACCGCGCGGAACGGCGCTTGGCGTATTCGTCGGCATCTTCCTTATGATCCCCGGATTGCAGATAGCCGGCGCGGCACTGCTGGCGCTGCCGTTCCGCGCCAATGTCCCGGTCGCCGCGGCGATGACCTTTCTGAGCAATCCGGCGACGACGCCGTTCATCCTCTATGCGTCGGTCTATCTCGGCAATTTCCTGCTCGGGCGCAGCGCCGACGCATCGGGGTTCATGGCGCTGGTCGATGCGCATGCGGGCGTCGGAGAATGGATCGGCTGGCTGTTTTCCGAAGCCGCGCCGGCGCTGCTGATCGGACTGACGCTGATCGCGCTGGTCAGCGCAGTGGTCGGCTATGTCGTGGCCGTGTGGGTCTGGCGGCTGCGCATGGCGGCGAAATGGCGGCTGCGCCACCGCCACTCGGCGTGAGCCTGGTCCACCCCGCGCAGCGCCGCTTGACGCACCCGCCGGGCATCCCGCAATCAGGCGATATGGCTTCGCAATCGCCCGTCGTGACGCCGACCGCACCCGCATCGCCGCTCGGGCAGCCGATCGCGATCGCGGTGCTGGCGGCGGTGGCGGCGGCGTTGGCGATGCTGTGGCTGCTCGGCGACCTCGCCATCGCCGCCGGAGCGCTGGCCACGGGGCTGATCGTTGCGGGCGGCATCGCCAGTGCCGTGCGGTTCGCACGCCAGGCTCCCGCGACGGAAGCGGTGATCGACTGGTCTGTCGCGCGCGCACTTGCGGCGGCATCGCCCGATGCATTGGCGGTAACCGATCGCTCGGGGCGGCTGGTCTGCGCCAACGACGCCTATGAAGCGCTGTTCGGCGAGTTTCCGACACCCCCCAATCTCGCGGTCGGCGATGCCGGCATCGCCGCGCTCGGTGCCGCCGGACGCGCGGCGTGGCGTGACGGCAGCGCCAGTGCGCCCGGGCTGACCGGCGAGGCCGGCCAGATCGACGTTTCCGTCACGCGTGCCGGCGACGACATGCTGGTGTGGCGGTTCGCCGCCGATCCGGCCAAAGCGTCTGGCAGCGACCTTGCCGAAGCGATCGCCGGCGCGACCGGCGACCGGCTCGCCGCCGCCGGGATCATGACGGTGCTCGTGACGCCCGAGGGCCGCGTGCGCGCCGCCAACCGCGTGTTCCGCCTGCGCGCGATGGGGCATGAGGAAGCCGCGATCGACGGGCGCGATTTCGCCCGCTTCCTCGTCACCGACGGCGCCGGCCGTATCCGCTTCGAGCGCGAGGGCGACGATGCGGTGCCGCTGCGCCTCGTCGAGGTGCCGCTGCTGGACGGCGACGGCGCGCCGATCCTGATCGCGCTGCTCGACGAGGAGGGCGGTGCGATCGCCGCGCCGGTGGTCGGCGGCAGCGCTGCGAGCCAAATCCACGCGCTGGTGTCGCTGCTGCCGTTCGGGCTCGCGCTGGTCGGGCGTGACGGGCGGCTGGTGCACATGAACGACGCCTTCGTCCAGGCGGTCGGGGTCAAGGTCGCGGCGCCGCCGCTCTATCCAGGCGATATCGTCGTGCGCGAGGACAAGGCGCCGCTTGCCGACGCGATCCGCCGCTTCGGCGGCGGCGCGCAGCACAGCGCCGACATGACCGTGCGCCTCGCCGACCGTCCCGACGAGGCGATCGCGCTCACCCTGACCGGTGCCCGCGGGCTGGGCGATGCGGCGGTGCTGATCGGGCTCAAGGATTCGGGCGAGGAGGGCAAGCTCAAGCGTCAGGTCGCGCAGGCGACCAAGATGCAGGCGGTGGGCCAGCTGGCGGGGGGCGTCGCGCACGATTTCAACAACATCCTGACCGCGATCATCGGCCATTGCGACCTGATGCTGATGCGCCACACCCCCGGCGATAGCGATTACGACGATATCCAGCAGGTGCGCATCAATTCGAACCGCGCCGCCAGCCTGACTCGCCAGCTGCTCGCCTTCTCGCGCCAGCAGACGCTGCGCCCACAAGTGCTCCAGCTGCCCGACATCATCTCCGAAGTCTCGAACCTCCTGAAGCGGCTGCTCGGCGAAACCGTCGCGCTCGAGGTCCGCCACGGCCGCAGCCTCGGTTCGGTACGCGCCGATCCCGGCCAGCTCGAACAGGTTGTCGTGAACCTGGCGGTCAACGCGCGCGACGCGATGCTCGCCGCCAATCCCTCGGGCGGCGGCACCGTGACGATCGAGACGCTGGCGATTTCGGCCTCGCAGGTCCGCCAGATGGATGACGAGGTGCTGCCGGTCGGCGACTATTCGGCGCTGCGCATTTCCGACACCGGCACCGGCATTCCCGCGGACGTGCTGCCCAAGATCTGGGAGCCGTTCTTCACCACCAAGGAAGTCGGCAAGGGCACAGGGCTCGGCCTGTCGACGGTGTACGGCATCATCAAGCAGTCGGGCGGCTATATCTTCGCCGAATCGCCGCCGGGGGGCGGGGCGGTGTTCACCATCTTCCTGCCGGTCCACGCCGCCGCGCCGGCGGCGAAGCCCGCACCGCTCGCAGCCCGGCCCAAGGCTGATACGTGGGGCACCGGGCTGGTGCTGCTGGTCGAGGACGAGGACATGGTCCGCGCCGTCGCCGAACGCGCGCTGGTGCGCCAGGGCTATACGGTGATCGCTGCCGAGAATGGTGAAGCCGCGCTCGAACTGCTCGAGACCTGCGAGCGTCCCGACCTGCTGATCTCCGACGTGGTGATGCCGTCGATGGACGGGCCGACGATGGTCCGCCATGTGCGCGAGCGCTATCCCGATCTGCCGATCCTGTTCATGTCGGGCTATGCCGAGGAACAGCTGCGCAAGTCGATCGACCTCGACAACGTCGCCTTCCTGCCCAAGCCGTTTTCGGTACAGCAACTGGCCGAGGCGGCGCGAGACGTGCTGGCAGCGAAATGATGCTTGGCTAACCGGGCCAAGCCGTGCAAGGCACGCCGCTTATGAGTAGCTTACGCCGCATCCTCCTGGTCGAGGACGAACCCCTGATCGCCATGATGCTCGAGGATTTCCTCGACGCGCTCGACCGGGAGGTAGCCGGAACCGCCGACTGCGTCGCCGCTGCGCTCGCGGCGATTGAGCAGGGCGGCATCGACGCGGCGATCCTCGACGTCAATCTGCGCGGCGGGGAAAAAAGCTGGCCGGTCGCCGACGCGCTGGCCGCCGCGGGCATCCCGTTCGTCGTCGCCACCGGCGGCGACACGCTGGCCGATGCGCATCGCGACCGACCGGTGCTGGCCAAGCCGTTCACGATGGACGGCGTCGAAAAGGCGCTCGGCGCGCTCGCCTGACGGTCAGGAGCGGCCGCGTGCCGCGGCTCAAACGCCCGAGGCGCCGTCGAGGATGCGGCGCACCTTCTGTGCCAGGTCCGACCGGCGATAGGGCTTGTTGATAAGCTCGAACTCGCCGGTCAGGTCGGGGACGTCGCTCGCCAGCCCCGCCTCGGCATAGCCGGTGGTCAACAGGATCTTGAGCCGCGGCTGGCTTTCCCGCGCTGCCCGCGCCAGGGTCACGCCGTTGATTCCGCCCGGCATCACCAGGTCGGTGAACAACAGGTCGAAGCGCTGCGCGCCCTCGAGGATTTCCAGCGCCTGCGCACCGTCCTCGGCAGCAGTCACGCGATACCCGAAATCGGTGAGGATGCCGGTGGCCAGTTCGCGCACATCGGGATTGTCCTCGACCACCAGCACGCTTTCGGACCCGCCGCGCACCGCCGCCGTCTTCGTCTTGGTCGGCGCATCCGCCTGCGTGCCTTCGAGCGCCGGGAAATACAGCCGCACGGTGGTGCCTACCCCGACCTCACTGTAGATGCGGACATAGCCCCCGGTCTGGCGCATGAAGCCATAGACCATGCTCAGTCCCATGCCCGAACCCTTGCCGACGTCCTTGGTGGTGAAGAACGGCTCGAGCACACGCGGCATCACGTCGGCCGGGATGCCCTCGCCATTGTCGGTGATCGACAGGGTCACGTACGATCCGGGCCGCACGTCGCCGTGCGAGCGCGCGTCGTCCTCGGACAGGTAGCGGTTGGCAGTTTCGATCACGACGCGCCCGCCATCCGCCATCGCATCGCGCGCGTTGATCAGGATGTTGAGCAGCGCCACTTCGGTCTGCACCGGATCGACTTTGCACGTCCACAGGTCGCCCGCGAACCGCGTCTCGATCTCGAAATTCGATCCCAGCGTGCGCGCCAGGAATTCGCGCAGCGACGCGATCAGCCCGTTGAGATTGGTCGGCCGCCCTTCGAGCCGCTGCTTGCGGGCGAAGGCCAGCAGCTGCTGGGTAAGCTGTTCGGCGCGGCGCCCGCCTTCGATCGCACGCGTGATCCGCTTGCGCCCGCGCTCGCTCAACGTCTCCTGTTCGAGCACGCCGTCGAGATTGCCGAGCACCACCGTCAGCATATTGTTGAAATCATGCGCGATGCCGCCGGTCAGCTGGCCGACCGCTTCCATCTTCTGCGCCTGGCGCAGCGCCTCCTCGGCGTCGCGGCGCCGCGATACATCGAGCTGCGACGCGAAGAAGTAGACGAGATCGCCATCGTTGCTGAACACCGGCGCGATGTAGAGCGCGTTCCAGAACGCCGACCCGTCCTTCTTGTAGTTGATGATTTCGACCGCGACCTGCGAACGGTTGGCCACCGCTTCGCGAATCTGGCCAACCGCGGTCGGATCGGTATCCGCCCCCTGCAGGAACCGGCAGTTTCGCCCGAGCAGGTCGTTGATGTCATACCCGGTCATCTGCACGAACGCGGCGTTGGCGAACACGATCGGATTGTCTTCGCGATGCGGATCGGTGACGATCATCGGCATCCGCGTCATCTCGACCGCGGCGAAGAAAATGTCGTCGGTGCCCGAGAAACCTGCCTTGGTCAGCGTCGATCGCGGGCGGCGATGGGCCGGGAGTTCCGACGTGGGATTGGAACTCTCGGCGTCGGACATGCTGCTGCGCTCCAGGTTGGGCGGGGAGGCTCGACAGGCCATGCGCAGGGCTGGCGTATCGCGCTGGAAGCCATTGAATAGCGGCTAGTTGAGCGGGGGAAAGCCGTTTTTTGTGTGGCGGCCCGACGCGGGCGTCGCATGCTCCCCTGTCGTTCAAGCGGACCAGACATGCACGCCGCCGTCAGTGCCTTATCGACCAGAGCAATTGCAGGGTAACGTGGCCCTGCGGGCCTCGATTTCCTCTGGACTGACCAGCTGGTCGTCATTGGTGTCGAGCTTTTCGAAGCGCTTCTCCGCCTGGGCAAGATATGTCGCTTTGTCGCGGGGGAGGCCTCGGGGGCCGGTGACGGGTGGTCCACCGATTTCGGTTATCTCGATCGCTGCGGCAACGACCACCAAAAGCGCTCCGCATGCGGCAATCGTCCCGCGCGATTTCACGGACGCAGCGGAAAGCGCTGGATGCGTCGTCAGGGATGCTACCTGCCCTGGTCGCTCGTCGGGGCTGTGATTGACAAGCCCCGGCCACGCCGTCCGCACCCATGCTGCCAGGGACAGGCAAACCGGCCAGAACAGCGTGATCCAAATATCCTGGGCGGTGTCCGGCAGCCGCCACGATCCCTCATTGAGCCGATCCATCACCTCGTTCGCCAATTCTGCGACGATGACCACGGCAAGCGGCATCATCGTGGCCAGCGGCCGTCTGGTGGCCAGGCGTGCAATGAACAGCACGAGCAGGCCGGCATTGAGGTGCAGAAATCGATTGTCCCAACCGGTGTCGGTGACAATGCCGGCGATAAGCCCCTGATAGGCTGTGACGGTGTCCATGCCACGGTCTAGGCAGACGGACTATATCGCGCCAGCGAACATTCGTCGCCGCAGCGACGCCGGGCTGAGGCATCTGACCGGCGCCACGCTATCGACTGTGGTGCTGTTACGTCCATTCCGGTCAGCCGACCATCGAGCCCCGTCACGGCGTTGACCGCCGATGACACTTCTGCAAGGCGTTTTTGCGCTGCACCAGGGCCATTGTATCCGCATCGATCGATGCGGTGCAGCCTGTCGGAGGATTAGACATATGCGCACCACCGCGCGGGATGAAATGGAAGCCGAGCTGCGCACCGTCATTTCCGAATGGCAGGAGGGACGATCCAGCTTTCGACTGCTCGACGCTGGCGGGGGGTCGCTTTCTCGAATTCCGACCGAGGTGGTTCCGGTGCTGACCGTGGTCGATATCTCGCCGGAGCAGCTGGAACGCAACATCGCCGACGAAAAGATACTGGGCGACCTTCACGAAGTCGATCTTGGCGTCGCGCGGTTCGACGCAGCGGTGGCCTGGGACGTGATCGAACATCTCGCTGATCCATGGAAAGTAGTCCGCAAGCTCCTGGCGGCGGTCGTTCCGGGCGGTATCGTTATCCTAGCCGGCCCGAGCCGCTATTCGCTCCAGGCGCTGGTCACGCGCCTGACACCGCACAGTTTCCACGTCTGGGTCTATCGCCATATCTTCAAGAAACCCCACGCCGGTGAACCGGGACGCGCGCCGTTCCCTACGGTTCATCATGCCGATATCAGTCCTGATCGGCTTGCGGACCTTATCGCCAAGGCAGGGCATGAGCTGCTGTATTTCCGGACGTACGAGCGAAGCAAGCGCGGAAAGCTCAAGAAGACGGTTCCATTGCTGGGCCTGGCTTATGACATGGCGGCGCGGATCGGCAGTTCGGTGAGCGGGCGCAACATGCTGGAATCCGATTTCGTGATGGTCATTCGGCCTGCTGCCGATGGTGGCCGCTGACCGTCATGACGCGACGTCCGGAAGTGCCGGCTCCTTCGCAGCGTGCCGAGTTCGGCCATGTTCCCGTGCTCGATTTCGCGCGAATGGTCGCCGTCCTGCTCGTGATAACGGCGCATTTCGATGTTTCCAGGTTCATTCCCGGTGGTTTCGGCGTCACCATCTTCTTCTTCATCAGCGGTTTTCTCATATCGCGATTGCTCTTGGCAGAATGTCGCGAAGGCCTCTCGGTTTCCCGATTCTATATTCGCCGCTTCCTGCGCCTGACCCCGCCGCTGGTCATCATGGCGATTCCGACCCTGACCCTATACTCTCTTATTGCGCCTGAGGAATTGGTCTGGCCGAGAATTACCGCAGCATTCTTGTATCTTGGCAACTTTTACAACATCGGCCGCGACCTTTTCGGATGGCCTGAAGGTGTTCCGGGATATGGCCTGTTATGGTCATTGGCGATCGAAGAACATTTCTATCTGCTCATACCACTGCTGCTCTTGCTGGTCAGGGGTTCGGGACATCGCATCTTGATATTCGCGCTATTGGTCACGATGCCATTGATGCTGCGTTTCATGGTCTTCCTCACGTTGGAAGGGCATGAGTCGTTCAACTACTATTTTACGGTCACCCGATTTGACTCGCTGGCGTGGGGTTGTCTTTTGACGGCCATGCTCGCGGATTCGAAATGGCAACCTTGGGTTGGTCGGCTGCGGCAATACTGGATAGCGGGGGGGGGAGGAGCGCTGATCTGCGCCAGCCTGTTGCTGCGAGACGACCTTACCCAGAGCGTGCTGTGTTATTCCATGCAGGGACTTGGCCTGTTCCTCATCGCAAACGTCGTCCTCTTCGACACCCGGCTAGGACTGCTGCGATGGGTTACCGAGCGTTCTGCATTTCGGTTCTTGGGGCGGATCAGCTATGAGATGTATCTCTGGCACCTGCATGCGCGAGCCCTGGTGCTCCTACTGGTGCTGCCTGCGCCGATCACCGCGTCGTTGTCGATAATACTGACCCTGATATTGAGTGCTGCGGCGTATTCCGTGTCGACGCACTACACGCGCAATTGGCGAAAGCGGTTCAGCAGTCACCGGGTCGCATCAATCCGTTCCGCCTAGGGCGCGACAAGCCGCGTGGCGGCGTCACTTCGCAGCGGAGATGGAATTGGGCGGGGCTTGGTTTCGCGCCTGGCTGCCTGCGATCGCCTCATAATGATCGGCCATGCGACCGGACACAATCGACGATTCCCAAAGCGTCCATGCCTTTTCGCGATTGTTACGCGATGTTTCGGCGAGCAGCGCGGGATCGGCGACATAGCGGCGAATTGCCGCAGCCACTGCGGCGCGGCTCGGATCGGGCAGGATCACGCCGTTGACGTCGTCCGAGACGATATCGGGAATGCCGCCGACGGGGGTGGTGATGATGACATGCCCGGCCGCCATCGCTTCCAGGATCGCGTTAGGCATTCCCTCGGGATGGGCGGTGGGCAGCACGAAGATGGCAGACCGCATCAGTAGATCCGCCTTGTCACCGTGGCTGACATAGCCGGTGAACGACACCCTTGTTCCTATGCCGAGCGCGGCGACCCTGGCTTCCAGCGCGCCGCGCTCCGGCCCGTCGCCAGCCATGATCAGACGCCATCCAGCGAATTCGCTGGCCAGATCGGCGAACGCCTCGATCGTCTGGATTCCCCCCTTTGCAGGGATGAAGCGCGACAGGAACAACAGGGCCTGGCGGTCCACCCGCGCGGGCTCGGGCACGCCGGTAAACAGCTTTGCCTCAAACATGGTGGAACTTACATGAATCCTGTCCGGATTCACGCCCAGATCGCGCAGCGCGTCCTTGAAACTGGTTGAAAGCACCAGAATGCGATCGGCCTTGAAGTTGGTCTTGACGAACAGCCAGCTTTGCCACCGCGACGCCCGGATCGATTCAAGGGCTCGCCAGTCCCAGCCGCGATAGAATATCAATGCCCTGATGCCCGGCCGCAATAGCCTGGCGATCCATATGAACAGCAGCTCGCGCGGTAGCGAGCTGCGATCGAGCGACGGATTGACGTGCAGCACGTCGAACCTGCGGCGAAGCAGCAACATGCCGAACCGGGCATAGTCGCGGAGCATGCGGCGCATAGCCGACAGCGCGCCCATCTCACCTTTGCGCCCGCCGTTGATGAACCGCGATGCGTCGACCCGGTCGCGATAGCAACTTCGCATGATCCGCAGGAAATTGTTCACCCCGCCAGTGACATGGCCGGCATGAGCCACCACCAGTACCGACAAGCGCGGGCGGCTGGACGTCATCGGATTTTCCCGATCGTGCTTAGAGCCCAAAGACGCGTGACCCGCCGTGTTCGTGCCAGTCATTTGCGCAAGACGTATCGCGTGCCCTCGATCCAGCCGAACTGGCGGATGTGGAACCGCACGACACCGGGGATGTCCATGACCCGTCGCAGCTGCATTTGGATTGCGGACAATCGGCGTTCGCGCCGGGCGCTCGTCTTGAGCGCATACCCGTACAAGCGGGATGCGGGGACGAAGATCTCTTCCATTCGCTTCAGCTGGCGCGGCCCCAGGCTTTCGGCTCGGTCTGGCAGGTTCATGACCTGCGTCTTGCCCCTGGCGCGTCCCAGGCCTTCGGCGCTGCCCTTCAAGTCTGCCATGCCCGGCTCATATTCAAGCCCAAGAAAGGCGCAGGCTGCTTCCAGCGTCCTCGTAGGATTGCTCTTCAGATCTTCGAAGCGCAACGTCAGGAACCGATCGGGGACGGCGGAACCGGCATGGTGAGCCGACATCACTGCATCGGTCCACTGCTGTATCGCGCGCAGCGGATCCTTTTTCCAGGCCTGGATGGCGGAAAGCGCGACTTCCCTGCCGTCGCGCACGATGTGCAGTACCTTGGCGTCAGGGAAATCGCCGAGGATTTCTCGGACGCACGTGATATGCAGGGGGGATTTGTCGCCAAGGATGATTTCGTCGCCGGTGCGATCGATCGAGGCCAGTATCAGCCCCTTCATCGCCCCCGCAGCGGTCGCCGACGGGCAAAGCGATTTCCAGTGAGCCGGATCGATCGGATCGCCGGCATTATTGCGGCGGATGAAGAACTTGCTCTCGCCGACCTGCTGCCACAGCAGTTCGAACCAGTCCTCACCGCGCTTCCTCGTGAAGAAATCGCGAAACACAGGATAGAGATCGGTTTCGTTAGCCAGGATCGCGATCTTGCTGTGATTTTTCAACAGATCGCGAAGAAGCTTCGTTCCCGATCGGGGAAGCCCGACGATGAAGAGATATTGTGCCACGTCGACCAATCTATACCCGCGTTGGAGCGGCGCGCCCCCAGTTCAATCCAGAAGCGCGCTGGTCGCGGTCATCCACGGGCCCGCGATTTGGCTCTCCCGATCGTGACGGCCCCTGCAGGGCACGTCTCGCCTCGCGTCGACATTCGTCGACCAATTTCGGCAGGGCGCCTGCCACCAACCAGAAGAAAATCTCGTTCTGATAAAATGGTCCGGAATTGTGAAACATGATATGTATCACATAGGGCGTAAATATGATGAAAACACTCAAATTGCGCCTGATCAGATCCCAAACCCAGAAGGCGACGCCTAGTATCAGGACGCCATAGATGTTGATTATGCTGAACAGATAATTGTGCAGGGGGTACCGGAATATCGCATATTTATTAGGATCGTTGTGAAGCCTAGCGACGAATTCCGCGGCATGAAGCGTCGGGTCGAATGAAAGGCCATAGCCAAGCGGATTGTCCAGGAACAGCATGAGCCCGTAATGCGTCAAGGTTCCGCGAATCAACGAGGAGTTGTCGCTGGTTTCGAAAATGCGCGAACCCGATGCCCGCAACAGCGACAGCACCGGTTCTGCCAACAGTGCCACGGTCGCGATACCGACCAGCGTTATCGTGAAGAGGCGCGGCTTGCTCTGCGACACGATCAGCAGAAAGAATATCGCCCCGCCAAGGATCGGCGAGCGATTGCCACTGGCGAAGGCGACGATGCACAGCAGAACCAGTCCGATGGCAACGCGCGGCTGCGAAAGCGTCAGCCGAAGCGACCGGCGGTCCGGTTGGGGCGTCACAAACATGAGATAATAAGCGGCAAGAGCGAGACAGATCTGCGCGCCCAGGATCGTCTTTGAATAGGAAAGGCCGACCGCCCGGATACCGCTTCCGTCGAGCCCGTCGTTGGGAAGGACCAACGCGTCACCTTGCAGGGATGCGATCGCCCCGCGAAGCCCCCACGCGCCATCGACCCCGACGAACTGTGCCACCGCCACCACGGCCGACACCCCTATAACCATGACAAACGCCATAAACACCGCCCGGCTGCCGCAGATTTCAGCCACGATTGCAGTAAGCACCATCAGTACTAGCGCCTGAACGCTGATCTCCACCGCCGCCTGAATGATCTCCCAAACACCGTCGCCGGACAGTGCCGAGGCGAGCATGCCGATCGCCGTCACCACTAGGGCCGTTCGCATGAACCATTTCAGGCGGCGCACCGCTATCGCCGCTTCGACGGGACATAGTATGGCAAGGACGATCATGAGCCCTGCTGCAGCCAGCGATCGCACGGGCACGCCGATGGTCCATGCGGTCGCGATCATCGACAGGAAAACGACGCCGGTAAATCCAAGGATCGTCAACAATTGGCCGGCCGAAAGCGCCGGACGGAGCGTGTTGGCGGGACGGCGGAAACTGCGTGGGGCCGCTGGGTGCGCACCTTTCCGGACAAGCTGCTGCCGCCCGCCGCTGACTGTAGTTCTCACTTACCCTACCTTCATGGGCGGCGGGCCGCCTTCGCTGCGCTGCGCGGAAACGTCTAGGCCGCCGCAGCCGACCGTCAAGGGGACGCAGCCGTTCAGGCTAGCCTCGCGATGCTACGGCATCACAAAATGATGCCACGCGACGCCGATAGAATCCCGTCGAGCGCGCCTTTTCGAACGCAGTGAACGAGGGGCGCAAGCCGTTCTCCCACCCGTGCGCGAGTTCCATCGCAAGATCGACGCGGTTGCGGGGATCGCTCACGCACCAGTCGGACAGAGCCATCTGGCGATAAAAGCGCGGAGTCTTGGCGTGACGCGGGATCGAAATGACGGGCTTGTTCAATGCGCAGCGCACGATGCCGACGTGCAGCTTGGTGGTGATCACAAGATCGACGGCGTCGAGCACACCGATCAATTTCTGTGGATCGCGATCATACCCCAGCCGTGTCACGCGTGCGGCGCTGGCAGGATCGACCGGTACCTTTTCGTGCCAGCCTGTCCGGTTGCCCGTCCGCACGCCATCGCTCAGGAGGAGAAGGTGCCAGTCGGTTTCGGTCAAAAGTCTGGAGATCAGTTCAGCCATCATCCCGACCTCTTCGGGCGAAGCGTGCACTTCCGTATGCAGGGCCACCAGCGGACCCTTCACCACCGGCAATGCCGAACGGTCCCAATGCGCATTCCGTCGCAATTCTTCTTTCTGCGCGGTCACCACCGCATCGACGCCGATTTCCACTTCGCGCCGCACCCCCCAGTCATGCAGGAATTGGGCGGATTCAGGATCTCGGACCACCGCAATATCCGCTTCCTCGAACAGCTTGGCCAGGTCCGATTGCATCCGAGCGCTGGAAACTGGCCCGACCCCCGTACCCAAAATGCAATAGGGGATACGGCGGCGCGCCCAGTTGGCAAGAAGCATGTGCCGCAAATAGGCGCGGGCGGTCCAGCGCTTAAGTCCCGAACTCGGTTGCCCGAAATACCCGCCCCCGGCGAATATCAGAGCGTCGCCTGTCAGGGCGTTTGCCGGTCCGCGTGCGTCCGCGCCGATCATTCGGCAATTGCGGGCGTTGGCCAGCGGAAGAATTAGCCGAGTGTCCGGCTGCCCGTCCTTCACCCAGGCAGCGAACAACTGGCACAGGAGCGTATCGCCGAAATTATAGCCGAAATAGGACCCGTGAAGGAGCATGTTCAAAGTCTAATCTCCACCCGGACGCCCCAAGGCGACAAACGCATACGTCTAGAGCAAGCGGCAGGAAATGTCGGCTGGACCGGGCTTTTCGTATCTGCTCTGGCCGGGGCCTGGTGGACCCGAACCTGCCATCCGCGGCGGATATGAACGTCCGCCGGGTGCCCGGCAAGCCTGGAATGAACCGATGGCATCCTTTCGGGCTGGCCAGGCGACCCTGTGGCCTTGCTGTCGATCACGGAACGGCTAAACGCGTGCATCGATCTTGGGGCGGGTAGCTGATGAACGTTCCTTCGGGAAAATCGCAAGACCATGCGAAGGAGACGCTGACCAAGCGCACTATGCACGGTTTCGTGTGGCAGTTCCTGGGCACTGGGTCTGAAGCCGCGGCACGCATGATCGTTCTGATAGTCCTCGTATGGCTGCTGACGCCAGCCGAGTTCGGACTGGCGACGGCTGCCCAGATCATCATCGGTTTCACTCGGGTAGTCAGCCAGGTGGGGATGGGGCCTGCGCTGGTTCAGCGGGAGCGGATCGGCGATGACCATATCAAATCGGTGTTCGCCGTTTCCCTTTATATCGGGCTGGTCGCGGTCGCGATCCTGTATCTGCTGGCGCCCCTGCTTGCGGACGCGTTTGATCAGGCACGGCTGACCGGGATGATCCGGGTCCTCGCGATCTATCTGCCGATCGCCAATCTTGCGATCGTGTCCGAATCTTTGATTCTGCGCGATCTGCAGTTCAAACGACTCGCGACGGCGGAATTTGCAAGTTTCGCGCTTGGATATGGAGCTGTCGGCGTGGGTCTCGCTTGGGCCGGGTTCGGCGCCTGGTCGTTGATCGTTGCGCTGCTGGCGCAGTCGATCATGCGGACAGTGTTGCTCTGGCTTCAGCGTCCGCCACTGATCACGCTGCGGGTGCGACGGCGGCCGTTCAGCGAGCTGTTCCATTTCGGCGCCGGCCAGTCGCTAGCCCATATCGCCAGCTATGCTGCGCTCACCATCGACAATGTGGTGGTGGGGGTATCAATGGGCAGTGTCGCCCTGGGCCTTTATGGCCGCGCATATCAGTTTCTCACGGTTCCCAGCACCTTGTTCGGGCGGGTCGCCGATCGAGTGCTGTTTCCGGCAATGTCTTCGATCCAGAACGATGTTGCGCGTTTGCAGTTCGCCTATGAACGCGCGCTGGGTCTGGTGGCGATGATTACCATGCCGCTCAGTGGCCTGCTCATCCTCCTTGCGCCGGAAATCGTCTCGGTGCTGCTCGGCACCAGATGGCAGGGCATGGTGCTGCCGTTCCAGCTGCTCGCGGTCGCCCTGTGTTTCCGGACGGGATACAAGATCTGCGACTCGCTGACGCGTGCACGCGGCAGTGTCTACCGCCGGGCCTGGCGTCAATGGGTGTACGCCCTTGCCGTGTTCGTCGGCGCGTCGCTGGGGGGGCACTGGGGGCTGCCCGGGATTGCCGCGGGCGTATCGGTAGCGATCACTCTCAACTTCCTGATGATGGCGCATCTCGGGATCAAGGTGATCTCAGGTTCTTGGACGCGGCTGTTTTCGATCCACCTGCGTCATCTGGTGGCTACCATTATCGCGCTGGCACCGACGACCGTAATTGTCTTGTGGCTGCGGGCGAATCGCTATCCGGACGCCGAGACGCTCGGAATAGGCTGCGGCGGCATCGGCCTGACCTGGTTCGCCTTGTTTCTGCTGGCAGGCGGGCTCTTCTCAAGCGAAGGCAGATGGGTTAAAACAATGGTGTTCGGAAGGCTGAAAAGCATAAGGAAATCCAACGCATAGCGGCCGGAAGGTAGTGTGTCGGTGTGGTGGGCGGCCTGTCACGTGTGTCCGGCGCCAAGCAGGAGGCTACAACAATCCGCATTCTTTCCGCCCTTCTTGCCGGCGCACTCTCGACGGCCGCGTTCGCTGCCCATTCGCAAGAGATTGCGGTGGGGCAGTGGCAGGCACGGCTCCAATCGGATCCGCGCAATCCCGTCGTCATAACCGATGGCCCCGATGGGCCGGAGTATCTATTCAAAGCCGTCCCCGGAATGCGCCGTGCCAACGATCGCATCGCCGAGCGGTCGGAACTGAGCTTCCAGCACAAGCTACCCTTCGGGGTTGCCGCCGAGCAGCGCTATTCGGTGCGGGCGAGCGCCATACCGGTCAAGGAACCCAGGCTGATTATCGGTCAGTGGCATGCGGCGCGAAACCGTGGTTGGGGCCCCTGGCTGGCGCTTTTGCTGACCAACAAGGGCAATATCGAGCTTCAGGTTACGGTTCCCCCCGATCGCAAAGCTCGCAAGGGCAAGTCCCGCCGCATCGTCCTGCACTCGGAACCGTTCGTGCCCGATCAGTGGTATGACCTCGATCTGCGCTTCACAGCGGGTATGCCGCCCGACAGCAGGCTGGATGCGTGGTTGAACGGCCGCCGTGTCGCCAGCTATCGCGGCGCGCTGGGCTATGTCGGCGAACCTAGCGCGGGATATTGGAAGTTCGGGGCGTATCGCGCAACGCCGGGCAATCAGGTGATTGAAGTGCGGTATCGCAATGTCGCACTGCGGGTGGGTGACAGCGGCGCGCTCTCGGCTGTGACAGGCGCGGCACCGAAGTCGCTAATCGCCATGCGCGATGCCGCTCTTATTCACAGTCCCAATGCCCGCCGGTAAGCCGAGATCAAGATCGGCACTTGGTGGGGCCAGGCAAAAAGCTTCTCGACCCGCGATCGACCCAGCTTCCCCATCTGGTCGGCGCGTGCCGGATCGGCGAGGAGCGCGAGGATGTTATTCGCAAGATCAACCGCATCGTTGGCACGGGCGTAGAGCGACGCCTCGCCTGCACTAAACCGTCCCTCCTTGACGTCGAACTGAACGATCGCCTTGGAAAATGCCATATATTCCAGTATCTTGTTCATGGTCGACAGGTCGTTCATCGGATTTACCCGATCCGGATTGACGCAGACGTCAGCCGTCGACAGAAGGTCGAACAGCGCGTCGTCCGGCACGCGTCCGGTGAAGGTGACATACTTGTCAAGAGCCATCTCGGTGGCAAGTTGCTTGAGCTTGTCGAGGCTGGGCCCGCCGCCGACGAGGCGAAATTGGATATCTTGCCGACCCAGATCGTGAACGATGTGCCGTGCCGCCTCAAGCAGAAGGTCGATGCCTTCCTGGTCACCCATTACCCCAACATAGCCGATAAGGTATGTGCGCCCGTTGTTGAGCGACGTGTTCGGCGCGCGGCGCTCCAGACGCGAAAGATCTGGGCCCGAACGGACCACAAAGGTGTCGGCCTCCGACTTGCGCCCGCGACGCAGTGCGATTTCACGATAGCTGTTGTTGGTGCAGATCACGACATTGGCGGACCAGAATGTAAGCCGCTCGAACAGAACCATAAGCCTCCAGAAGAGGCCGCGCTTTCCGAACTTCGCCTCGTATAGTTCGGGATTGATATCGTGATGGTCGAAAATATACTTCTTGCCGATCAGCTTGAACTGCCATGCGACGAGAAAGATCAGGTCGGGCGGGTTGCAGCCCTGAATGACGTCGAAGCCGTGCTTGAAAAGGATTTTCCACGCGAGCACGGTTTCCCAGAACAGTGCGGCGCCATATTCGAGTAAATATCCGAATGCGGAGCCAGCATCCAAAGGCAATGGGTGGCGATAGATGTGGATGCCGGCCAGTTCTTCATAGGCTGCCTCGTAGCCCTTGGCCTTCGGGCAGATGATCGACACCGTCATTCCGGCGTCGCGCAGTGTTTGTGCCTCCTGCCAGACGCGGCGATCGAACGGGAGCGGAAGGTTCTCGACGATGATGAGGACCTTGCGTCCGGCCAGCGGTCTCCGTGTCGTTGTGACATCCGCCGCAGGGCGCGTCTCTGCTGTCCCCGCAGTCCCCGGCTCGCTCACTTCAGCGCACCGAGATCGACCACGGGGGAATTGTCGGCGAGGCGGAGCTGCTTCATCGTCGCGTTGCTGGAAAGTACGCGGTCGAAGTCGCCGGCTTCGGCTTCGGTCTGGCCGATCAGCAGTTGTTCGAGTTGGGGGATCTGCATGAAGGCATAGCCGAGATTCGCGCCGGCGAGCTTCGATGCGTCGATGGCAGGATCGAAGATCGAAAGGACATACCCCGCCTGGAGCAGCATCCGCGCTAGATCGACATTGGGGCTTTCACGAAGATCGTCCGTCTCTGCCTTGAACGCCAGGCCGACCAGAAGGACGCTTGCGCCCGGCGCCAGCCCGGCAGTCGCATGTTCGAACAACTCGCGCTTGTGCGCGTCGTTGGATCGCAACAGCGAATCGACCAGATGGGTATTGGCACCACAGTCCGCCGCGATACGCTGCAGCGCGCGCACGTCCTTGGGCAGGCAGGAGCCGCCGAACGCTCCGCCTGGACGCAGGTAATAGGGGGAGATGTTCAACTTCGTGTCGGAGATGAAGATCTCGTGCACCTGGCTGGCACTGATGCCGAGACGCATGCACACCCGGCCGACTTCGTTCGCGTACGCGACCTTCATTGCGTGCCAACTATTGTCCACGAACTTGGTCAACTCGGCTTCGCGAAAACCGACATGGAATGTCGGCACCTTCAGGTTCTGGTGCAGTATGTCCATGTTCGCCGAAGGCAGGGCATCTGCCGTGCCGACGACGATCTTGGGCGGATTGAAATAATCATGAACCGCCGTCGCCTCGCGCAGGAATTCCGGGTTGTAGACCAGTTCGATCGCGCTGCTCGCCGCATCGCCGAGCTCGGCGCCAAAGATCGGTGCGATCAGTCCCTCAATAGTTCCGGGTCGAATCGTCGAGCGATACGCCACCGTCAGGGGCCGCGCGCGTGCCGGATTGACGGCAGCGGCGATCTGTCGGCTGACGTCGGCAATGAAGCGCATGTCGTGCGCGCCATCGGCCGCACTTGGTGTTCCGACGCAGACGATCGCCATGTCGCAGTCATCGAGGTGTTCGCCCGCCGTGGTTGCGGCCAGAATCAGGCCGCTGCGAAGGCCGTCCGCCAAGAGTTCCTGCACGCCGGGTTCGGAAATCGGGGGTATTCCGGCGCGGATGTTCTTTACCTTGGCTTCGTTCACATCGATCCCAACGACCATATGGCCTTCGCTGGCGATGCAGCACGCTGCGGTGAAGCCGACATAACCCAAGCCGAAAATAGCGATCTTCATCATCGAACCTTATCTTGAACAGGAGACGCCGGTGCCGAAATCGGCGCGGGCCTCATATCCACGCATTTGCGCGCTTCTGGAGGCCGTTTCAGTTTAATCACGCGGCTATATCGAGGGTTTTGCCAGCCGCATAGTAGTCCACCGGGCTGCGACACACACCAATGCCCGATCCCCTGCGATGAACAGTGCGGTGGTCCATCCGCCCCGCGTTCCTCACTTGTTCCAAAGGAACAAATGCTGTACGCAGCTCGCAGTGCGTTGAACGACCCGCCCGGCTGGGCTAGCGATGGGAGCGACAGATGGCAGCAACACTCAAGGTGATCGACAGCAAGATGGCAGCTTCCACCGACAAGGTCGCGGGCGACCGGCAAAAGGCGCTCGACGCCGCACTGGCGCAGATCGACCGCGCCTTTGGCAAGGGCAGCGCAATGCGGCTCGGCTCGAAGGAGACGATGCAGGTCGAGACCGTGTCGACCGGATCGCTCGGGCTCGACATCGCCCTTGGCGTGGGCGGCTTGCCGCGGGGACGCGTGATCGAGGTCTATGGCCCCGAAAGCTCGGGCAAGACCACGCTCGCGCTCCACGTCATTGCCGAGGCGCAGCGCGGCGGCGGAACCGCGGCGTTCGTCGATGCCGAGCACGCGCTCGATCCGGTCTATGCCAAGAAGCTGGGCGTCAACATCGACGAACTGATCGTGTCGCAACCCGATACCGGCGAGCAGGCGCTCGAAATCGTCGATACGCTGGTGCGCTCGAACGCGATCGACGTGCTGGTGGTCGATTCGGTCGCCGCGCTGGTGCCGCGCGCCGAGATCGAGGGCGAGATGGGCGACAGCCATGTCGGCCTGCAGGCGCGGTTGATGTCGCAATCCTTGCGCAAGCTCACCGGCTCGATCAGCCGATCGCGCTGCATGGTGATCTTCATCAACCAGCTGCGCATGAAGATCGGCGTGATGTATGGCAATCCGGAAACCACCACCGGCGGCAACGCGCTCAAATTCTACGCTTCGGTGCGCCTCGATATTCGCCGTACTGGCCAGATCAAGGATCGCGACGATATCGTCGGTAACGCGACGCGCGTGAAGGTGGTCAAGAACAAGGTCGCACCGCCGTTTAAGCAGGTCGAATTCGACATCATGTATGGCGAGGGGATCTCCAAGATCGGCGAGATCCTCGACCTCGGCGTCAAGGCCGGGCTGGTCGAGAAGTCGGGCGCGTGGTTCAGCTATGATTCGGTGCGGATCGGGCAGGGGCGCGAGAATGCCAAGACCTATCTCAAGGAGCATCCCGAGATGGCCGATCGCCTCGAAAAGGCGATTCGCACCCGGACCGACAAGGTCGCCGAAGAGCTGATGGTCGGTCCCGGCGGGGAGGATGACGACGACGAATGAGGTGGCGTCGGGAAAGTGGAGAAGGCGATGCTATGTCTCCACTTTTTCCACTTAGCATCTCGGGCCGTTGATCGTTCCACTCGCATTCCTTCCTCGTCATCCCCGCAAAAGTGGGGATCTAGCTATTTTGTCCTCTGCGTGACGAGCGTTCGGGAAAGGAGGTCGGACAGGTCATCGTTCTCGTGCGACCTTTGCGACCGTTTCGCTATTGCCTATGCCTCACGCGTGGTTCCTGCCGGAGCTGCGATGCCGACTGAGGAGCGCCGCGCATGACCATTATCGTCCACCACCTCGAAAACTCCCGGTCGCAGCGGGTGTTGTGGCTGCTCGAGGAACTGGGGCTGCCCTATGCGGTGGAGCGCTATCGCCGGAACAAGGCGACGATGCTGGCGCCGCCGGAACTAAAGGCGGTGCATCCGCTCGGCAAGTCACCGGTGATCGAGGACGACGGGCTGGTCGTCGCCGAAACCGGCGCGATCATCGAATATCTCGTCGACAAGGCCGATGGTCGGCTCGGCCCGCCGGCGCATCGCGGATCGGCGCTGCACTATCGCCATTTCCTGCATTATGCCGAGGGTTCGCTGATGCCGCCGCTGCTGGTCAAGCTCGTGCTCGGCCGCATTCCTCTGCTCGGAAAGGCCGCGCAGAAGAAACTCCAGCCGATGATCGACGTCCATCTCGACTATGTCGAGGCGCAGCTTGGCGAGCGGCCCTGGTTCGCAGGCGACGCCTTCACCGCCGCCGACGTGATGATGAGCTTTCCGCTCGAAGCCGCCCGCTCGCGCGGCGGTCTCGACGCGTCGCGCCCGGCGACGATCGCCTGGCTCGACAAGATCCATGCCCGCCCCGCCTATCAGGCCGCTCTGGCCAAGGGCGGGCCCTATGCCTATGCCTGAGCATCTTTTGATCCGCTCACGCGGATGCGGCACTGTCCCGCTCCCCCGCCCGTCCGGCCACAGCATATCGTGGGTAGGCGGCCGGGCTGGGAAACGGGCCGGTGCCGACTGACACAATAATGACGGGGGACGGCATGGACGGCGCCGAACAGGCAACCGAGCGGGGCGGAATTTCGCTGCAGTATCAAATGCTGATCGGCTTCGTACTGGGTCTGGTCGGCGGGCTGATCGTCTATGCGAGCGCCGCGGGCGCGCCGTGGGTGGAAACGATCACCACCTATGTTACCGGTCCGATCGGCCAGATCTTCCTGCGGCTGCTGTTCATGCTCGTGATACCGCTGCTGTTCTCGGCGCTGGTCGTAGGCATCGCCGAAATGGGCGAAATCCGCTCTCTCAAGCGCGTGGGCTTGCGCACGCTTGGGCTCACCGTCGTCGTTTCGACAATCGCGGTGGTCGTCAGCCTGGTGTTCGTCAATGTGCTGCGCCCCGGCGACGGCGTCGATCCGGCACTGGCGCAGGCGATGCTCGCTGATGCCGGGGCCGGGGCCAACGCCATCCTCCAGCGCACCACCGAAACTCCGACCGGTGTCGAAGCGGTGCTGTCGATCGTGCCGTCGAACATCGTCACCGCGATGTCGAACAACGATATCATCGCGGTGATGTTCTTCGCGCTGTTCTTCGGCATCGGCATCGTTCTGACGCAGGATCGGCCCGAGGTTCAGAAGCTCAAGGCCGGTATCGAGGGTCTGTTCGAAGTCGCCATGACGCTGATCGGGGTCGTTATCCGCCTCGCGCCGCTCGCCGTGTTCTGTTTCATGTTCAACCTCGCGGCGCTGTTCGGCTGGGACCTGCTGATCCGCCTCTCGGCGTTCGTTGGAGTGGTGCTCGCCGCGCTCGGGACGCAGATGTTCGTCGTCTTCCCGATCCTGCTGATCGTGCTTGCCAAGCGATCGCCGATCCAGTTCTTTCGGGATACCCAGGAAGCGTCCGTAATGGCGTTCTCGACCGCGTCGTCGAACGCGACGCTGCCGACATCGCTGCGGATCGCCGATCAGAAACTCCACCTCCCGCCCAAGGTGGCGCGCTTCGTGCTGACCATCGGAGCCACCGCCAATCAGAACGGAACGGCGATGTTCGAAGGCGTGACGGTGCTGTTCCTTGCGCAGTTCTTCGGCGTCGAACTGTCAATCGTCCAGCAGGTGACGGTGATGCTGGTGTGCATTCTGGGCGGCATCGGCACCGCGGGCGTGCCTGCTGGATCGCTGCCGGTGGTCGCATTGATCCTGGGTATGGTCGGGGTGCCGCCAGCCGGGATCGGGCTCGTGCTTGGAGTCGATCGCTTCCTCGACATGTGCCGGACCGTCCTCAACGTCATCGGCGATCTGGTGCTCGCGACGATCGTGTCGTCGGGGGAGCCCGATACCGATGCCCAGGGCGCAGTTGAGGCTTCGGCGTGATCTGGACTCGCCGGGCGCTGCTGGCGGCGGCTGCCGCGGCACCGCTCGCGGCGAAGGCACGTGGCTATGCACAGACCATGGCTGCCGCAGAGCTAAGCGACATCACTGCCGACGCCGTACCGATCGGTGCGGAGGAGCGTGCGAGGCGGCTGACCCGGGCGCAGGCGCTGATGAAAGCGCACGGCATCGGTGCGGTGCTCATCGAACCAGGCGCGTCGCTGACTTATTTTACCGGCGTGCGGTGGGGACGCAGCGAGCGGCTGACCGCGGCGATCCTGCCGGTCGAGGGCGAGCCGTGCATCGTCACGCCGTTCTTCGAGGAACCGTCGGTGCGCGAATCGTTGGGTGTCCCGGCCGAGGTGCGGGTGTGGCAGGAGCATGAAGACCCGCTCGCCATCGCCGCCGGGTTCCTGCGCGACCGCGGCGTGAGCGGTCGCTCGATCGGGATCGAGGAAACCGTGCGCCACTTCGCGGTCGAAGGGCTGGCGCGCGCGTTGCCCTCGGCGCAGCTGGTGTCCGCCAACCCGGTCGTGCGCGGCTGCCGGATGATCAAGTCTCCGGCAGAGATCGCGCTGATGCAGAAGGCTGCCGACGTCACGCTCGCCGCCTATCGCTGGACGCATCCGCGCGTCGAGGTCGGCATGACGCCCGCCGACATCGCCGCGCTGATGACACAGGCGACGCAGAAGCTGGGCGGGCGCGTCGAGTTCAACCTGATCCTGCTCGGCGAGGCGGCAGCCTATCCGCATGGCACCGGCAAGCCGCAGCGCGTCGTCGCGGGCGACGTCGTGCTGATGGATTGCGGCTGCACCGTCGAGGGCTATCAGTCCGACATCTCGCGCAGCTTCGTGGTCGGGCGGCCGACGCGCGACATTGCCCGCGTGTGGAACCAGGTGCGCAAGGGCCAGGACATCGCCTTCGCCGCCGCCCGGCCGGGAGCGCCTGCGGGGTCGGTCGACGACGCGGTTCGGCGCTATTACGCGACGCTCGGCTATGGCCCCGACTACAAGCTGCCGGGCCTGTCGCACCGCACGGGGCACGGCATCGGCATGGAAGGGCACGAACCGATCAACCTCGTCCGCGGCGAGGCCACCCTGCTGGCTCCGGGCATGTGCTTCTCGAACGAGCCCGGCATCTACCTGCCCGGCAAGTTCGGCGTGCGCATGGAAGACTGTTTCCACATGGCCGAGGCGGGGCCGCGCTGGTTCAGCGAGCCGCCGCGCTCGATCGAGCAGCCGATCGGTTAACGCGGCGGCAGTTTGAGTGCGGCGCGGATGTCGCGCCAGTCGACGATCTTGAAGTTCTGCTGCGGACCCGCCCCGTCGCGATCGTCGTGCATCGCCACCGCGCCTTCGGGGAACGGCCCGATCGGGCCGGAGAACGCATCGACGCCATCGGTTGCGGTCACGCGGTCGATCGCGGCGCTGTCATCGACCGCGAAGCGTCCGACATAGGTCTCGGACCCTTGCGCGATGCGGAAGATGTTGAACGTGCTGTCGCCCTGCGACGACACGATCAGATAGCGGTTGGCGCCGTCCTGCAGGATCGTCATACCCTCGACATCGGCAGTGATGCGCACGCCGTCGACCTTCGCCACCGGCATCGCCTGCGTCCCCTGTGCAGGATCGAGCGGGAAGCGCCAGACGCCGACATCTTCCTCGCCGACGTAGAGCACGCCCGCCATGTCATCGACGACGCATCCCTCCAGCTGGCCGCCGAGTTTGCGGATGCCCATCATCGTGACTTCCGGACCGGACGCACCAGCACGCAGCCGCCATTGCTTGATATCGCCCAGCTTGTTGTTGGCGATCAGCAGATATTCGTCGCCCAGTTTGCCCATGCACGATCCATAGGGTTCGCCCATATCGGTCGGCACGAAGCCCCAGTCGCGCGTCTCCAGCGTCGCCGGATCGAACAGATAGAGGTTGATGCCGAGCCTGCCGTCATTTGTGGCGGCGACCAACAGTTGCGGCCGCCCGTCGATCACGAAGCCCGGCCGTGTATCGACATTGTTGAGCGGCCCGCTAGGCAGGAACTGGCGCACGCTGCCGTCGAGATTGTGGACGTACAGGCCGTCGGTCTTGTCGGTTCCGAACATCACCGCGCGCGACGGATCGGCCGGGTCCGCCCACAAGGCGGGGTCGTCGGCATCGACGGTGGGGTCGGTGGTAACAAACGTCTCGACGCTGGCATTGACGATCGGCGGCGCTTCGCCAAGCCGCCAAGGCGGGTCGAGCGGGGTCGGGGCGCAGCCGGCAAGCAGGGTGGCCAGCAGGCTGGCAATCGGGGCGGTGCGCATGGTGGCGATCCTTTGCCGCAGAGAGACCTTCCGCCCGATGGCGACGGCATCTTGCAGATTGATGACGCTTTTGCGTCAGCGCGATCTTTGTTCTGTCACCGAACCGAAACCATATCGCCATCGCCGCGTCATCGATCGGGTGTTGAGCGGCAGGGGACGACTCGGCCGAAACGATCGGCGGGTTCCATCCTCGGGGGACTACCATGCGGTTTGCCAACTTGCTGGCGGGTGTGGCGCTTGCCGTCATCGCTGCCACGACACCAGTTCATGCCCAGACCAGCGGCCAGGCCGGGCAGCCGGTGCAAAGCGATGCCGGGCAGGACGGCGACGTCAGCGCCGAGGAAATCCTCGTCACCGCCGATATCGCCTTTCGCAATCGCACCAACGATCCCAATCCGGTGCTGAGCTACGACCTCGAATATTTCCAGCGCTTCGAGCCGGTGTCGGTCGGCGAAATGCTCAAGCGTGTGCCGGGGGTGACCTTCACCTCGGACGTGCTCGAATATGATCAGGTCCAGTTCCGCGGCCTGCCTCCCGGTTTCACGCAGGTGCTCATCAACGGCCGCCGGGCCCCTGGCGGTGAGGCGGACCGCAGCTTCTTCGTCGATCGCATCCCCGCCGAACTGGTCGAGCGGATCGAGATCGTCCGTGCCCCGCGCGCCGATCAGCCTAGCGAAGGCGTGGCAGGGACCCTCAACATCGTCACCAAGGAATCGACGCAGTTCGAAGGCGGCTTCGTCAAGGCCGGCGCGTTGATCAACGCCGATGGCGAGTTCCGGCCTTCGGGCGCGATCGCCTATGCCGGGAAGCTGGGCCCGGACACGGATTTCTGGACCGCTCTCAATTATCAGGAACGCCGCAATCCCAAGCGAAAGATCTCGTATCGCTTCGGCGGCGTGCCGCAGACCGTCGATGGCGGCGAAGCCGACTATATCGTCGATCCCGAGTTCGACGATCTCGAGCGGCAGGACGATACCCGCGACGGCAGAGACTTGTCGGGAAGCGCGGAGATCGTGCACCGCTTCGGGGGCGGCGGGCGCATCCGGCTCGGCGGGTTCTTCGTCGATACCAACCGCACCGAAAGCGAAGTATCGGACACGTTCGAGGGCGGCGATCTGGATTTCGTCGAGCGGGCCACCCAGGTCGAGGACATCAGCCAGCAGACCTATGCGCTGAGTGGCGACGGGGTGATTCCGCTGGGCGGGATCGAACTGGGCTTTGCCGGCGGATGGTCCGCGTATCGCGAGGATACCACGGCGCTCGAAGTGGTGGAGAATTTCGAGGATGACGAGATCGAGGAGGAAACCTCGATCATCGATCTGCGCGACGACGAATATTCGGGGACGCTGTTCGCGCGGTTCGGCAAGGGCAGTGGGCTCGAGGTCAAGGCGGGCATCGATCTGCTGTCGAAGCAGCGCGACGGCTTCAACAATGGCGACCTGATCGAGGACGATTTCGCGTTCGATATCGAGGAGGAGCGCTACGACCCCTATGTCCGCCTGACCCTCAATCCGACGCCCGACCTGACGATCGATGCCGGGCTGCGCTATGAGATCACGCGGCGCTCGGTGACGGTCGAGGACGATCCAAGCGTCGATTATGACTCGGAAATGCTCAATCCGTCGCTGCATCTGCGCTATGCCGCCGATGCCGACGGGCAGTTCCGCGGATCGGTCGCGCGTACCGTGCGCCGCCCCAATTACGACCTGCTCTCGCCCTATGAGCAGGAGGAAAGCCCGGGCGACAACGACGTCACGATCGGCAATCCCGCGCTGCGCAACGAGCGCGCCTGGGGGGTCGACGTCGGCTATGAGCGCCGGCTGGGCACCAGCGGCATCGCCGGTATCAATTTCTTCTATCGCGACGTCACCGACTTGATCGAGTTGGTAGCGATCGGTGACAATGGCGAGGACGGCAACGTCTATACGCCGCGCAATATCGGCGATGGCCAGACCTGGGGCGTCGAGGTCGATCTTTCGGCACCGCTGACGGCATTCGGGATGCCCGATACCGGACTGTTCGCGAACTACACCTATCTCGACAGCAGCACGATCGACCCGTTCACGCGCGAGGATCGGCGTTTCAACAATCAGCCGCATCACATCTACAATGTCGGCTTCATCCAGTCGCTGCGCGCGCTGGGCGCGAGCTTCGGCGCGACCATCTCGGGGCGGAGCGGGGCCACCGAATCCAATTTCGACGAGATCATCGACCTGCGCTACGACCCCGATCTCGAAGCGTTCCTCGAAAAGCGCTTCGGCGAGCGGTTCGTACTGCGCTTCTCGGTCCAAAATATCCTCAATCGCCAGAAGAAGGAGGATTTCCGGGTGTTCGATGGCGATTCGCTCGGCGAGATTCTCGAAAATCGCGCTGCGGGCGAAATCGACGAGTATGAGATCGAGCGCGAACGGGCAGGGCAACTCTTCCAAGTCACGCTACGCGCGGCATTTTAGTTCCGTCACCGGAATAACTGCCCCTTAACCCGCGCTGGCTAGACCATTGCTCGACACCGGGATTGGGGGGAAAAGCGGACGTGGCGGCGGGGCAGGTTTCACAGCAATCATACTATGCAGCGCCACCCGTCGCATCGCCGCCGGCATTCGTTGAGGAGGTAGCACCGCACCGCCTTGGCAGCCTGCATGCACGCGCCGCGGCCCTGTCGGGCATCGGTGCATGGGAATGCGATCTGGCTACCCAGCGGCTGACCTGGACGCCCGAAGTGTACGATCTGTTCGCGCTTCCGGTCGGGCAGCCGATCGAACGCGGCGCCACGGTAGAGATGTATACCAAGGAGTCGCGCAGGGCGCTCGAACGATTGCGCGCGGATTCAGTCGCCAACCGGCGCGGGTTTACGCTGGATGCGGAGATCGTCGGGGCCGATCATCGTCGCCGGTGGATGCGGATCGTCGCGGGTACGACGTTGCGCGACGGCCGGGTAACATCGCTGTACGGCACCAAACAGGATATCACCGACGAGCGTCGCCGCTGGGAGGCGCTGCGGCGGCTGTCCGACGAGGACGCGCTCACCGGGCTGGCCAATCGCCGCGGATTCCAGTCTGCGTTTCTCGACCGAAACTTCGAGCGACCAGAGGATGGCGGCGCAACGCTGATCCTGTTCGACGTCGATGGGTTCAAGCGGATCAACGACGATTGGGGACATGCCGCCGGGGACGCCTGTCTGCGGCAAGTGGCAATCCGCCTGGCGCGCGGTTTTGCCGACGCGCACATCGTCGCGCGGATCGGCGGAGACGAGTTCGCAGTGGTGTTGCCGAACAGGATGTCGGCGCAGACGGTGCAGCGCACGATCATGCGGCAGCTTGCGCACATCGCTGCCCCGATCCTGTGGGACGACGTATTGCTGGAGATCGGCGCATCGGCGGGCGTGGCCATGACCGGCGGCGGCGATACCCCGAACATGGTGTTCGCCGCAGCGGATGCGGCGCTATACGATGTCAAGCGATGCGGCGGAAACGGTGTGCGCTGCGCTCCGCGGCCGGACTGAGGCAAAAGCGGAAGACACGAAAAAGGGCGCCTCCGATCCGGAAGCGCCCCTCTTGCGAGCCATTGCCTGCGGACGATGCCGCAGGCGATCCGATTACATGGCGTTTTCCATGGCCATGTTGCCGTCCATCTCGCCGATGTCGTCAGCGTTGTCGGCCATCATCTCGAGATTGTCGGCAGCGTTGTCGTACATCATCTCGCCGGCTTCAGTGGTGGCGTTGTCGGCCATCATTTCCATGTTGTCAGCCTGCATTTCCAGGTTGTCCGCCATGGCGTCGCCCGCCTGCTCCTCAGGGGTACCCTGACCGCACGCCGCCAGAGACATCAGGCCGGCGGCAGCAGCGATAAAGACGATCTTCTTCATTCGGTTGCTCCCAAGCAAATCCATTTCGCGGCCGGCCCGAATGCCGTCGCGAAGCTGCCGCATTAGCGTGCGCTACGCGTGCGTCAATCGCAAATTAGCCGCAGCCCGTCGCATGATGGCCGAAACATGGCCTAATTCCGCGCCGGAACTGCGCCGATTTCTTCGGGGGCATTGGCGGCGATCGCCAGCATTGCGGTCCACGCCGCCACATTCTGCCGCATTTGGACCGGGTCGATCTTGTCGAGCGTATCGTCAGGCGTGTGGTGGTAATCGAAATAGCGCGTGCCGTGCTGTTGCAGGTCAATCCCGGCCACGCCGCTGGCGATCACTGCCGATACATCTGCGCCGCCGCCGGCGATCGCCGTCCCGCGCCCAATGCCGAGCGGCAGCAGCGCGGTCGCGATCCGATCGCCGACCGGCTTGGCGGCGGCCGGCAGGTTGAAATCGACCCGCCAGATGCGATCCGCGCCGAAATCTGATTCGGCGGCCAGTACATGGGGATCGCGGCGGTGGGCTTCGAAATAGGCCTTGCCGCCGAACACGCCGACTTCCTCCGATCCGGCGAACAGCACCCGGATGGTGCGTCGCGGCTGCCCGGCGTCCATGATCCGCTTCGCCGCCGCGGCGACGATGCCGCATCCGGCGGCGTCGTCAAACGCGCCGGTTCCGAGGTCCCAGCTGTCGAGATGACATGCGACAAGGACGATCCCGGCGGCAGGTTCGCTGCCCGGAACTTCCGCGATGACATTGCCCGACGTCCGGGCGCCGATCTGCTTCGGGGTAAGCACCAGCTTGACGCGGACCGGCTTGCCGCGCCGGAGCACGCGCTCGAGCTGCTCAGCATCGGGCAGGGCAAGCGCGGCGGCCGGGATCGGCCTGACGCCATCCTCGAAGTTGGTCCCGCCAGCGTGCGGATTGCGATGATAGTCGGTCCCAATCGACCGGATCAGGATCGCCGCCGCACCCTTCTCCGCCGCGACGTTAGGACCAATGCGGCGGACGACGCCATAGGTGGTGTACTGCGATCCGTCCTGCGTCGCGGTCATAGCATGGCTGACGAAGGCGATCTTGCCCTTGAGGCTGGCCGCGGGCGCTGCCTGCAGATCGGCGATCGTCGGGAAATAGACGATCTCGCCCTCGATCCCGCGCGGCGGTGTCGCGCCCGAATTGCCGAGCGCGGTCAGCACCAGCGGCTGCGGGAACGGACTGACGATCGCGGCGCGCTCCTCGCCGCGCACCCAGGTCTTGAGCGGAAACGGCTCGTCGCGGACGTTCTGGAAGCCCAGCGCGGTGAGCCTGGCGACTGACCAGTCGCGCGCGCGCTGTTCGGCCTCGGTTCCGGCGAGCCGCGGGCCCACCTCGGTAGTGATGCCCTCGGTGATCTCATATGCAAGTGTGTCGGACAGCGCCGCGTCGCGCAGTGCGGCCACGGCGTTCATGTCCTGCGCCGAAAGCGGGGTACCAAAGGCGAGGGCGGCACTGGCCGCGAGCAGTATCCTGATCATCGTCGCGGACGCTAGACGCCGCGCCCGGGTTTGCCAATTGCCGTGCCCATCGCTATGTCCGCGCCCGACTTTCCCGCATTCGAATATCCCCCGGAGTTCCCACAGTGGCCGTCCAATACAGCTATGTCATGAAGGGTCTCAGCAAGACCTTCCCCGGCGCCAACAAGCCGGTACTCAACAACATTCACCTGCAGTTCCTGCCCGATGCCAAGATCGCGATCATCGGCCCCAACGGCGCCGGCAAGTCGACGCTGATGAAGGTGATGGCCGGGATCGACACCGAGTTCACCGGCGAGGCGTGGGCCGCCGAAGGCATCAAGGTCGGCTATCTGCCGCAAGAGCCGCAGCTCGACCCCAACAAGACGGTGATGGAGAACGTCAAGGACGGTGTGCGCCCGATCGCCGACCTCGTCGATCGCTTCAACGCGATCTCGGCGGAAATGGGCGATCCCCAGGACGATACCGATTTCGACGCGCTGATGGAGGAAATGGGCGAGCTTCAGGCGAAGATCGACGCGGTCGATGGCTGGAGCCTGGACAACCAGCTCGAGATCGCGATGGAGGCACTGCGCTGCCCGCCGGGCGACGCATCGGTCGAAAACCTGTCCGGCGGCGAGAAGCGCCGCGTTGCGCTGTGCAAGCTGCTGCTCGAAAAGCCCGAAATCCTGCTGCTCGACGAACCGACCAACCATCTCGACGCGGAAAGCGTGGCATGGCTCGAAAACTACCTCAAGGAATACACCGGCAACGTCATCCTCGTGACGCATGACCGCTACTTCCTCGACAACGTCGTCAATTGGGTGCTCGAGCTCGATCGCGGACGCTACTACACCTATGAAAGCAATTATTCCGGTTATCTGGAGAAGAAGGCCAAGCGGCTCGAGCAGGAAGAGCGCGAGGAGGCTGGCAAGCAGAAGGCGATCGCCGACGAGCTCGCCTGGATGCGGCAGACTCCCAAGGCGCGCCAGACTAAGTCCAAGGCGCGCATCAAGGCGTTCGATGAGCTCGTCAAGAATCAGGAGAACCGAGCGGTCGGCAAGGCGCAGATCCTTATCCAGATCCCCGAACGGCTCGGCGGCAAGGTGATCGAGGCCGAGGGGCTGACCAAGGCCTATGGCGACAAGCTGCTGTTCGAGAACCTGACGTTCAGCCTGCCACCGGGGGGCATCGTCGGGGTGATCGGTCCCAACGGCGCGGGCAAGTCGACGTTGTTCAAGCTGATCACGGGTCAGGAGCAGCCCGACAGCGGCACGATCGACGTCGGCCAGACGGTGAAGCTCGGCTATGTCGATCAGTCGCGCGACGCGCTCAACCCGGCCAATAATGTCTGGGAGGAGATTTCGGACAAGCTCGAAGTCTTCCGCTTCGGCAAGCAGGAACTGGGGACGCGCGCCTATGTCGGTGCGTTCAACTTCAAGGGGCAGGACCAGCAGAAGAAGGTCGGCCAGCTATCGGGCGGCGAGCGCAACCGGGTTCATATCGCCAAGATGCTCAAGGAGGGCGGCAACGTCCTGCTGCTCGACGAGCCGACCAACGACCTCGACGTCGAGACGCTGCGCGCGCTCGAGGAGGCGCTTGAGACGTTCGCGGGCTGCGCGGTGGTCATCAGCCATGACCGCTTCTTCCTCGATCGCCTGTGCACCCACATCCTCGCGTTCGAGGGCGACAGCCATGTCGAGTGGTTCGAGGGCAATTACGACAGCTATGAAGAGGACAAGCGCAGGCGGATGGGCGACGCCGCCGATCGCCCGACGCGACTGGCGTACAAGAAGCTGACCCGCTGATCCGCAGCGGGACGACGGCCGGCCTGGAGCGTCAGCGCATGCGTTTGACGAACACGCCGTTGTCGCGGCGTTCGACCTGGAAATTGGGTACGGCTTCGATCAGGTCGGATAGTCGCGCAAAGCCGTAGTTGCGCGTGTCGAAGCTCGACCGGTTGCCTGCGCGCTGGCCGACTTCGGACAGGCTGGCGAATTTCTTGGCGTCCTGCTTGGATGCCGAATAGGCATCGATCAGCAGCTTTACGAGGTCGCTGTCGACCTTCTGCTTTGAGTTGGATTTGGGAGGCTCGGCCGCGGCCGTCTCGTTGCGGCCGATCGCGGGCGGCAGCGGCATCGTCGATACGTCCTCGCCGAGCTTGGCGACATCGATGAAGCGAGTGCAGGATTCGCGAAAGCCTGACGGTGTGCGCTCGGTACCGAAGCCGTAGACGGGAATCCCCTCCTGCCGGATGCGCTGCGCCAGCGGCATGAAATCGCTGTCGGACGACATGATCCCGAAGCCGGTGATGCGCCCGCGAAACAGCAGGTCCATCGCATCGATCGTCATCTTCATGTCGGTGGCGTTCTTGCCCTTGGTGATGTCGAACTGCTGATAGGGCTCGATCCCGTGGCGCAGCGACAGATCGGCCCAGTTCTTGAGGCCGGGCTTCTTCCAATTGCCGTAAGCGCGCCGGACGTTGACCGTGCCGAGTTCGGCCAGCACCGTCAGCACCGGATCGAGGTGAACGTGGCTGGCATTGTCGGCGTCGATCAGCAGTGCGATGTTGCCGGTCGGGGCGTTGGCAGTGTTGTTGATAAGCATTGCGCACCCCTAGCGCCGTCAGTCGGGATAGGAAATCGCGATCACCTCATATTCGCGCTCGCCGGCAGGAAGCGTGACGCGGCGCACGTCGCCGACAGCGGCGCCGCGCAGCGCGCGGGCAATCGGCGCGTTCCAGCCGATACGCCCTGCCGCCGCGTCTGTCTCGTCGTCGCCCACCATCGTCACGATGCGCTCGCGCTCATCCTCGTCGACGATCCGAACGGTCGCGCCGAACCACACCCGGGTGCGATCTTCCTGCCGCGCGGGATCGACCACTTTGGCCGCTTTCATCCGCCGGGCGAGGAAGCCAAGCCGCCGATCGATTTCGCGCAGGCGCTTGCGGCCATAGATATAGTCGCCATTTTCGGACCGATCGCCATTGCCGGCGGCCCACGACACGACCTCAACCAGTCGCGGACGCTCGCCGGTCAGCAGGTCGTCATATTCGTCCTTGAGCGCCGTATAGCCGGACGGCGTGATATAGTTGGGGCGGTCCATCGGCGAACCGATCAACCTGGCCGCGACTTGCCCAGATACCAGCTGAGATTGGTCGGCCCACGCGACCGCGACTTGTCGGGGTTGAGCAGGTCGTACACCACCGCATTCTCCAGCACGCGCTGGACATAATTGCGCGTCTCGGTGATCGGGATCGCCTCCACCCACTGCACCATATCGCCGCCGCTGCGCGGATCGCCATTGGCGCGCAGCCATTTGTTCACATTGCCCGGGCCGGCATTATAGGCCGCCACCGCCAGCGGATAGCTGCCGTCGAAATAGCTGAGCATGCGCTGGAAATAGCTCGATCCCAGCTGGATGTTGTAATTGGTATCGGTGGTGAGCGATCCGGCATTGTACGAAAGCCCCAGCTTGCCCGCCTGTTCGCGCGCGGTACCCGGCATCAGCTGCATCATCCCGCGCGCGCCGGCATGGCTGACCGCGGCGCGATCGAACTGGCTTTCCTGCCGCGCGATGGCGTGGATGATCGTGTAGTAATTCTGATGTGCTGCGGGGACTGCCACGCTGGGATAGCCCGCCGCAGTGAAGTCGCTCAGGCCGTTCTGCAACGCGCTGCGGCCGACCATCACCGCTAGATCCTGGCGCCCGATCGATTGCGACAATTCGGTCGCGAGCAGATGATCGGTGCCGCTGGTCGCGTCCGCCGCGATCTGGCGGACGAACTTGGACTGGTCCTCATAGCGCCCGAGGCGGCCCAGCAACTGCGCGACGCGCACCGTTTCCTTGTTGTAGAACGCGGTTCGGGTCGGTCCGGCGACAGGGGTGGCGACGAACTCGGGCGGCCGCTGCAGCGCCTGGCCCAGGCGTTCGGAGCCGAGCTGGCCGTAATAGCTGTCGCGATAGCCCGCGGCGCGCGCATAATATTGATTGGCGGTTGTGCGGTCGCCTGCCGCCTCGGCCGCGCGGCCTGCCCAATAGAGCCCCTTCGACCGGGTCTGCGGCGTGGGATAGGGCTTGGAATAGCGATCGAACATCCCGACCGCGTCGCGCGCGCGGTTAAGCTTGAGCGCAGTCTGTCCGGCGAGCCAGACGAGATCGGTATAGACGTCGCGCTCGCCCGGCGACTGGATCGCCATGTCGGTGCCGGGGGGATAGGCATCATCGACCTGGCGCGCGATGTCGAAGGCGACCGACAACTGATTGTCGGCGGCGGCGGCGCGGGCGTTGGTCAGCAGCACCTTATACCATCCGACGACGCTGCCGGGCCGTGCCGACAGCTGGTGCGGCTGGGCCAGGGAGGCACGGGCCGCCGGGCTCTGGCTGTTGTCGCGCAGCCATGTCGCGCGGTCGGCGAGAAAGCCCGGGTCTTGCCGCGCCGCGCCCGAAATCGCGCCGCCGAGCACCGACGCATCCGGCGAATTGGTGCGATAGGCGAGCCGCGCCGCGAACAGCTGGCGCTTCGCCGGCGACACCAGTGCGATCTGGCGCTGCGCGCTGCTGGTCGAGCCTTGCCACAGCAGCATGTCCATGCGGGCATCGTGATCGTCGGGTGAAAGGGCGCTGCCGAAGCCGCCGATCAGCTTGGCTTCGTCCTGGGGACGCAGCGATCCCTTGCGCCACGCCGCACGCGCTTGCGCCCGCGCGGCATCGATCTGTCCTTTTGCCGCCAGCGCTTCGGCAAAGCGGGCATGCCCCGCGGCGGTGCGCGGCTGGAAGCGGTTGAAGAAGCGCACGACGAGGTCGGGCTGCGCTGCGCCACTGTCGAGCGCTGCTTCGGCAGCGCTTTGCCGCGAGGTCTCACCCGGCCAGCCGGGATGGGCGAGCAGGAAGTTGGCATAGTCGCCGAAGGGCAGGCGGTCGGATTGCTGAAGCCGTTGCCACGTCGCGATCGCGGTATTGAGCGGATCATACGCCGCGTTGGCAGATTGCGGCGTCGCGGCGCCCGATACTGCCGCCGGCGCCACAGGGTCTGCGGCAGGCTCCGACAAAGCGATGGGCTGCACGCCGGAATTCAAGGCATGCGCGGAAAGGGCGGCGCCCGAAGCGCCGATGACCAGGAACGCGGTCTTCACATGGACAGTAAGCATGCTGGACATGATACGGAATCCCGCCCTATCTGTCGCTGAACAATTTCATCGACAGGCACTTTTTTCCGCATGTTTTCCGGTTCGATCACGGCGCTGGCGACGCCCTTCGCCAATGGGCGCTTCGCCGAGTCCGAGTTTCGCGCGCTGATCGACTGGCAGATCGAGGAGGGTTCGTCGGGCTTGGTGCCGTGCGGAACCACTGGTGAGGCGGCGACGATGTCGATCGCCGAGCACAACCATGTGCTGGGGGTCTGCGTCGATCAGGCGGCGGGGCGCGTGCCGGTGATCGCCGGCTGCGGCTCGAACGACACGTCGGTCGCGCTTCAGCACATGCACGCCGCGCGCGACGCCGGCGCCGACGCGGCCCTGCTGGTTCCGCCCTATTATAATCGGCCCAGCCAAGAAGGCGTGTTCCGCCATTTCGAGGTGCTGGCGCGCGACGGCGGCCTGCCGATCGTGCTCTACAACGTACCCGCGCGCACCGTGACCGACATCGCGGTCGAAACCATGGCGCGGATCAAGCGGGCGTTTCCCGACGTCATCGTCGGCGTCAAGGACGCGACCGGTGTGTTGTCGCGCGTGTCCGCGCAGCGTGCGCTATGCGGCGAGGAATTCGCGCAGCTGTCGGGCAACGACGATACCGCGCTGGCCTTCATGGCGATGGGCGGCGTCGGCTGCATCTCGGTCACTGCCAATGTCGCGCCGAAGCTGTGTGCGGCGTTTCAGGCGGCGTGCGCGGCGGGGGACTATGCCACTGCGCTGGCTTCTCAGGACCGGTTGTACCCGCTGCACTGCGCGCTGTTCAGCGATGCGTCGCCGGGACCGGTCAAATACGCATTGGCCAGGGTCCGTCCGGGATTTCCAGACGAGCTGCGCCTGCCGATGACTTCGCCGAGTGCGCAGAGCCGGCAGCTGGTCGACGAGGCGCTCGCTGCCGCAGGGTTGGTCTAGGCAGCATCTGCGGTGGTGACGAAGCTGTCCATCACCCGCTTGCGCCCCGACTGTTCGAAATCGATCTCGAGCTTGTTGCCCTCGATCTCCTCGACGGTGCCGTAGCCGAATTTCTGGTGAAACACGCGCATGCCGAGCGTGATGTCGCCGCGCGGCTTGGCGGCGAAGCTGACGGCGCTGGCCTTGCTTTCGAGGACGCGCGGGGCTTCGCGAGTGAAGCCGGAGCCGCTTCCAGCGGCGCGTTGCCAGCCCGGGCCGCGTCCGCTGCCGCGCGCGACGTCGGCGAACGGATCGGCGCGGTCGGACCAGTTGGCGCGCCACAGGCTTTCGCCGCCCGACATGGTGGTTTCGGGCTCCACATGTTCGGGTGGCAGTTCACCGACGAACCGGCTGGGAAGCGACGACGTCCACTGGCCATAGATGCGGCGATTGGCGGCGTGGATGATCGTCGCGCGGCGGCGGGCGCGGGTGATCGCGACATAGGCGAGGCGGCGTTCCTCCTCCAGGCTGGCGAGCCCGCCTTCGTCGAGTGCGCGTTGCGAGGGGAAGATGCCTTCCTCCCACCCGACCAGGAAGACGGTATCGAACTCGAGCCCCTTGGCGGCATGGATCGTCATGATCGTGACCTTGGGATCGTCGGCGCTGGCGTCGTTGTCCATGACCAGGCTGACATGTTCGAGGAACGCGGTGAGGCTTTCATATTCCTCCATCGCACGGACGAGTTCGCTCAGGTTCTCGAGGCGACCGGCGGCTTCGGCCGACTTTTCCGCCTGCCACATCGCGGTGTAGCCGCTTTCGTCGAGCAGCTGCCGCGCGAGCTCGGGGTGAGGGAGCGTTTCGCCCATCGAGCGCCAGCGCGCGATGTCGCCGACCAGATTGCCGAGCGAGCGGCGGGCCTGCGGCGTGAGCTCGTCGGTATCGAGGATGCGCGCGGCGGCGGACAACAGCGGGACGCCCTGCGCACGCGCCAGCTGGTGAACCTTGGCCACGGCCTTGTCGCCCAGGCCGCGCTTGGGCACGTTGACGATGCGTTCGAAGGCGAGATCGTCGGCGGGCTGCGCGACGACGCGGAGATAGGCGAGCGCGTCGCGTATCTCGGCGCGTTCGTAGAAGCGGAAGCCGCCGACGATGCGGTAGGGCATACCGATCGCGATGAAGCGGTCCTCGAACTCGCGGGTCTGGTGCTGCGCGCGGACCAGAATCGCCATGTCATCGAGAGTTTTGCCGGAACGCTGGCAGCCCTCGATCTCCTCCCCGACGCGGCGCGCTTCCTCGGGGCCGTCCCACACGCCGACGACTCGAACCTTGTCGCCGGCGTCGAGCTCGGTCCACAAGGTCTTGCCGAGCCGCCCGCCATTATTGGCGATGACGCCCGATGCGGCGCCGAGGATATGCGGGGTGGACCGGTAATTCTGTTCGAGGCGGATGACCTTTGCGCCCGGAAAATCGCGCTCGAATTTGAGGATGTTCTCGACCTGCGCGCCGCGCCACGAATAGATCGACTGGTCGTCGTCGCCGACGCAGGCGATGTTCTTGCGCTCCTGCGCGAGCAGGCGGAGCCAGAGATACTGGACGCTGTTGGTGTCCTGATACTCGTCGACCATGATGTAGCGGAAGCGGTTCTGATACTGTTCGAGCACCTCGCGATGCGAACGCAGGATGACGAGGACGTGGAGCAGCAGGTCGCCGAAATCGCAGGCATTCAGTGCCTTCAACCGCGCTTGATACGCGGCGTAGAGTTCCTGTCCGCGACCGTTCGCGTAGAGCTCGGACTCGCCCGCGTCGAGATCTGCGGGGGTCATCCCCTTGTTCTTCCAGCCGTCGATCAGGCCACCCAGCGCACGCGCGGGAAAGCGTTTCTCGTCGATGTCGGCGGCGACGATCAGTTGCTTGAGCAGGCGAAGCTGATCGTCCGTGTCGAGGATGGTGAAATTGGATTGCAGGCCCACCAGCTCGGCATGGCGGCGCAGCATCCTGGCGCCGATCGCATGGAAGGTGCCAAGCCACGGCATGCCCTCGACCACATCGCCGACCAGCCGCCCGACGCGCTCGCGCATCTCGCGCGCGGCCTTGTTGGTGAAGGTGACCGACAGGATCTCGGAAGGATAGGCCTTGCGCGTGTACAGCAGGTGCGCGAGCCGGGCAGTGAGCGCCGCCGTCTTGCCGGTGCCCGCGCCGGCCAGCACCAGCACCGGGCCGTCGGTGGTCAGCACCGCTTCACGCTGCGGGGCATTGAGGCCGCGCAGGTACGGCGGATCATCGGGGCTGGGTGCGGGAAGCGACATCGGTGAACAGGTAGGGAACGCTGCGAGTCGGGGCAAGCTGTCGCATGATCCCGTCGCATCGCCGCTGTCGCAATTGCATTGCCAGGCGGGCTGTCGCATCAGCCGTGCCATGGCTACAGTCGATCGTCGCATGATATTGCGAACATTGGCGATTACGCCGGTTGCAGGGATCCCTCTGGCGGCGGCACGCCAGGCGCCGATCATTGCTAATATGCGGGTCGCACAGCGCCGCGCACTGATCGACGTGCAGTTTCGCGACGGTCCACCCCATGCGTTCCTGATCGATACGGGCGGGTTTCACAGCCTGATCGACGAGAGACTGGCGCGTGAACTCAAGCTACGGTCGCTTGGCGGCATCGGTATGCGCGGATTGGGCGGGTTGGAGAACATGACCCTCTACCGCGCGCCCGAAGTAGTCTTCGGCGGCGCGGTGCGCCAGCGCGACGTGACCTTTGGCGGGCTGCGCGATCCCCGGTTCGGTGCCGGCGTCCAGGGGACGTTGGCGGCAGGCGTGTTCACGGTCGTTGATAGCGATCTCGATTTCGATGCGGGTGAATGGCGGCTATGGCCGGAAGGACGCCCGGACCGCGCGGGGTTCGTGAAGCTGCCGGCGAAGATCACTGCTCCCGCTGCGCGCGAGGGATCTCCGAAGATCATCGCTGAGGGCGTGCTCGGTGGGCGCACCCTGCGGTTCCTCCTCGATACCGGGGCGCCCAAGGCGATCAACCTGTTCGGACCCGCGGCGAGAGCCAGCGGACTGTGGGATGCCAACATGCCGCAGGCGGTGATCCGTCCTTTCGGGATCGGTGGCGCCGCGCCGCTGGGGCGGCTGGTCCGCGCCGAAGCCATCGCGATCGGCCCCTTGCGGTTCGAACGCCCGCTCGTCCAGTTGCATCAGCCCGGTTCGCGCGGCGGCAACGGCTTCGATGGAATCATCGGCCTCGACATCCTGCAGCGGATGAACCTGTCGACCGATACCAAAGCCCGGACACTCTGGGCGATGCCCAATCGCCAGCCCGCGTATGAGGAGCGATACGGGCTGTCGGGAATGTGGGTCGATGCCAAGGGTGACTCCGTGGTGGTGCGCGCGGTCGGTGCGCGCAGCCCTGCTGCCGAGGCGGGGATCGCGGAAGGCGATCGGATCGTCGGCATGCCGGTGGCGCAGGTGATCCGGGCGATCAGCCAGGACCCCGATACCGTCGTGCCGCTCACGGTCGAACGTGGCGGGAAACGGAGGACCGCGGAGGTGCGGTTGCGCCGCTTCCTCTAGACCGGACGCAGCAAGGTCAGCCTTGCCTTTCCTACGATGCGGGACGTTTCCGTCTCGAAACCACCTGCACCAGCCTCTTCGCGAGCGCCGGTCTCGATGCTGACCCACGTGCCCGGCCCGGTCCAGCCGAGACGGGCCATCCGTTCAAGAGCCACGCTGCCTGCGCCGGTGCCATAGGGCGGGTCCATCAGGATCAGGTCGAGCGGCCTGGTCGCCGGGCCGAGCGCCAGCACCGACTGCGCGCGAATGTCGGCAGCGATGGCGCCGAGCTTCGCGACATTGGTCCTGAGCGCGTCGAGCGCGGCGCGATCCTGCTCCACGAACAGGCACGATGCCGCCCCGCGCGACAGGGCTTCGAGGCCGAGCGCGCCCGATCCGGCAAACAGGTCCGCGACGGCGAGGCCCTCAAGCGTCCCGAGACGGCTGACCAGCATGGAAAACAGTGCTTCGCGGGTGCGGTCGGCGGTCGGTCGCGTGGCCTGGCCCTTGGGCGCGACCAGCGGGCGACCGCGCCACGCGCCGGCGATGATCCTCATTTGCGCGTCCGGCCCGGCCGCGGCGGGCGCGGCCCGGGACGCTTGCGGGGTGAAGCGGGGCGCTTGGTTGCGGTGTCTTGGGCAGGTACGGCGGGAGTGCGCGGCGGGCGCTTGGATGGGGCCGGGGCCGAGCCGACCTTGCCCTTGCGGCGAGGCTGATCGTCGCGCGGGGCGAGATCGGCGCGGCGGGTCTCGATGCGTTCGTCCGGGCGCCTCTTGCGCACTGGCGGCTTGCGCTCGGTGGGGGCGGGGGCTGCGTCATAGGCGACGCGGGCCTTGAAGGCGGCGGCGCGATCGCCGCGCATGCGCGGTGCGGGCTGAGCCGAGGGCTTGGGTTCCACTGGTGCAGGGCGCGGCGCGACGGTTTCGGTGATGCGCAGGTCGCGGCGCTTTGCTGCGGGTTGCTCTAGCGACTTGCGGAAGGTGACAAGATCGTTCTGGCGGATCTCGTCAACCTGACCCAGCGGCAGGTCGCCCAGAACGAAAGGCCCGTAGCGTGTGCGGATCAGCCGCGACACCTTGAGCCCCAGATGTTCGAGCACGCGCCGCACTTCGCGGTTCTTGCCTTCGGTCAGGGTCAGTTCGATCCAGACATTGGCGCCGGTGCGGCGTTCGAGGTTGGCGTCGATCGCTCCGTAGCGCACACCTTCGATCTCGATCCCCTCGATAAGGTCTTCGAGCCGTGCCTGGCTGATCTCACCATAGGCGCGCGCCCGGTAGCTGCGTTCGACGCCGGTGGCGGGCAGTTCGAGCTGGCGCTTCAGCTCGCCATCCGTGGTCATCAGCAACAGCCCCTCGGTGTTGAGATCGAGGCGACCGACCGGCATCATCCGCGGCAGATCGCGCGGGATGCGGTCGTAGATGGTCGGGCGCCCCTTGGGATCGCGCTCGGCCGTCAGCAATCCGGTCGGCTTGTGAAAGCGGAACAGTCGCGCCGGTGCCGCCGCCTGCACCGGCTCGCCATCGACGGTCACGCCGCGCAGCGACGACAGCACGGTCGCTGGCGTTTCCAGCGGCACGCCGTCGATCGCGATCCGCCGTTCGGCGATCATCCGCTCGATCTCGCGCCGCGACGCGATTCCGGCACGGGCGAGCAGCTTGGCGATACGTTCGCCTGCGCTTTGCTTGGACGGGGGCAGGGCGATGATGCTATGTCCTTGGTCGGGTCCGCGACAAATATTGCGCGAATACGCAGCGTGTCGACGGCTAATGCGTTGAGCGGTGCGACGGCGCAAGCACGAGCCGGCGGGGAGTAGGCGCACATCATGTTGTTCGGTCGGAAGAAGCGGCGTATCTCGCGGATCCTGTTGGTGGAGGACGAGCCGCTGGTCGCGTTCGACACCGAGCATTTCCTGACCGAGGCAGGGCTGGAGATCGTCGCCACCTGCGACAGCGTGCTCCACGCACTCGAAGCGATCACCAGCGACAGCGCGATCGATCTGGTAATCCTGGACGTCGAACTCTCGGACGGAAGCGGCCTCGACGTTGCGCGCATCGCACACGGCCACGGTATCGCCGTGCTGTTCGTGACGGGCCATTGTCCGGGCGAGGCAAAGATGTTTGCGCGCGGCTGCCTGTCGAAACCCTATCCGCAGCGCGACCTGATGCTGGCGATCGATGCGATCGACGCGGCGCTGGCAGGGGGAAAGCAGCGCAAGCGGCTGCCGTCGAGCTTCAGCCTATTCGGCGAGCCGGCCTGAACCAGCGCCTTATGTCAGAAGGCGTTCTTGTGCGTCAGCACCCGGAACGTCTGCAGGATGATCATCACATCCTTCATCAGCGACCAGTCCCTCAGATATTCGAGATCGGCCTGCAGCCTGTCGGTAAGGTCGCGTTCGATCGCGGTCGCACCCCGAAATCCACGCACCTGAGCCAGCCCGGTCAGACCCGGCTTGATGGCATGGCGATGCCAGTAGCGGTCATCGACTTCCCAGAACAGCTTGTCCGCGGCGCGCGATCCCACCGCATGCGGCCGGGGTCCGACGATGCTCATGTCGCCCTTGAGCACATTGATCAGCTGCGGCAGTTCGTCGATGCTGGTCTTTCGGATGAAGCGGCCAAGCGCAGTGACACGTTCGTCGTCGCGCGAGGCCGAGCGATTGCCATGGCCATCCGATCGATCGGTGCGCATGCTGCGAAACTTGAGCATGCGAAACAGTCGGTTACCCTGACCGATGCGGGTCTGGACGAACAGGATCGGCCCGGGACTGTCGCGGCGGATCAATAGCGCGATGACGGCCAGCAACGGCGCGAGCACGATCAGCGCCAATCCGGAGACGACGATGTCGAACGCCCGCTTCATCGCCGCATCGACCTGGCTGAGCGGACCTTCCGCGACGACGATGGTCGGTTGGTTGGACCAGTTGTCGATGCCGAGCGGGGCAAGCCGCGACAGTTCGGGCGCGATCACTTCGCTGCGGACATTCGCCCCCTTGAGCAACCTGACCCAGGCCACGCGTCGCTCCGGCGCGCAATCGATGACGACGCGATCCGATGTCGCCAGCATCTGCGCCAGTCGATTGTACATTTCGGGGCAATGCTGCTCCGGGTCGAGCCAGCTGTCGCCGCGAATGATTGTCGTGTGGTCGTCGGCGGCGTGGATGTCGTCCTGATCGCTGATCAGCATCACGTTGTAGGCGGTTCCGCTGAGCACGATCCGGGCGTGGCGGAGATACGCACGCCGCGCGAATGCCAGCGCAGCAAAGCCGATGACCGACCCGATCGCAAAGGTTCCGCGCGAAAATGTGGCGCCGACCTTCAGATAGAAGGCAAGGAACATGAGCACGCCAATGGCGAGCAGCAAGGCACGCAGCGATCGTGTGACTCCCTGCCCGGGAGTAACCAGCACCTCGGCCGAATAGGCACCGCCATTGGCCGCTGCTGCGACGTAGATCGGTGCCAGCGAGCTGGCCACGACCGCCCATTGTCCGCTGGCAAGCGGCATCCCGTACACCACCGATGCTACGACGAAGCTGGCGAAAATGCATGCGATGTCGATCGCAGCGAGGATGACGTACATGCGGGCGCGCACGGCACGGCGAGAGGAGAACGCGGGAGTTCGGAATCCGACCAACGCGTCACCAGACGGTCGCATCCGCCCAGACTCGAGGTTCATGCTTCCCCCTAGGCGATATGGCGCGGCGTACATCGCGCACCTTTATCAATCGGCCTATGCACCTCTTTGTACGATGCCGCAATGCAACAGCGCGCCCGCTCGGGCCGGTCGTCCCGTTTCTGGAGCGTTTCGCGGTCGCTGCCGGTTTGCTGGACATATCAGACAATTAGCTTGAGCCCGGCAAAGACCAGGACGACCGCCAAAGCGGGCCGGATCAGCGCTTCGGGGATCAGCGCGGCTAGTCTTGACCCGACGATGATCCCCGGGATCGATCCGACCAGCAGCATGGCGAGCAATGCCCAGTCGACCGTCCCGATCAGCAGGTGGATGATCCCCCCGACCAAGGCGATCGGGACGGCGTGGGCGATGTCGGTCCCGACCAACTGATGCAGCGACAGCCGCTTGGGATACAGACACAGCAGCATCGTCGCGCCTAGTGCGCCGGCGCCGACCGATGTCAGCGTGACCATAATCCCCAGCAGCGCTCCCGCAAGGATCGTGGCAATCCGTTTGAACGTCGTAAAGGCGGGGTGTTGGCGGATCGACAGTGACAATGCGAAGCGGGCAACGCGCTGCCGCAGCAGGGTCGCGACCGACGTCAGGATCAGGACGATGCCGAGCAGTTGCGACAGCACATCGCTGCGCATCGAGGTGCCGCCGAACTGCCACAGCCATAGACCCGTCAATATCGCCGCCGGAATGCTGCCGATCGCCAGCAACCCGACGATGTCGAGCGCGACGCTGCTTTGCCGATGATGCACGTAGCCGCCGACCGACTTGGTAATCGCCGCGAACCACAGGTCGGTCCCGATCGCAGTCGCCGGCGCGACGCCGAAGAACAGGATCAGCAGCGGCGACATCAAGGATCCACCACCAACCCCCGTCACGCCGACGATGATCCCGACCAGCAATCCGGCAACGGCATTTAGCCAGTCCATCAAAGCCCCCTGTGCGACTGGGGTGCCATGACGGCGGGTACAGTCAAGGGGCTTGGACGGTGGCGGGTGCCTTCGCGGCGTTGGCGATCAGCCAGAGGACACGGCCTGCGATATCCTCGCGGCAGATCAGCAGGTCGGGAAGGTACACGTCGCGACGATTGTACACGAGCGGCGAGCCGTCGATCCGCGAGACGTGCAGTCCGCTTGCCGCCGCCACCGCGATCGGAGCGCAGCTGTCCCATTCATATTGTCCGCCGCTATGGACATAGATGTCGGCTTCGTCGCGCAGGATCGCCATCGCCTTCGCCCCGGCCGAGCCCATCGGCACCAGCGACGCGCCGATCGCCGCAGCGACCATTTCCGCTTCGGGAGCCGGGCGGGTGCGACTGACCACCATCCTCAACGACTGCCCGGCAGGCGGAAGCGCGGCTGGCCGATCCGTCGCGAAGGTTTCACCGAGCGCAGGCAGGGCGACCGCCCCAGCCGCCGGCGCACCGTCGATCGCCAACGCGACATGCACCGCCCAATCGCTGCGCCCTTCGGAATATTCACGAGTTCCGTCGAGCGGGTCGACAATCCATACCCGGCTGCGGTCGAGCCGGACCGCGTCGTCGGCGCTTTCTTCGGACAGGATGGCGTCGTCCGGCCGGACCTGCGCCAGCTTTTCCAGGATCAGCGCATTCGCCACGCGATCGCCCGCCGCTCCCAGCGCCTTGCCTGCGAACAACCCGCTGCCGCGCACCGCCATCAGGACTTGCCCCGCGGCGTCCGCAATCGCGCGAGCGAGGGCGGCGTCAGACATCTGTGTCATGCCAAGCAGGTCCTGACGATCAGGTCGGCGGCATCGTCGGGCGACATCGCCGTCGTATCGATGATGAGTTCCGGCGCTTCGGGTTCTTCATAGGGGCTGTCGATGCCGGTGAAGTTCTTGAGGTCACCAGCCCGAGCTTTCTTGTACAGCCCCTTGACGTCGCGCTCCTCGGCGACCGCGAGCGGGGTGCTGATGAAGATCTCGATGAAGTCGCGTTCGGCGAACATCGACCGAACCATCGAGCGCTCGGCCCTGAACGGCGAGATGAACGCCGTCAGCACGATCAGCCCGGCATCGGTCATCAGCTTGGCGACCTCGCCGACGCGGCGGATATTCTCGATGCGATCGGCGTCGGTGAAGCCCAAGTCGCGGTTCAGGCCATGGCGGATGTTATCGCCATCGAGGAGGAAGCTATGCTTGCCCAGTGCGTGCAGCCTTTTTTCGACCAGGTTGGCGATCGTCGATTTGCCCGATCCCGACAGGCCGGTAAACCATAGCAACTTGGGTCGCTGACCCTTTTGCGCGGCATGAGCGTCGCGGGTGATCTCGATCGACTGCCAATGGACATTCTGGCTCCGGCGCAGCGCGAAGCTGAGCAGGCCGGCGGCGACCGTGGCGTTGGTGATCTTGTCGATCAGGATGAACCCGCCGAGGTCGCGATTGGTCGCATAGGCTTCAAACGCGATCGGGCGATCGGTATAGACTTCCGCCACGCCGATATCGTTCAGCTCGAGAGTCCTGACCGACAGTTCGGCCATCGTGTTGACGTCCACCGCATGGCGCGGCTCCTGGATAGTGGCGCTGACCATCTGAGCACCAATCTTGAGCCAATATGCCCGGCCCACCAGCATGGGCTCGGCATCCATCCAGACGATCGTCGCCTGGAACTGGTCGGCGACCTCGGGCGGTGCGGACGCGGCTGCGATCAGATCGCCGCGAGAACAGTCGATCTCGTCCGCCAGCGTGATCGTCACCGACTGACCGGCCCGCGCCTCATCCAGATCGCCCCCCATCGCCACGATCCGGGCGATCTTCGAAGTGCGACCCGATGGTACGATGCGCACCGCATCGCCGGGGCGCACGGTGCCGCTGGCGATCAACCCCGAAAAGCCGCGGAAATCGAGATTGGGACGGTTGACCCATTGCACCGGCATTCGGAATGGTTCGGTAGCGACGGCGTCGATGTCCACGTCGACCGTTTCCAGATGCTCGATCAGCGTGGGCCCGGAATACCAGGGAGTGATCGCCGACCTGCTGGCGATATTGTCTCCGCCCAGCCCGGAGATCGGGATTGGCGTGAACGCGTCGATGCCGATGGAGTTCGCGAACGCGCGATAGTCGGCGACGATACGGTCGAACACCTGCCGGTCGTATCCGACCAGATCCATCTTGTTCACCGCAAGGACGATGTGGCGGATGCCGATCAGATGGGCGAGGTAGCTGTGCCGCCGCGTCTGGGTCAGCACGCCCTTGCGCGCGTCGATCAGGATCACGGCAAGGTCGGCAGTCGATGCACCGGTGACCATGTTGCGGGTATATTGCTCGTGACCGGGCGTGTCAGCGACGATGAACTTGCGCTTTTCGGTGGCGAAGAAGCGATAGGCGACATCGATCGTGATGCCCTGCTCGCGCTCGGCGGCAAGACCATCGACGAGCAGCGCGAAATCGATATTCTGCCCTTGCGTCCCGACCCGCTTCGAATCGGCTTCCAGCGCGGAGAGCTGGTCCTCGAAGATCATCTTCGAATCGTAGAGCAGCCGTCCGATCAGTGTCGATTTGCCGTCATCGACCGATCCGCAGGTGATGAAGCGCAGCAGCGATTTTGCCTGGTGCTGAGCCAGATAGGCGTCGATATCCTCGGCCACGAGTGCGTCGACGCGATAGGCGCTTTCCTGACCAGCCATCAGAAATAGCCCTCCTGCTTCTTCTTTTCCATCGACGCCGCCTGGTCGTGGTCGATCGCGCGGCCCTGGCGTTCCGACGTCGTGGTGAGCAGCATCTCCTGGATGATTTCGGGCAACGTCGCCGCTTCGCTCTCGACGGCGCCGGTCAGCGGGTAGCAGCCTAGCGTCCGAAATCGGATCGACCTCAATACCGGCTCCTCGCCGGCTTCAAGCGGGAACCGGTCGTCGTCGACCATCAGCGTCAGCCCGTCGCGGACCACGGTCGGACGCGGCGCTGCGAAATAGAGCGGAACGATCTCGATCCGCTCCTGCAGGATATATTGCCAGATATCGAGCTCGGTCCAGTTCGAGATCGGGAACACGCGAATGCTCTCGCCCCTGGCCTTGCGGGCATTGTAGAGCCGCCACAGTTCGGGGCGCTGCGCCTTGGGATCCCAGCGATGCGATGCCGATCGGAAACTGAACACGCGTTCCTTCGCCCGGCTCTTTTCCTCGTCGCGCCGCGCGCCGCCGAATGCCACGTCGAACCCGTGCAGGTCGAGCGCCTGCTTCAGCCCATCGGTCTTCCACATGTCGGTATGGAGCGCGCCATGGTCGAACGGATTGATGCCCCGTGCCATCGCTTCGGGATTGCGATGGACGAGCAATTCCATTCCCGCCTCCGCCGCGGCGCGATCGCGAAGCTCGTACATCGCCCGGAACTTCCACGTCGTATCGACATGCAACAGGGGAAAGGGCGGGGGCGAGGGATAGAAGGCCTTCCTGGCAAGATGCAGCATCACCGCCGAATCCTTGCCCACCGAATACAGCATCACCGGCTTCTCGGCCTCGGCCGCCACCTCGCGCAGGATATGGATCGATTCGGCCTCGAGACGGTCGAGATGGGTGAGGGAGCGAACCGCCGTCATGCCAGCGCCGGGTCCATAGAGGGCATTGGCGAGGTCGAAAGGCGGTAAACCGGAATGTTGTCGTGCAGCATCGGCGCCTTATGCTCGGTTATGGTAGAAACCGTGAACAAGAAACTTTTGTGGGGATGCTGGTGGAGCTTGGGTCTCTGAGGTCCGCCAGCGGTCGGCAACCGCGCTGTTAGTACGTTGTTGAAAATTGGACGCCACCAAGCCGATGGCATTAGGGTTCCTGCGGAGAATAATCGCCGTCAGGGCCGTCGCCCGCCCCTGATTTATAGCACCCTGGTTGCCCGACATCCGTCATCCGAGTGGGCGAATCCTGATCTGATCGATCCACCATGGGGCGGCCGCTGCCGAAATCCTTGTCGGCGGAACGATAGCGAAGCTTTGCCAGTCACAATTTTCAGGAATTGCGACACGTACCGCACGATCCTCGATTTTCTCGGTCGCGATGGAATATCCGGTTTCCAGGCACCGGACGACCGGCCGCATCATCTCGTCTGGCGTTTTCGGAGCCGATGACTGCCATGTAACTTCGTAGTTTCCGGGTGCCAGTCGTACGATCTGGCTCGCACTGGGCTCGGAGATGGTGCCCGACGAGCGTATCTGAAGCACGTTGCCGCTTCGTCCGGAAATGGGCTCGATCGACACCTGCATCGATCCACTTGAGGAGAGTGCCCAGTCAAATGGCGACTCCGCTCTTGCTGCCTGCGGAAGCGGTTCTTCGAAATCGGCATTGCGCAACGTGTTCGCTCGAGCCTGACCATTCGCGCAACCGATCGACCACAGAGCGAACGCCATGTCGAGACTTTGCTTTCGTGCGAGCGCATTGACAGTGTAGCCGATATCCTCGCAAGCCACGGTCAGGCCGGCATTATGCGCGCGACGAATGACGTCCATCCGTGCAGTGGCCTGCTCGTTCTGCAGGGTGGATACGGACTGTACATAACTCGCCGCCCAGTCCGGGTTGAGCGCCAGACGTGCCGTGACGGCCTCGCGACCGGCCGGGATGGCTTCAAGCGTTGCGAGCAAGGGTTCGGTTAGCTGTGTGCTAGTTGAAGTGCGAAGTAGCGCGTCGAGCCGCTGTGCGGCGGTTGTGACATCGTTCGCAGCAAGTGCCGTCGAAAACCAATAAAGCTGGGTTGGGACGTCGCGCCAACCGAGCAACGCAGCCGCCCGAAAGGCCGCGTCAGTGCCAAGCGCATTTTGAGCCTGCGCTGCCAGTCCTCCAACCAGCGAAAGCCCGCGGGCATCCATCGGACTGCTCGTGACATAGTCTTTCAAATGACGCTTGGCAGTCGGCAACTCACCGATCTCTACTGCCCGCACCGCCAGCGCATAGGCATCTTCTCCACCAAACTCGGCAGCTTCCCGCTCAAGCCCTAGATCAACCCCACGCTGCTGCGCATTAATCAGGCCGAGCAAAGCCAACGGAATGACCGCCAACCCGCAAACAAGACTGCGCGTCAGGGTCACGGTCGATCTGCGGTCAGGTCAACCATCCATCAATCCTGGTGATGACCATAGCTGTAATAGTCATTTCCATAATTGCCATAATCCGACCCGGCTTTGCGGTTGTCGAATTTCGTCAGCACGACGCCAAGGATCGATGCACGAGCCGAACGCAAACGTCGCATGGCTGATTTGGTGCCGCCGCGATGCCCGCGATTGGCCTCGACGACAAAGACTGTTCCGGCTGCAATCCCTGCGACGATAGGGGCGTCGGCAAGGCCCAGCACGGGTGGCCCGTCGATTACAACGGCGTCGAAATCTGCCTCAAGCTCGGCGACGATCTCCGGAAACCGCATTCCACCAAGCAACTCGGTCGGGCTTGGCGGAACCGGTCCCGACGAAACAAAGGAGAGGTTCTCGTGAGAAGTTGGACGCAGTGCTGCAGAAAGCGACTGGGTTGAGGTCAACAGATCGGAAAGCCCCAGGCCATTGGGCAACCCGAGCAGGATGTGCATCGCGGGCCGACGCAAGTCGGTGTCGATTAGCACAACCTTTTTGCCCAGTTTGGCCAGTCCGACCGCGATTGCCAGACTGGTTGTCGATTTGCCTTCGCTTGCCTGACTGCTCGTTACAAACATGCTCGCCGGAAGGCCCTCGGATGTCGAATAGAGCAGAGCAGTTCGCAACGCGTTATACGCTTCGCTGACAGGTGAGCGCGGATCGGACAACTGATCGATAGGTCTTTCATCTACAGCAGGGATGATGCCAAGCGTCGTTGCCGAAAGCTTGGTCTCGACATCCTCAGGCGCGCGAATTGCGTCGTCCAACTGCTCGCGGATGAAAACAATGCCCAACGCAGCAGCAAGGCCAATCAGGATCGACAAGGCAAGGTTCAGCGGTAACTTCGGTGAATCTGGTTCGGTCGGCTGTTCGGCTTCATCCACGATCGAGATGTTGTTGGAACTGATCCCCGCCGCGGCGCTTACTTCCTTGAACCGCTGCAACAGCCCGTCATAGAGTGTTCGGTTGGTATCCGCTTCGCGCGCGAGGATGTTGAACCGAACTCCGCGGTCCTGCTCGGCCAACCGCGCGCCCTTGGACTGCCCGACCTCGGCGATTAGGGACCGTTCGCGCAGCAGAGCAGATTGATATTGATTATAGATCGAAGAGCGTATCCCCGCTGCAAGCGTGTCGATCTGCGAATTGACTTCACCAATCTGGGCCCGCAGCTGCAATACAGTTGGATGCGATTCCCTGTGCCGTTCTAGTTCTTGCTGCAACGCGGCGGTGCGCTCCGATCGCTGCTGGAGCAGCCCCTGAATGGCCTGGTTTGCAAGCACGTCGGGAATGCTTAGCGCCGGAGTGCGTTCGACCGAGCGCCACTTCTGCTCGGCAGCGATGCGTGCCGCAATTGCATCGTTAGCGGCGGCGTTGAGCTGAACCAGGCTCGCCGACGTCACTGATTGCTGGCCGGATCCACCCTCGACGTCATCTTCGGTGCGAATTAATCCTGCTTGTCGGGCATAGGCATTTACCTCCCGCTCGGACTGTTCCAGCCGCGCCTTGGTCTCAGCCAATTGTTTGGAAAGAAAGTCCCGGGCATAAGAGGAACTCTCGAACTTGCGTTCGAGATTGCTGCGGATGAATTCGGTAGCGTAGGTATTGGCAATCCGGGCAGCCAGGCGCGGATTGGGGCTGCGGAACCCGATGGTGACCAAGCGCGAGTCCTGAGGTAGCGAGATCAGCAGGTTCTCGAGCAAGAGATCAACAACCGCATCTCGCTTGGCCTGCTGAAGCGTCATGCCAGGAATTTCTTCCGGCGGCTCTGTGCCCATCGCTTCAAAAAATGAATTCGCGTCCAGCAGATTGAGCGCCTGCGCAACACGGCGAGACATCGCCCGGCTGCGCAGAATGTCCGTCTGCGTCTGCAGGAAGCGATCGGCATCCTGATATGCGGCGACCGGTTCCACCGATTGGCTTTCCAGCACCCGATCGGTTTCCTGCTCGATCTGCACACTTGCTTCCGCGATGTAGGTCGGTTGCATCAGCAGCGTCGCAATCAGACCGATGATTGCCGCAACGGTCACGATGCCTGCGATAATCAGCGCATTGCGGCGCAACAGCACCCAGATCCGGCGGAAGTCCAATCCAAATCCGGCAGGATATGGCGAACGCTCTCCATCGCCGTCGAGATCGAGATATCCGTTCCGGCCGGATTCCGCAGAGGTCGAACCAATACTCACTTGACGTTCCTCATACGAACTAGAACCGACTGAAGACGGCAAAGAACGGCGCGGTAGTGAGGAAGTCTCGGAATGCACCCTTGACCGAGTCGAACCCTACCACGACGGTATCTCCGCCTAGCAACACCGGATCATCTGCCTCGCCTTCCCGGATTGCTTTTACGTCGAATACTGCGCCCATTCGCGTGCCGTCGATGACGCGGAACACCACAACTTCATCTAGCTTTGCGACACGAGTAGGACTTTTGGCTCGCGCGAGCGCCTCCAGCAACGTCGAGGTGCCGCGGATGTCATAAACACCGGGCTCGGTCACGTTGCCTTCGACAGTGACCCGCTGGGAAACTGAGGACCGGATGAGGACAGAGACCTGCGGATTGACCAGATAGCGTTCACCGAGCCGTTGCGCGATCTCCAGCGAGAGGTCGCGAGCGGTCTTTCCGGTGGCCCTGACATCACCGATCAGCGGAAACAGCAAATTCCCCGCCGCATCGACCTGCAACTCGTCAAACGACAAGTCGGGCTCCTGAAAGACGGTGACCTGCAGCACATCGAGCGGACCGATCTCGTAATTTCTTGTCGTATCCGTTCCAGACGCGGCGGGAATTACCGAATAGGCGCTCGCACCGCGGGGGAGGTTCGGAGCAACCGAACTACATGCGCCGACGGTCGCTGCGAGCATCAACGACGTCGCCAATCGGCCCCAGTTCATTTCAAAATTTCTCCCTGATCCGCTTTCACGCCGATCGGCATCAACTGGTGAGTCGTCCGCGTGAGCAGCCCGACCGCAAATGCCGCAACACATGCGAGCGATATCGAGCGCATCGGATAATCCACCAATGAATGCAACGCAAAAACGGCCAATGCTCCCAGCGCGAAGACGGCGTGCAGCTTTGCTTCACGGCTTGGCGGGCGGCGGATCTGCCCGACCGAGCGGATCGCCAGAATTGCTGCGCTCCACAGGACCAGGATGATGCCTGCCAAGCCGGCTTCCAAAAGGAATTCCAGATAATCGTTATGGGCGCGATTGGGTCGACTGGCATCTACCAGTTCTAGTCGCTCGGCGGCAATGAAGGTCGGCTCAAACGTCCCGATCCCGGAGCCGACGGGCCAGTATTGCTGGATTGCATAGCTGGTGTCCGACCAGATCGCCGTCCGCGTCTCTTGTGTCGCAAATCGTTCGAAGGTCCGGTTGAGATTTGCGTTACCGTTCAACGTCGCCACAATCGCCAGACCGGCCAATATGGTGATGCCCCCCCCGATGATCCATCGCCGCAGAGATACGCGGTGCCAGGAAAGCATGAGGACGCAGAACACGGCCGCAACGAGGATCAGCGCCACACCCGCACGCGAGCCGGTCAGGATGGTCGAGACGGCCAACAGCCCGATCGCACCGAGGGTAACCGATTTGCCGAGCGTGGATTCCCAAATGCGCGGGGTTGCTCGCGCACTTGCGAGCACCGCTAACGCAGCGATCAGCAAAAGGTCAGCCGCAGCGTTTCGGTTGGCCTGGAATCCGGTGATGAAGCCTAGATGCGTATTCTCATAGAAACGCAGCCAATTTGCCCGGCCGCCAACCAGTTGGACTGCCCCCACGACCGCACTCGCGAGACCGAGCGCGGCAAGCACGCGCAGCAGCAATGAGCGCTCAGCTCTGGAAAGCGTGGAAACGATGCCGAACATGACGATCGGTGGGATTAACGCCAGCGCGCTTGCCAGCGTTCGATAAGGCGATACCGAGATCGGCGCCCATTCATCGGATTTTTCGACCAGCTCGAGTGCGGCGATGACCGGTTCGCGGCCTGGAAGCGCCTTCCAGAGTAACGGCGGGAGCGGCAGCAGCTGGACGATGCACAGGCACAGAAGCGCAAGCATCGGCGCCAGTAATGCCCAGTCACGAGGCATACCGCCTTTGGCGGGACTGCATGCTACGAACAGGACCGCGGCGATCAATGCGCAAAGCTCGACCGCGAGTTCCGGGGCTGGAGATGGACTGCCGCCGCCACCGAGAACGATGGCGACACAAAAAAATGCAGCGCCGATTATCACTCGATAATTCGGCGCTGCATTCATACCAAACAACTTAGACAGAGAATTCAGCCCGGGCTGTCGACTTCCGGACCATCTTCCTCGTCAACCGCGACGTAGATGCCGAGGCCGATCGCTGCCGCAGCCGCGACGCCGATCACTGCACCTTCGGCGCCGAGGTTGCTCTTCTTCTTCAGGTTGGCCGACGAGCGGACGCCCGAGACCGGAGCCGTCTGCGCCTTGGCGGTCGGCAGTGCCGAGCCCGAGCGGGTCGACTGGCCGGCATACGCTACCGCCGACGACATCATGCCCGCTGTGGCGGCGGCGATCACGGCAAACTTTACAATCCGCATCGTCAATTCCCTTTTCGTAGATAATGCTGCGAAGCCGCAATATTCGCTTGTCGCGGATATGACAAGCAACTTTCGACATCTCGCTTCCACGTGCCGCCGCAAATCTGCCGCGATGCAGCCACTGGCATTCCCCTTCGCGCGAGCTAGAACCGCGTCGATGCGTTGGACGGGCCGAATGATACTCCGCTTGTGTTGCGTGGCAGCAACACTGACCGTGATTCCCGGCATTGCGGAGCCGCGTCCGCTGAAGCCGGCAGCGGCACCTGGGACAGGCCTCGATCGCAAGTCCGATCTTCGAGCCTTGCAAGCGGCGGATCTGCGGTTGGCCGGCATCTTCTATCGCATCGCAAAAGCGAATGCCGCGCTGTGCCAGACGCTGGTTCCTGCGACCGGCCTGATCTTGCACTCTCGCTCTGCGTATCTGGGTCAATACGAGGAGGCCGCGGCCGAGCTGTTCGGCTTTGAGGCTGCGATCGGTGTCGAGGGTGTGCTGCCAGGCAGTCCCGCGGCGGCATTCGATATCCCCGACACCAGCTCGCTGACGCACATCGCCGCCGCCAACGTGCGCAGCGCGACGACCGTGCAACAGGCGCTGCGCACGATCGAACAGGCTGGAAGCGGTGGTTCGGTCGACGTGAGCCTGGCCGATCGCGGCCGGCAGCGCACGCTGCGAATTCCCACGGAGCGCATTTGCGCCGGGAGAGTGGAGGCCCAGGTATCGGCCACCGACAATGCCGGCACCGATGGTCAGACGATCCAGGTGACCACGGAGTTGATGAATCGCCTGCCCGAGGACGATCAGCTGGCCGCGGTCGTGGCGCATGAGTTCGCCCACATCGTTCTCGATCACCCCGATCGCCTCACTCGAGCGGGCGTCGCACGGGGACTATTTCGAGAGTTCGGCAGAAACCGGCGGCTGTGGCGTCAGACCGAGATCGAGGCTGACCGTCTCAGCGCCTATCTGATGGCCAATGCCGGGTATGATCCTCGCGCCGCCCAGCGCTTTTGGCTTGGGGCCGGGCGGCGCGTCGGCGGCGGGCTGTTGGCCAGCGGCACCCATATGAATGCACGGCAGCGAGCGGCAATGCTGGCGCGCGAAGCTGCAGCAATCGCTCAAATCGAGGCGCGGCCAATCATGCCCGAACTGCTAACTACGCGCGATATGCCGCTAGATTGACTATTCGGCGGCGAGGTTGGCCTGCTGACCGCTGGCGGTCAAAAACCATCGCTCGCGCCCCTCGATGCCGATCGCGGTCAACGTCCCGCTCATATAGGCGCCCGTATCGACGCCGATGCGGTCCTCGCGGATGTCGACGTCGCGGGTTGGCGTGTGGCCGTGCACCACCATCATGCCATCATTGCGAACAGCCGACAGGAACGGCTCGCGAATCCAGCGCAGGTCGCGCACATTCTGTGCATCCAGCGCCCGGCCGGGGCGGATGCCGGCATGAACGAAGAGATAGTCTCCGGAACGGATCGACTGGCGACCGCGCGCAAGGAAATCGACGTGGCTTCGCGGAATCCGCTGAAGCAGGGTCGCCGCCAGATCTTCGAAACTGCCGTGATCGGCTTCTTCGGAGGTGATTCCGTAGCTTGCGAGCGTGGCATAGCCGCCGATCGCAAGCAGCGACTTGGCCGCACTTGCCTTGCCGCGGGCCGCCTCGAGAAATATCTCTTCATGGTTGCCCAGGATCAGCTTCACGCGGTCGCTGGCCTGCGCAAGCCCGATCACGCGCTCGACAACCGTCGCCGAGGCCGGGCCGCGATCGATCAGGTCGCCGAGAAAGATGACACTGGTGCTGGCGGCGGGTCGGGCCGCGTCGTCGACAGCGATCCTCGCGAGCAGATCGTCGAGCTGATCGATGCAACCGTGGACGTCGCCAATGGCATAAATCCGCTCGCCCGGTGCAGCGGCAAAGTCTCGATACGCGACGGGAGGTTTGCGAAACAGGAATTTCATGGCGATCAAGGCATGTGGAAGCGACAAGGATCGATTTTGTTCCTGGACGCTTGGCCAGGCAGGGCGCGCACATACCCGCATGCGATGCCGCTGTCCAATCGGCGGCCTGGACGTTAGTTATCCGGCGAGCCGAAACGCTGCGCCGTGGAAAGCCGATCGCGGCTGATCCGGCCAGATGCCGCGCGTATCGTACACGTGCTTGTCCACGCGCTCATCGAGCGGCACCGATTTGAACACGTCGTGATCGACCAGCGCGATGAAGATCGGACAGCGCTCAATCGCCGCATCGATGTCGATCAGTGCTGCGCCGGTTCCCAGAAAGGCGTCGGGCAGCGCGGCGGCGTAGGGCTCGACGATGCGCACCCGCTCGCCGAACCGGTGCGCCAGCGCGAGCGCTACCTTCAGCGCGGGGCTTTCGCGGAAATCATCGATGTTCGCCTTGAACGCGAGGCCGAGGCACGCGACGGGAACGCCCGGCATCGCCTCAATCATCGCGATCGCCTTGGCGATGACATGGTCGGTCTTGGCGTCGTTGACCTCGCGCGCGGTGCGGATCAGCGGCGTGTCGTCGGGGGCACCGTGGACGAGAAACCACGGATCGACGGCGATGCAATGCCCGCCGACACCGGGGCCAGGCTGCAGGATGTTGACGCGCGGGTGGCGGTTGGCGAGGCGGATTACTTCCCAGACATCGACGCCCAGCGTGTCGGCGACGCGGCTCAGTTCGTTGGCGAAGGCGATGTTGACGTCGCGAAATGCATTCTCGGTAAGCTTGGTCATTTCCGCCGCGCGCGCGGTGGTGGTGACGCAGGCGCCGCGGACGAAGCGGCGATAGAATTGCAGTGCCTTGCGCGCGCAGCGCGGGGTGATCCCGCCGATGACCCGGTCGTTGTCGATCAGCTCGACGAGGATGCGGCCGGGAAGCACCCGCTCGGGGCAATAGGCGATGGCGATGTCGGCGCTTTCGCCGGTGCGGCCCGGGACCTTGAGGTCGGGGCGCAGCTGCGACAGCATGTCGCGCACCTTGTCGGTGGTTCCGACCGGTGACGTTGATTCGAGGATGACGACGTCACCCGGCTTGAGCACGGTGGCGATCGTCGTCGCGGCTTGCAGGACATAGCCGATATTTGGCGCGTGGTCCGCGTCGAAGGGGGTGGGGACGGCGATCACGAAGACGTCCGCGGGCTCGATCCGGGTCGAGGCACGCAGATGGCCGCGCGCGACCACGCCCGATACCAGTCCGTCGAGGTCGACTTCCTCGATATGCACTTTGCCCGAATTGACGGTCTCGACGACATGCTCGTGCACGTCGATGCCGAGCACCCTGGCGCCGGTGCGCGCGATCACCGCGGCGGTGGGCAGCCCAATATAGCCGAGCCCCAGGACAACGACCTTCAGCTCAGAATCCGAAACCATTCGCGACGACCCTTGCAATCCGCTCTGCAGCCTTGCCATCGCCGAACGGATTGTGGGCGCGCGCCATGGCCGAATAGGCATTGCTATCGTCCAGCAGGGTGAAGATTTCGGAAACGATGCGGTCTTCGCGCGGCCCGACCAACCGCGCGGTGCCCGCGGCGACGCCCTCGGGGCGCTCGGTGGTGTCGCGCATCACCAGCACCGGCTTGCCCAGCGCCGGGGCTTCCTCCTGAACGCCGCCCGAATCAGTCAGCACGATGTGCGCCATCTCGAGCGCGCGGATGAAATGGGGATAATCGAGCGGATCGATGCGCGCCACGTTGCTGCGGTCGCCAAGCATCGCGTCCATCACCGATACGACATTGGGGTTGGGATGGATCGGAAACAGGATCGCGGTGTCGTCGCGGTCGGCGATGCGTCCGATCGCACGGGCGATCTGCTCCATCCCGTCGCCGAAATTCTCGCGGCGATGCGTGGTGACGAGGATCAGGCGCTTGCCTGCAAAGCGCTGCATGAGCGGATCAAGGCCGGCAGCCATCGACGGATCGGCGGCGATTCGCTTCCGGGTGGCATGCAGCGCGTCGATGACGGTATTGCCGGTGACATGGATCGTCGCTGGATCGATATTCTCGCGGCGCAGCGCATCGGCAGACGTCTGCGTCGGCGCGAAATGCTGGTCGGCGATCGGCGCGACGATGCGGCGGTTCACTTCCTCCGGCCAAGGCTGGTAGATATCACCGGAACGCAGCCCCGCCTCGACATGCCCCACCGGGGTCTTGCGGTAATAAGCCGTGAGCGCGCCGACCATTGCGGTGGCGGTGTCGCCCTGAACAAGCACGCGGTCGGGACGCTCGGCATCCATGACCTCGCCGAGCCCGGTCAGCAGCCGCGCGGTGAGGCGGTCGAGGTTCTGGCCCGGCTCCATCAGGTCGAGGTCGATGTCGGGCACGAGCTCCGCGATCGACAACACCTGGTCGAGCAACCCGCGATGCTGCGCGGTGACGCAGACGCGCACGTCGAGGCGGGTATCGGCGCGCAGCGCCGCGATCACGGGGAACAGCTTGATCGCTTCGGGGCGGGTACCGAAAATGACGAGGATGCGGGGACGGTCGGTCATGCGCGGGACATAGCGGACGGGGCTTAAGACCGCACTAAGCCGAGCCCGATTTGCGCTACTGCTGCGCAACGACTAGGTCGGCGCCGTTCACGAAGAGGGGAAATTCCATGTCGATCAAGCCGCTGCGCAAGGCCGTGTTTCCGGTTGCCGGGCTCGGCACGCGCTTCCTCCCCGCGACCAAGGCGATGCCCAAGGAGATGCTTACCGTCGTCGACAAGCCGCTGATCCAATATGCAGTCGAAGAAGCGCTCGAGGCGGGAATCGAGCAGATCATCTTCGTCACCGGCCGCGGCAAGGGCGCGCTCGAAGATCATTTCGATGTCTCCTACGAACTCGAGGACACGATGCGCAGCCGCGGCAAGAGCCTCGCCGCGATCGAGAATATCCGCCAGAAGCCGGGCTCGCCGGTCTATGTGCGGCAGCAGGAACCGCTCGGGCTCGGCCATGCCGTGTGGTGCGCGCGCGACATCATCGGCGACGAGCCCTTCGCGGTGTTCCTGCCCGACGAATTGATGGTCGGCACGCCCGGCTTCATGGCGCAGATGGTCGAGGTCTATGCCGAGCATGGCGGCAACGTCATCGGCGCGCTCGAAGTGGCGCCCGAAGAAACCGACAAATACGGCATCATCACGCCGGGCAGGAGGGATGGGCGCGTCACCGAGGTGCTCGAGGTCGTCGAGAAGCCGAAGCGCGGTACCGCCAAGTCCAATCTGATGACGCCCGGGCGCTATATCCTCCAACCCGAGGTGCTGCGCATCCTCGACAATCCCACCACCGGCGCGGGCGGCGAAATCCAGCTGACCGATGCGATGGCGCAGCTGATCGGCAAGCAGCCGTTCCATGGCTACACCTTCGACGGCGATCGCTACGATTGCGGCGACAAGGCCGGGTTCGTGAAGGCCAATTTGGCGCTGGCGCTGGCGCGCAGCGACATCGGCGGGGACGTGCGTGACTTTGCCGCAAAACTACTGACCTAGAATGCGATCTCGACACCACCCTTGAAGGTTCGCACGACCTTGCCCTGAACCGGCAGGCCGTCGAACGGGGTATTGCCCGCTTTGGCACGCATCGCGTCGGCGTCGATCCGCCACGGTGCATCCCGATCGATCAGAATGAGGTCGGCGGGAGCGCCTTGTGTCAATGTTCCGCTCTCTATTCCAAGCACTTGCGCCGGATTGCGGGCAAGCAGCGCGAACAGCCGATCCAGCGGCAACAATTCATCGCGCACCAGCCCGAGCGCCAGCGCGAGCAGCGTCTCGGCTCCCGCAGCGCCGGGCTGCGAATCGGCGAAGGGCAGGCGCTTTTCCTCGGGTCCGCGCGGGTCGTGCCCCGAGGTCAGCACGTCGATCGTGCCGTCGGCGATCGCGGCGCGCGCCGCCTGTCGATCCGATTCACCGCGCAGGGGCGGGGACAGGTGCGCGAAGGTGCGAAAATCGGTCATCGCGATATCGCTGAGCACCAGATGGGCAGGGGTGATGCCGCAGGTCACCTTGACGCCGCGACGCTTGGCCGCGCGGATCAGGTCGAACGCGGCGGCGGTGGTGACCTGGCGAAAATGCAGCCGCGCGCCGGTCTCCTCGGCCAGCATCAGGTCACGCACAACGGCAAGCGCCTCGGCAAGCGCCGGGGCGGCGGCAAGGCCCAGCCGGGTCGCGGTCTCGCCTTCGGTCGCAACAGCACCCGCCGTCAGCGCCGTGTCCTCGGCATGCGCGATCACCGCCATTCCGCAATCAGCGGCGTAGGCCAGGATCTTGCGCATCACCCCGGCATCGGCGATCGCGTGGCGCCCGGTGGCGACGGCGCGCGCGCCGGCATCGCGCAGGATTGCGATCTCGGCGAGGTCGCTGCCGCCGACGCCGCGCGTTGCCGCCGCCAGCGGGTGGACCCACAATTCGGGTTTGCCGATCGCGGCGGCGCGCTGGACGATGCCGGGATCGTCGAGCACCGGCGACTGGTCGGGCATCAGTGCGGCGCGAACGATGCCGCCGGCCGCGAAAGCCGGCTTGTCGATGGCGAACACCCCCAGATCGACGATCGCCGGCGCCAGCAGCTTGCCGCCGCAATCGACGGCCACCGCGTCGGACGGTGCATCGAGCGTGCCGACCCCGGCGATGGCATCGCCTTTGATCAGCAGGCTGCCGGGGCGTTCGCCGCCGTTCGGACAGACCAGAACCGCGTTGTGCAGCAGCGTCTTCATGCCCAACCCTCCACGCCGCGCGCGCTTCGGGTCAGGATGTCGAGACAGGCCATGCGCACCGCGACGCCCATCTCGACCTGTTCGGTGATCGCCGAGCGGGCGGGATCGTCGGCCACGCTCGAGGCGATCTCGACGCCGCGGTTCATCGGACCAGGGTGCATCACCAGAGCATCGGGGGCTGCGCGCGCGAGCCGTTCCGGCGTGAGTCCGTAGCGCAGGTGATATTCGCGGGTCGAGGGGATGAAGGCGCCCGACATACGTTCGTTCTGCAGCCGCAGCATCATCACGACGTCGGCGCCCGCCAGCGCCGCATCGAAATCGGTGAACGGAGTGACGCCCATCCGCTCGATCGCGGCAGGCATCAGCGTGGTCGGAGCAACGACCCGCACTTCCGCGGCGAGCGCCGTCAGCGCGAGGATATTCGAGCGGGCAACGCGGCTGTGCAGGATGTCGCCGCAGATGACGACGCGCTGGTTGGCGATCGACCCGCGCCGCCGACGGATCGTCAGCGCGTCGAGCAATGCCTGGGTGGGGTGTTCGTGCCGCCCGTCACCGGCGTTGAGCACCGGGCAGGCGACCTTGTCGGCGATCAGCTGCACCGCGCCCGAACTGCCGTGGCGGATGACGATGACGTCGGCGCGCATCGCGTTGAGCGTCATCGCGGTGTCGATCAGCGTCTCGCCCTTTTTCACCGAGCTTTGCGCGGCGTGCATGTTGACGACGTCGGCGCCAAGCCGCTTTCCCGCGATCTCGAACGACAGGAGGGTGCGAGTCGAATTCTCGAAAAACGCGTTGATGATCGTCAGCCCCTCGAGCCGTTTGTCGCTCTTGGCATGTGCACGGTTGGCCCCGACCCACTGCTCGGCCTCGTCGAGCAGGAAGGTGATCTCGTGCGGCTGAAGGCCGGAGATGCCGGTCAGGTGCCGGTGCGGAAACGCCTCGCGGCCCTTGAGGACCGCGGACGGGCTGTGATCGGACGCCTGCATCAAGCGCGCCGATTAGCCGCGGCTTTGCGAAGCGACAACCATTTGAGCACTGGATGGCCGGTAAAGTGGAGAAAGTGGAGAGTGTCGCACGGCTTTCTCCGGTTCGCAGCGCAGTTCAAGAAGGCGGTGCGGGTAGAGACGGCGGCTGCGCGATTCATGCCAGGCATAAAGCACGCAGGAGCGCTGTAGGACAGCGGTTTCGCAATCAGGAAAAGGCCCAGCGCAGCGTCCGTGCGATCCCGCCAGTCCCGGCGCGGACGAGCGGCGCGGTGAGCATGCCTGCTTCCAGTCCGTGCATCCGCTGTGCCCAGACGGGAAGGAGGTCGATCCCCGCCCGCATCGCCATCGCCTGGAACGGTTCGGCGACGAGGCGTGGCGCGCGCTGGGCCAGCAGGATGCGCTGGACCTCCCGCGTGCGGGCATCGACGATCAGTTCGGGGCGGTATGACGCGATCAGCTTGTACGCCTGCGCGCGCGTCGTCGGCAAGGGATCGGCACCGAGCGCCTGACCGATCCGCGCCACTTCGGCAAAATAGCGGTCCTGGTCGATGCGCGACATGCGCGGCTCGCCATAGCGGATCCAGCCGTTCAGGAAGCTGCTGGTTTCGGTGACGTGGACCCAGGCGAGCAGATGCGGGTCGCTGGCTTGATAGGCGCTGCCGTCGGGAAGCGTGCCGCCGACATGGTCGTGGATGCGGCGCACGCGGTCGATCGCCGCCATGGCGTCATCGCGATCGCCATAGGTGGTCTGCGCGATGAACCGCGCGGTGCGCCGCAGGCGGCCGTGCATGTCGGCGCGAAAGTTCGAATGGTCCCACACGCCCGCGAGCACCTTGGGATGAAGCATCTGAAGGAGCAGCGACGATACGCCGCCGGCGAGCATCGCGATAACGTCGCCGTGGACGCGCCACGTCACGTCGGTCGGCGCGAACAGCGCATTGTCAGACCGCGGCACCGGCTTCTGCCCCCGCGCGCTGTCGTTGAACAGCGCGCGGACTTCGCGGATGATGACCCGGCGGACGGGAGCGGCAAGGGAAGGGGTCGGCATCGGATGACAGATAGGTTGCATCCGGGAGTTCCCAACTGCGCGGGTGGCCGGGGCGCTGTCGCGCGCCGAATCGCTGCCACAAATTTTTTCAGTCGCGCGGTCTGAACCGCGCCCGTCCATCGCACATCGATATGAGCGGTTTCGCTATCGCTTGCGCGGCCTCTTGTAAGCCGCGCGGATCGACGCAAAGGAACCAATGATGCACTATATGCTGATGTTCAACGAAACCGCTGCCGAGATGGCCAAGCGCGACCATCCGCAAGCAGCCGCCGCCTATTGGGGAGGGTGGACCGCGTATATGGGCGCCATCGCGCAAAGTGGAGCGATGGTCAGTGGCAACGGGCTGCAACTGCCCGAAACGGCGACCACGCTGCGGGTTGGCGAAGGCCGGCGGCATGTCGCCGATGGCCCCTTTGCCGATACCAAGGAGATGCTGGGCGGATATGTGATCATCGATGTCCCCGATCTCGACAGCGCGCTCGAATGGGCATCGCGCGCGCCCTGCGCCACTGCTGGGTCGGTCGAAATCCGGCCAGTGCTGCCCGCTCCCGTCCATTGAGCGCGCGGCGATGAACGGGCGATCGCGCCGGACCGCGGCAGGCGATGCCGAAGCGGCGGCGCGATCGTCGTACGGAAGGCTGCTGTCGATCGTCGCAGCAAGAAGCGGAGATATCGCGTCGGCCGAGGACGCGCTGGCCGACGCCTTTGCCGCCGCACTCGAGCAATGGCCCCGCGACGGCGTCCCGGGCAACCCGCTGGGTTGGCTAATCGCCGTCGCGCGTCGCCGCGCCGGTCGCAGCGCCGAACGCGACCGAACGGCAGTCCGGGGCGCTCAAACCGTCCTGCTGTTGCATGCGGAGCGGGCAATCGCTGGCGAACCGGGGTGGAGCGACCGGCGGCTGGAACTGATGTTTGCCTGCACGCACCCGGCGATCGCGCTTGAAGTACAGGCACCGCTGATGCTGCAAACGGTCCTTGGGGTCGACGCCGCGACGATCGCAGCAAGCTATCTGATATCGCCGGCCAGCATGGGACAGCGACTGGTGCGTGCCAAACGGCGGATCCGGGATACCGGAATCGCTTTCAGGGTGCCCGACGCCTCCGACCTAGCCGAGCGAATCGAGGCGGTGCTGTCCGCCATCTATGCCGCCTATGGCACGGCCTGGGACGATGTGATGGGGGCGGATGGCAGGCTGGCAGGTCTGGCTGACGAAGCCATCTGGCTCGCCCGCGTGCTGGTCAGACTGCTGCCCGACGAACCCGAGCCGATCGGACTGCTGGCGCTGATGCTCTATTGCGAGGCGCGCCGGCCCGCGCGCCGCGACGCCGATGGCGAGTTCGTGCCGCTTCTTTCGCAGGATACCAGCCTTTGGGAACCGGCAAAGTTGCGGGAAGCGGAATCGCTGTTGCGCGACGCCGCGGCAAAGGCGCGGCCGGGGCGGTTCCAGACCGAAGCAGCGATCCAGTCGCTGCATGTCCAACAGCGCCTGACCGGGGAGCGCTTCGCGTATCCGCTCGCGCGTCTGTATGACGTGCTGGCGGGTTTCGCTCCGACGGCCGGGGCATTGTCGGCACGCGCCGTGGCGCATGCCGAGTGCGGAAACGCGGTCGCAGCGCTTGGCATGCTGGACGCAATCGAAGGGATCGAGGGCTATCAACCCTGGTGGGCGGCCCGGGCCCGGATTGCCTCGCTTGCGGGCGACGCCATTGAAGCCGAACGTTCAGCCGCGATCGCTGCCGGGCTCACGTCTGATCCGGCGATCCGCCGGTTCCTGCTCGACGGAGCCTATCGTCACCGCGATTGAGATGCGCGAGCCCTCACCCGGCAACCAGCGCGTCGATCGCGGCCTGGAGGATGTGCGCCGCCGCCATCGAGTCGATCCGCTCGGCACGTCTGGCGCGGCTCATGTCCTGTTCGATCATCACGCGCTCGACGGCGATGGTCGACCAGCGTTCATCCCACAGCAGGATCGGCAGGGCGATATCCTCGCAGTTGCGGGCGAAGGCGCGGGTCGACTGGGTCCGGGGCGAATCGCTGCCGTCCATGTTGAGCGGCAGTCCGATGACCAGGCCGCGCACGGACTGCGCAGCGATGAGCGCGACGAGATCGGCCTTGTCCTGCGTGAACTTGCGGCGGCGGATGAGCGGGGCCGGGCTGGCGAAGGTCCAGCCCGCGTCGCACAGCGCGGTACCGATGGTCTTGGTGCCGACATCGAGGCCGAGCAACCGGCCGCCGCCGGGCAGGGCTTGGCGAAAGGGAGTGCGATCGGCGGTAATCATGGCCCGCTCTTCCTTCCGCGCGCAGGCGGCGGAGTCGAGCGCTATGTTCCGGCACCGTCCGGGGTCATGCCCGCGAACGCCGCCATTCGTCGGGCCGCGTCGGCGCGGACGTTCGCCCAGAACAGGCTGTAGTCGAACACGTGGTAATTGTTGCCCGGCAGAACATAGGGTCCCATCTCCGGCCCCGATCCGATCATCAGCAGCCCGCGCCCCTCGCAGCGCGCAGGCACGCGGCCGGGCTCGAGCGTCGCGCTGGTCAGGTCGCTCGACGGGAACAGCGCGCCCAGATTGACGTCGGCGGTCGCGGCGGTGTCGGGCGTGCCGGTCAGCGGATTGGTACATACCATCGCGGTCCCGGCGCGCGAGACGCCGGTAAAGCCCGATGTGGCGTCGAACGTGTCGAGGATCAGCGACGGGTCGGCAGGTTCGGCAAAGCTCTGCCACGACAGGATGCAGCCGGTCTGGTCGGCGGCGGCGCATTCGGGCAGCCCCATCGCGGGGAGGTCGGCGGATTTGGAAACCGGCCAGCCGACGACATAGGCCGCGACGATGCGCTGTGCGAGCGGTTGGCCGGCGACGCGATCCTTGAGCAGATGGGTGAGGTGCAGCGCCCCCTGGCTGTGCCCGGCAAGGATGATCGGGCGATCGGGGCCGACCTCGACGAGGAACTGGTCGAACGCGGCAAGCACGTCGCGATAGGCGAGGCCGAGCGCCTGCTTCGCGCTATCCTCGCTCGTAAGGAACGCGCCGAACGTCGCCTGGCGATAGCGCGGCGCCCAGATCGCGCCGACTTCGTTGAACGCCGATGCCTGGCCGCGCAGGAAGATCGCCGCGCGGTTGTTGGCTTCGGCATTGTCGAGCGGGGCATTCCACTGCGCCCGCTCGAGATACGACGTCGGGTGGACGAAGAACACCGCGGCGGGCGGGCTTTCGGCGGCGGCGAACCCCTCAGGGACCCACAGTGCCGGATTGTTCGGTTTGTCGGGGCGAGCGATCCACATATCGGCATCGGCATAGGTGGTGCGGGGCATCGCCGGCTGCGCCTGGAACGCGGCCGAGGGCACCATCGTCTGGCGCAGGATCTGCGCGCCGAAATAGCGATAGGCAAAGGCGGAAGCGATGGCGAGCACGATCAATACCAGTACGACATAGAGGAACTTGCGGGCCAAGTGCGGCTCTCCATTGTGCAATGCAGCATAAACTGCCGGGCGGCAATTTCGCTCCCGTGCGACATGGATGCGGATGGCGCAACCGTGGGCGGGGGCGGCTGGACGCTTGAAGCGGTCGAAACCGGGTGCTAGCCGCGCTGCCATGTCTGTGGAACCCGCAACCGTGCAGCGTATCGCGAGCCTCGCCAGGATCGCGATCACCCCGGAGGAGGCGGCGCGCCTCGCGCCCGACCTGTCCAACATCCTCGGCTGGATCGAGCAGCTGGGCGAAGTCGACTGTGCCGGCGTCGAACCGATGACCGCGGTGATCCCCAACAGGCTGCGGCTACGCGACGACGTGGTCACCGATGGTGACGTGCGCGACCTGGTGCTGGCCAACGCCCCGCAGGCCGAGCACGGCTTTTTCGCGGTGCCCAAGGTGATCGAATAATGACCGAGTTGACCGATCTGGGCGTCGCGGCGATCCGCGACGGCGTCCGCAGCGGCGCGTTCTCGGCGCGCGACGTCGCCGACGCATTTGTCATCGCGGTAAGCAAGGCCAAGGCGCTCAACGCGTTTATCGTCGAAACCCCCGACCACGCAGTCGCCGCCGCAAAGCGCGCCGATGCGGCGCGCGCCGCGGGCGAGGTGCTGGCGCCGCTGGCGGGTGTGCCGATCGGGATGAAGGACCTGTTCTGTACGCAAGGCGTGCAGACGACGGCGGCCAGCCACATTCTGGAAGGCTTCGTACCGACCTATGAATCGACGGTTTCCGGCAAGCTATGGGACGCCGGGGCGGGGATGCTCGGCAAGCTCAACCTCGACCAGTTCGCGATGGGTTCGTCGAACGAGACCAGCTTCTTCGGCAATGTGATCTCGCCCTGGAAGCGCAATGACGGCGGCAATGCCGCGCTGGCGCCGGGTGGATCGTCGGGCGGATCGTCGGCGGCGATCGCGGCGCGGCTGTGCCCGGCGGCGACCGGCACCGACACCGGTGGCTCGATCCGCCAGCCCGCCGCGTTCACCGGCATTTCGGGGATCAAGCCGACCTATGGCCGTTGCTCGCGTTGGGGCGTGGTGGCGTTCGCGTCGAGCCTCGACCAGCCGGGGCCGATGGCGCGCGACGTGCGCGACTGTGCGATCATGCTGGAGGCGATGGCCGGGTTCGATCCCAAGGACGCGACGTCGCTCGAGCTTGCGGTGCCGCAGTGGGAGGCCGGACTGTCGCCATCGATGGCGGGCAAACGGGTCGGCATTCCCAAGGAGTATCGGGTCGATGGCATGCCTGCCGAGATCGAGGCGCTGTGGAGCCAGGGCATCGAGTGGATGCGCGACGCCGGAGCCGAGATCGTCGAGGTGTCGCTGCCGCACACCAGATACGCGCTGCCGGCCTATTACATCATCGCGCCTGCCGAAGCGTCGTCGAACCTCGCGCGCTATGACGGCGTACGCTACGGGCAGCGCGAACTGCCCGACGGCGCCAATTTGCAGGACATGTACGCCGCGACGCGCGCGGCCGGGTTCGGACCCGAGGTCAAGCGCCGCATCCTGATCGGCACCTATGTGCTGTCGGCAGGCTATTACGATGCGTATTACACCCAGGCGCAAAAGGTCCGGACGCTGATCGCGCAGGATTTCGAAAAGGCGTGGGAGACGTGCGACGTGCTGCTCACGCCGACGGCGCCATCGGCGGCGTTCGCGCTGGGCGAGGTCGCCGATCCGCTGGCGATGTACCTCAACGACGTGTTCACGGTGCCGTCATCACTCGCCGGGCTGCCGGCGATGAGCGTGCCGGGCGGCCTAGACGCGGCCGGCTTGCCGCTAGGGCTGCAGATCATCGGACGACCGCTCGACGAACAGGGCGTGCTGAACGCCGGGCTGGCGATCGAACAACGCGCCGGCTTTGCAGCGCGGCCGGAAGTGTGGTGGTAATAGACAGGTAATACCCGCTATGGTATTACCTGTACCATGAGCAAGATGACCAATTTGACTGTCAAAGGGCAAGTCACGATCCCGAAAGACGTGCGCGACGCACTCGGCCTGCGAGCCGGAGAGCCGGTTGAGATCGACTGGCGCGGGGGCGAAGAGGCCGTCATTCGAAAGGGGTCGCTGGGAATTGAGGAACGCAAGCGTCGCCGCGAGGCGATGCGGGCGCGGATCGATTCTGCGGCAGAGAAGTACCGGCATTTAAGGACGGGTCAGAGCACCGACGACTACATGGCCGACTTTCGTGAACCATTGCCTTGATCCTGCTGGATTCGAACGTTGTCATCGACCTGATCGAAATCGGCTCGGCGGAGGGCGATTGGGCGCGGGCGTCGATGGAGGCATTCGCCGATAGTGAGACGTTTGGGATCAACCTGATAATTCGAGCCGAAACGGCTTCACGTTTTCGGACGGTCGATGAACAATCGGAATACTTCTCCGACATTGGCATCGAAAGCTGGCCGATCGACGACGTTGCTGCCTGGCGCGCCGGTCAGGCATTCAAACTTTATCGTCAACGCGGTGGCGCGCGCGATACGATCCTTGCCGACTTTCTGATCGGCGGTCATGCCGCCTACATTGGCGCCGCACTGATGACACGCGACCGCAGGTTAGATCGATATTTTCCCGAACTCACCCTAATTACTCCAGAGACGCATCCTCATGGCTGACACCGACGCTTCCACCTACCGCATCCACGGCGCGACCGGCGACTGGGAGGTCGTGATCGGCCTTGAGGTCCATGCCCAGGTGACGTCGAACGCCAAGCTGTTCTCGGGCGCATCCACGCGGTTCGGGGCTGAGCCCAATACGCAGGTGTCGCTGGTCGACGCGGCGATGCCGGGGATGTTGCCGGTGCCAAACCGCGAATGCATTCGCCAGGCGGTGCGCACCGGTATGGCGATCGATGCGGCAATCAACAAATGGTCGCGGTTCGACCGCAAGAATTATTTCTACGCCGATCTGCCGCAAGGCTATCAGATCAGCCAGCTCTACCACCCGCTGGTCGGCGAGGGGACGATCGCGATCAGCCTCGACGACAAGGATCCCGACGCCGTCACCAAGGATGTCGGCGTCGAACGCATCCATGTCGAGCAGGACGCCGGCAAGCTGATGCACGACCAGCATCCCACGCGCAGCTATGTCGACCTCAACCGGTCGGGCGTCGCGCTGATGGAGATCGTCAGCCGTCCCGACATGCGCTCTCCGGCCGAAGCCGGCGCCTATGTGCGCAAGCTGCGCTCGATCCTGCGCTATGTGGGGTCATGCGACGGCAATATGGAGGAAGGATCGATGCGCGCCGACGTCAATGTCAGCGTGCGCAAGCCGGGCGACGCATTCGGCACCCGTACCGAGACCAAGAATGTCAATTCGGTCCGCTTCGTGATGGCGGTGATCGAGCATGAGGCACAGCGCCAGGTCGACGTGCTCGAAGCGGGCGGGAAGATCGTCCAGGAGACGCGGCTCTACGATCCCGATCGCGGTGAGACGCGCTCGATGCGGTCGAAGGAGGACGCGCACGACTACCGCTATTTCCCCGATCCCGATCTGCTGCCGCTCGAACTCGACGACGCGTTTCTCGACGAATGCCGGGCCAGCCTGCCCGAATTGCCCGATGCCAAGCGGCACCGCTACGTCGCCGAACTGGGCCTGTCGCCGTACAATGCGGCAGTGCTGACGGCGGAAGCCGATACCGCGCACTGGTTCGAGGCGTTGCTGGCCGAATGCGGCGACGGCGTGTCGGCCAAGGCGGCGGCGAACTGGGTGATGTCCGACCTGTTCGGCGCGCTCAACCGACTGGGCAAAGACCTCGAGACCTCGCCTGTGTCGCCAGCGCAGGGCGCCGAACTGCTGGCGCTGATCGCCGACGGCACGATTTCCAACACGCTGGGTAAGCAGGTGTTCGAGATCATGCTCGAAACCGGGCAGGGCGCAGGTGCCATCGTCGAGGAACGCGGGTTGAAACAAACCAGCGACACCGGTGCGATCGAAGCGGAGATCGCCAGGGTGCTGGAAGCGAACCCCGACAAGGTCGCCGAATATCGCGGCGGCAAGGACAAGTTGTTCGGGTTCTTCGTCGGCCAGACGATGAAGGCGATGGGCGGCAAGGCCAATCCGGGCGTCGTCAACGATCTGCTCAAAAAGGCGCTGGGCTGATGCGGTCGATCGTCGCAGTGCTGGCCGCACTGTTCGCGGCGCCGGTGGCAGCGCAGGACGCGCCGCCAACCAGCCTGCCGCGCGTCGCAATAGAGACGACTGCCGGAACGATGACGGTCGAGGTTAACACGGACAAGGCGCCGATCACGGGGAAGAACTTCCTGCGCTATGTCGATGAGAAGAAGCTGGACGGCGTGACCTTCTACCGGGTGGTGAAGGTGCAGCCCGAATTCGGCTTCGTGCAGTTCGGCGCGCTCGGTGACCCGAAGAAGACCCTTCCGCCGATCGCGCACGAGCCGACCAGCGCGACCGGCCTGTCGCACACCGACGGAGTGTTGTCGGTCGCACGGCTGGAAGCCGGCAGCGCGCGGGGCGAATTCACGATCATGGTCGGCGACAACAGCTATGGCATGGATGCGGGCAACGCGCCTGCGGACAAACTGGGCTACGCAGCCTTTGCCCGGATCGTCGAGGGGCGCGACGTGCTGGTCAAGATTCTCGACACGCCGATCGACCCCACCAAGGCAACACAGGGCGCGTTCAAGGGCGAGATGCCCGCCGCACCGGTCAAGGTCGTGCGCGCGCGGCGGGTCGGGGAAGACTGAGCCGAAATTTATTGCGCGTCGCGGTCCTGGTTCTTGGTTACCCCGCCCGTGCCGCCGACGCCATCGGGAACGCCGCTGGGTTCGAGCGGCGAGGTGTCGCCACCCTGCACGTTCTCGATGTCTCGATTCTCGCCTTCGACCGCGCGCTCGATGTCGCTGCGATCGTCATGGTCGGCGGCTGGCAGGCTGTCGGGATGCGGATCGGGGTCGGTCATGTCGCGGTCCTTTGCAAACGGGTTCACGCCACCGGCTGGCCCGGCGCGATGCCGGGGTCGCCGCCGGGCATCGGGTCGGGCACGTCGATATCAGGGGCGGGGGGCGAGATCTCGGGTGGGGGGGCATCGGGCATCGTACCGGGGTTGCCGGGCTGACCGGGATGCGGCGGCGCTTCGTCGGGCGGGGTGGTCGGCTGGCCGGGTTCGCTCGGCCGCTCGGGGATCGGGGGTTCGACGGGCATGGACGTCTCCTTCGCCGCATCAACGCGCTGCCGCGCCGGACGTTGCGCGGGACGCCGATTTCGGCGTCTTGCCCAACTGCCCATGACTGCTATAGACGCCGCCGACCGACGGTGTCCTTTCAGCGGGCGTGGCGGAACTGGTAGACGCGCTTGGTTTAGGTCCAAGTATCGCAAGATGTGGGGGTTCGAGTCCCTTCGCCCGCACCAGCTCCGCCCGGCTTTGCGGGCGGAGGCCGCACCAATGATTCCATTTCCACTATCAGGAAAGCGCGAGCGAGAATGCAGACTGTCGAGACGCTGAACCAGGGCCTCAAGCGCGCCTACACGATCACGATCACCGCCAAGGACATCGACAAGAAGGTTGATGCCGAGGTTCGCCGCGTCGCGCCGCAGATCAAGATGCCCGGTTTCCGGCCGGGCAAGGTGCCCGCGAACCTCGTGCGCAAGATGCACGGCGAGGCCATCGCGCAGGATGCGCTCAACACCGCAATCCAGTCGGGCGTGCAAAAGCTGGTGGCCGACAACAACCTGCGGCCGGCGATGCAGCCTTCGGTCGAACTGGCCGACGGCTATGCCAGCGGCAAGGATGCCGAGGTCAAGGTCGAGCTGGAAATCCTGCCCGACGTGCCGACGCCGTCGATCGAGGGGCTGAAGCTGGAACGGCTGATCGTGTCCGCCGACGACGCCAAGGTCGACGAGCAGATCGCGCAGCTCGCGTCGCAGAACAAGCAGTATGACGACGCCCCCGCCAAGCACAAGGCGAAGACCGGCGACCTGGTGGTGATGGATTTCGTCGGCAAGGTCGACGGCGTGCCGTTCGAGGGCGGCACCGGCGAGGGCATGTCGATCGAGATCGGATCGGGCCGGTTGATCCCGGGCTTCGAGGACCAGATCGTCGGCGTCAAGAAGGGTGACGAGAAGCAGATCAACGTCACCTTCCCCGACGATTACGGCGTCGAGACGCTCAAGGGCAAGCCGGCGACGTTCGACCTCAAGATCACGGACGTGCGGATCGCGGGCGAAACCAAGATCGACGACGAGCTTGCCAAGGGGCTGGGGCTGGAAAGCCTCGAACAGCTGCGCGGCCTGCTCAAGGGGCAGATCGAGAGCGAAACCGGACAGCTGACGCGCACCTACATGAAGCGCAAATTGCTCGACCAGCTGGCGGCGGGGCATGATTTCCCGGTGCCCGAGGGCATGGTCGAAGCCGAATATAACCAGATCTGGGCGCAGTTGCAGCAGGAAGCCCAGCGCGAGGAGGATCCGGCCGCGGCGCTCAAGGAACTCGAAGGCGAGACCGCCGAATATCGCGCGATCGCCGAACGGCGCGTGCGGCTGGGCCTGCTGCTGTCAGAAATCGGGCAGCAGAACGGCGTCGAAGTCAGCCAGGCCGAGATGAACCGGCTGGTCGCGCAGGCCGCACAGCAGTACCCGCAGGATCAGCGCGAGCGGTTCATGCAATATGTCCAGTCCGAGCCGATGGCGGCGGCGCAGCTGCGCGCACCCCTCTATGAGGACAAGGTCGTCGACTTCCTGTTCGAAAAGGCCGAGGTGACCGAGCGCGAAGTCAGCCGCGAGGAGCTGGAAGCCGCGATCGAGAGCGAGGAGGGCATGGTCCCGCACGTCCACGGACCGGATTGCGGGCATGATCACGAGCCCGCCGCCAAGCCTACCAAGAAGAAGGCGGCTGCCAAGAAGACGACCGCCAAGGATGTCGAGCCGGCCGAGCCGGACGCGCCGGCGGAAGTTGCCGAGCCCAAGAAGAAGGCCGCAACCAAGAAGGCTGCTGCTCCGGCCGAGGCGGTGAGCGAGGAGGCTCCGGCCAAGAAGGCGCCTGCTGCCAAGAAGGCCGCCGCCGCCAGCAAGGACGACACGGTCAGTGAGGCGCCGGCCAAGAAGAAGGCGCCTGCCAAGAAGAAAGCGGCCGCGGAGTAACACGCCCCTCTCCTTTGGGGAGAAGGTTCAAGGGGAAGATGGTGTCGGCGCCGCGGATCGCAGTATTGCTGCCTTGTTATAACGAGGATGCCGCCATCGCGCAGACGGTGGCGGGGTTCCGCGCCGCGCTGCCGTCGGCCACCATCTATGTGTACGACAACAACAGCCGCGACCGCACCGCCCAGGTCGCGCAGGAAGCGGGCGCCGTCGTGCGTACCGAGCGTATCCAGGGAAAGGGTGCCGTGGTGCGGCGGATGTTCGCCGACGTCGACGCCGACATCTATGTCATGGCCGACGGCGACGCGACCTATGACGCCGCGTCGGCGCCGGCGCTGGTGGCGAGGCTGGTCGACGAGCAACTCGACATGGTCGTCGGGAGCCGGGTGAGCCAGATCGACCTCGCCTATCGCCGGGGGCATCAGTTCGGCAACAAGGCGCTGACCGGCATCCTTGCCGGGCTGTTCGGGCGCAGCTTCACCGACATCCTGTCGGGATATCGCGTCTTCTCGCGCCGCTTCGTCAAAAGTTTTCCCGTGTTGTCGGTGGGGTTCGAGATCGAAACCGAGATCAGCGTCCATGCACTCGAGCTCAAGATGCCGGTCGGCGAGGTGGAAACGCCCTATTTCGCAAGGCCCGAGGGATCGGAATCGAAGCTCAATACCTGGGGCGACGGCATCCGCATCGCGCAGACCATCGCGACGCTCTACCGGATCGAGCGACCGATGCTGTTCTTCGGTATCCTCGCGCTGGCGCTCGCCGTGCTGGCATTCGTGCTCGCGGTACCGCTGGCGATAACCTATGCGCAGACCGGGCTGGTGCCACGCGTTCCGACGGCGATCCTCGTCACCGGGTTGATGATCCTGGCCTCGCTCAACCTGTTCGCCGGGCTGATCCTCGACACGGTGGTGCGCGGCCGGCGCGAGGTGCGGCGGCTGGCGTATCTGGCGCACCCTGCGCCGGGCGACGGGACGCGCTGACCCACCCCCTTGCGCCCCGGCAGTCCAACGCCGATGTTGGCGCTTCAACCACATGAGCGGGATTTCCATGCACGACCCTATGAGCGCCCTGGTTCCTATCGTCATCGAACAGTCGAGCCGCGGCGAGCGCAGCTTCGACATCTTTTCGCGTCTGCTGCGCGAGCGGATCGTGTTCGTCACCGGCGGCGTCGAGGACGGGATGGCTTCGCTCATCACCGCGCAGCTGCTGTTCCTCGAATCGGAGAACCCGAAAAAGGACATCTGGATGTACATCAACTCGCCGGGCGGGGTGGTGACGGCCGGCATGGCGATCCACGACACCATGCAGTATATCCGCCCGCGCGTCGGCACGGTGTGCATGGGGCAGGCAGCGTCGATGGGCAGCTTTCTGCTGGCATCGGGCGAGCCGGGGATGCGCGTCGCGCTGACCAATGCGCGGATCATGGTGCATCAGCCGTCGGGCGGCGCACAGGGCATGGCTTCGGATATCGAGATCCAGGCAAAGGAAATCCTGCGCATCCGTCGCCGGATGAACGAGCTTTACGCCAAATATACCGGCAAGCCCTTAGAGGCGATCGAGAAGGCGATGGATCGCGACACGTTCCTCGAGGCCGACGAGGCCAAGGCGTTCGGCATTGTCGACGAGGTCTACGACAAGCGCCCGGGCGTGCCCGAGGATGGCGGCAACTCGGCGACCGGCAGCGGCGGGGCGCCAAGCTGACGCGGTGGGGGGCGGCGCTCCCCCCATTTTGTCGATTGCCGGATTTCAGCCCGCGTGTAGGATGGCGGGTGGTTTAGCGCGTCCGTATGGACGTCAAGGATGGATTAGATGACGAAGTTGAGCGGTGGCGACTCCAAAAGCACCCTCTATTGCTCGTTCTGCGGCAAGTCGCAGCACGAGGTGCGCAAGCTGATCGCGGGTCCGACCGTCTTCATCTGCGACGAATGCGTCGAACTGTGCAACGACATCATCCGCGAGGAGACGAAGTCGGCGCTGGTGAGCAAGAAGGACGGCGGGGTGCCGACCCCGCAGGAAATCTGCGACGTGCTCGATGACTATGTGATCGGTCAGAAGCGGGCGAAGCGCGTGCTGTCGGTGGCGGTGCACAATCACTACAAGCGGCTCAACCACGGTGCCAAGGGCGCCGATGTCGAGCTGTCCAAGTCGAACATCCTGCTGGTCGGGCCGACCGGTTGCGGCAAGACGCTGCTCGCGCAGACGCTGGCGCGTATCCTCGACGTGCCGTTCACCATGGCGGATGCTACGACGCTCACCGAGGCCGGCTATGTCGGCGAGGATGTCGAGAACATCATCCTCAAGCTGCTCCAGGCGTCGGACTATAATGTCGAGCGGGCACAGCGCGGGATCGTCTATATCGACGAGATCGACAAGATCAGCCGCAAGGCCGAGAACCCGTCGATCACCCGCGACGTATCGGGCGAGGGCGTGCAGCAGGCGCTGCTCAAGCTGATGGAGGGCACGACCGCGTCGGTGCCGCCGCAGGGTGGCCGCAAGCATCCGCAACAGGAGTTCCTGCAGGTCGATACGACCAACATCCTGTTCATCTGCGGCGGTGCGTTCTCGGGGCTGGAGAAGATCATCGGCGATCGTCTGCAGGGCAAGTCGATCGGCTTCGGCGCCTATGTCGCCGCTCCCGAGGAGCGCAAGACCGGCGAGACGCTCAAGCAGGTCGAACCGGAGGATCTCCTGAAGTTCGGGCTGATCCCCGAATTTGTCGGTCGCCTGCCGGTGATCGCGACGCTGGAGGACCTCGACACCGAAGCGCTGATGAAGATCCTGACCGAGCCCAAGAACGCGCTGGTCAAGCAGTATCAGAAGCTGTTCGACATGGAGGGCGTCAAGCTCGGCTTCAACGACGATGCGCTGGTCGCGGTGTCGAAGAAGGCGATCGCGCGCAAGACGGGCGCGCGCGGGTTGCGCTCGATCCTCGAGGGCATTCTGCTCGACACGATGTTCGACCTGCCCAGCATGGACGGGGTCGACGAAGTCGTGGTCGACAAGGACGTGATCGAAGGCCGCAAGGAACCGGTCCGCGTCTATGCCAAGAAGGAAAAGGCCGGCGACGCTGCCTGATCCAGCATTTTACGGGACATCGGATGGGGCGGCGGCAGCGATGTCGCCGCCCTTTTTGATGCATTCGCCAACGCGGCGCGGCCAGCGGCGTGTTGGTTCCCGTGCGTCACCGTACCGCGCCATTAACCACATGCATTACCAGCAGATTCACGCTGTCCTGCGCATGGTTCGGCTCGATCTGAGCGGCACGACACGGCCCTCGTCGCAGTGGTTTAGGATGAGCGGTGCGTTTCTATCGAGCCAGCCAGTTTCTGTTCCCGCACAGCCTGGGGCTGCGGCTGTTCGCCGTATGCTTTGTCGGTACGCACATCCCGCTGATCGCATTCGTCGGTTGGGAAGTCCTGCGCGGACGCATCGCCTGGACTGAAACCTGGCTGCTGCTCGCGGCGACGCTGTTGGGCACCGCCGGAGCGATGATCGGCATCCGCAAGCTGCTGGCACCGCTCAAGATCTCGATCGAGGGTGTGCGCTCGATCGAGCGCGGCGAGCCGTTCGGGGGATCGGGCACGGCCGGACCCGACGAAATGGGGCAATTGCTGGCGAGGGTCAGCGAGGCGGCAGCGGCGGTGCAGTCGCGGCTGAGCGCACTCGACCAAGCCGCGCATCGCGATCCGCTGACCGGGCTGCTCAATCGCCGGGGCTTTTTCCTGGAGGCCGATCCGCTGTTCCATGCGCGGGTCGGCGGCGCCTTTGCGCTGATCGATCTCGATCGCTTCAAGCTGATCAACGACACCTATGGCCACCCGACCGGTGACCGCGTCATCCGTGATTTCTGCAACCGGCTGCGCGCGACGGTCGGCCGCGACGATGTCGTCGCACGCTGGGGTGGGGAGGAATTTGCGGTGTATTTCCCGCGCGCCGACGAGGCACATGCCAGAGGCGTGCTCGAGCAATTGGCGGCTTCGATCCGCGACCGCCCGATCGCCGAACTGGGCAACCATATAGCGACCTTTTCCGCAGGGCTGGTGGAGGTGACCGACGAGCCGGTCGACCGCACCATCGAGCGCGCCGACGCCGCGCTCTATGCCGCCAAGCGCTCGGGACGCGCGCAGGTGCTGGTCGAGCGTGACGTGCTGGCGCGGGCGATGGGCGGACTGGGCTGACCCGTCAGGGAATGACGGTCGTGAACAGATAGGCGGCAAAGATCACCAGGTGCACCGCGCCCTGCAGGACCGTGGTGCGCCCGGTGCCCAGCGACAGCGTCGCGACGAACAGCGACAGCGCGAGCAGCACGACCGACTTGCCGTCGATGCCGAGCGTCAGCGGCAGATCGAGCATCAGCGACACCACCGCCACCGTCGGGATGGTGAGCCCGATCGTCGCCAGCGCCGAACCGAGCGCGAGATTGAGACTGGTCTGCAGCCGGTCGCGCTTGGCGGCGCGATAGGCGGCGAGGCTTTCCGGCGCCAGCACCAGCGCGGCGATGACCACGCCGACGATCGCCAGCGGCAGGCCGGCATCGAGCACCGCGCGCTCGACCGTCGCCGACAGCGCTTTGGCGAGCAGCACGACGACCACCAGCGCGACGGCGAGGACGCCGAACGCAGCCCATGCCGTGCGATTGCTCGGCAATGCGGCATGGACGTCGGCGGCGACGCCCTCGCCACCGGGAAGGAAATAATCGCGGTGCCGCACCGTCTGGATGAGGACGAAGGTGCCATAGAGGATCAGCGAGACGACCGCGGTGAACAACAGCTGCGACGCCGAATAGGTCGGCCCCGGCGTCGTCGAGGTATAGTTGGGCAGTACCAGCGACAGCACCGCCATCGCCGCGAGGACGCACAGCGCCGCGCTGACCCCGCGCTGGGTGAAGCGCTGTTCGCGGTGGCGCGCGGCCCCGGCGAGCAGGCACAGCCCGACGATGCCGTTGAGGATGATCATGATCGCCGCGAACACGGTGTCGCGGGCGAGGGCCGAGGCGTCGCCGCTCTCGGCCAGCATCAGCGACACGATCAGCGACACCTCGATTACCGTCACCGCGACCGCCAGCACTAGCGTGCCGAACGGTTCGCCGACGCGGTGCGCGACGACTTCGGCGTGGTGAACCGCGGCGAGGACGCAGCCGATCAGGATCAGCGTCGCGGCGACGATGCCGATGGTGCCGAGCTTGGCGAGTCCAATCGCGACCGCGACCAGACCGACCGGCGGCATCGCCAGCGTCCAGACCGGCAGGGCATCCCGCCACGGCATCGGCGCGTGATCGGGCGATTGGGTAGTCGCGGTGGTCAGCGGCATTCAGTTCTCCGTCGGCTATGTCCGATCAATGTTCGGACAGCGCGATCGGTCCGACTACCGTCTTGCTTGGCGCGTGGCGAGCGCGATGCCCGCCGCGATCTGGACCAGCGCATAGCCCCGGCGGCGGCCCGGGCGATCACGGAACGGCGCGACCAGTTTCTGCGACCCCAGCGCGTCGTCCTGCCACAGTTCGACATGGCGGCGCGGCTGGAGCAGGCCGAGCACCCCGTCGCCGATCATGAAGATCGCCGCCATTTCGGCCGCACGCCGCGGCCACAGGCTCATTGCGTGCGCGCCTTCGCCTGGAACGCCTGCATCGCGTCGATGCTGTCCGATTGCATCAGGATGCGCGACATCGGGTCGATCACGACGTGCGCGCCCGCGGGAACGGTCACCGTACCGCGGCCGCCGGTCATCGCGACGGCCTGGACCTTGCCGTCCACCGAAACCTCGACCGGCAGCGGGAAAGGCTTGCCGTTGGGAGCCTTCCATTCCAGCGCCAGCGTATCGCCCGTCCGCGTCTGGACGAGGTCGGGAAGCGCCGCTTCGCTCAGATAGACGTCGAAGAACCAGTCATAGTCCTTGCCCGTTACCTGGTCGATGATCTGGCGGAATTCGGCCGTCGAGGAAAAGCGCGGCTCGAAATTGCCGGGCCTGGGATCGGGGCGCCCGTAGACGAGGCGGCGGGTCGCTTCGAAGAACTTGTCGTCGCCGATCGTGTTGCGCAGCGTGTGCAGCATCCACGATCCCTTGACGTAGATGTCGCCGGCCGGGCCGCTTTCGGGCTTGTAGACATCCTCCGCCGCGCGCGGCTCGCCCGACGTGATCGGGAACTTGTTGGCGATCGTCTCGCGCTGCTTGAGCATCATCGCGGTGTAGCGGCCGTCGCCTTCGCGCCAGCGGCCGTAGAGAGGCTGCATGTACGCGCCGAAGCTTTCGTGCAGCCAGAAATCGTCCCAGTTGGCGGCGGTCAGCTGATTGGCGAACCATTCATGCGCGAACTCGTGCTGGAACAGCCAGTCGAACCCCTCGGCAGCCTTCTTGTAGCCATTGCCATAGGCGTTGATCGTCTGGTGCTCCATGCCGAGATGCGGGGTCTCGACGACGCCCACTTTTTCGTCACCGAACGGGTAGGGGCCGATCACGCTTTCGAAGAAATCGAGCGTCGGGGCAAATTCGGCAAACAACCCCTTAGCCTGTTCGGCCTCGCCGGGCAGATACCAGTAGAACATCGGTATCGTGTTGCCGAACTGGCTTTGATACGTGCCGCTGATCTGTTCGTACGGCGCGACCGTCAGCGAGATGCCGTAATTGGTCGGATCGGTGACGCGCCAGTTCCACCGGCTGCGGCCATCGGCAAGCGCATCGACGCCGAGCAGCTTGCCATTGGCAGGAGCCTTCAGCCCCTTTGGCACGGTGATGTGCATGGTGATGCTGTCGGGTTCATAGGTCGGATAGTCGACGCACGGCCAGAACAGGTCGCAGCCCGATCCCTGCACCGCAGTGGCCACCCAAGGCTGGCCACCCGGCGTTTGCGACCAGACGAAGCCGCCGTCCCACGGCGCGCGGATCGCGACGTGCGGCGTGCCGGCATAGCTGATCTTCGCCGAGACCTTGCCGTTCGCTGCGACCGGGCGGGGCAGTGTGATCGTCAGGCGTCCTTCGGGATTGCTCCACGCGGTCCTGGCCAGCGCCTGACCGTCGATCGCGATCGCCGACACCGGCAAATTGCGGTCGAGATCGATCACCAGCCGGTCGGTCGGCGCGGTCGCGGTGAAGTTCAGCGTGGCGACGCCCGCGATCGCCTCGCGGTCTGGAAAGATCTCGAACGCCAGGTCGGCAGTGTCGAACCGCAGCTTCTCGGTCGCCGGATCGAGCGGCGCTCCCGATGCCGCAGTCAGTTCGGTCAGCGGCGGCTTGCCCGGATCGGCAGCGGCGATCAGCGCGAGCGAGGAGGCAGCGAGGAGGAGCGGGCGGATCATGGTCTTCAGTTTCCCTGGTTGCGGTATTGGGCGGCCTGCCAGGCCTGATAGTCGTCGATGATGGCCGATTTGCGCAGCGTGCGCGAGTTGGGATCGAGGACCACGTGCGCGGCGGCCGGGACGGTCAGCACGGCGCGCCCGCCAGTCATCGGCAGTTTGCGAACATTGCCGTCGATCGAAATCTCGACCGGCAGCGGAAAAGGCTTTGCATTCGGCGCCTTCCATTCGACGACCAGGCGGTCGCCGGTACGCGTCTGGACGAGTTCGGGCAGCGCCGCCTGGTACAGATAGACGTCGAAGAACCATTGCAGATCCTGGCCCGTCACCTGCCTCGCATAGGCGATGTACTCTGGGGTAGTGCGATAGACCGGCTTGAAATTGCCGGGCCGCGGATCGGTGCGGCCATAGACGGCGAGGCGCGTCAGGTCGAAAAAGGCCTTGTCGCCGATCAGGTTTCGCAGGGTGTGCAGCACCCACGCGCCCTTGACGTAGATATCCCCCGCCGGACCGGTTTCGGGCCGGTAGACGTCGGTCGCGGACTTCGGACTGCCCGACACGACCGGAAAACGATTGCGGATGCCGCGGCGCGACTCGTGCATCATCGTCGCATACACCGCCTCGCCCTCGCGCCAGCGGCCGTACAGCGGCTGCATGTACGCGCCATAGCCCTCGTGTAGCCAGAAATCGTCCCAGTTGGCGACGGTCAGCTGGTTGGCGAACCATTCGTGGCTGAATTCATGCTGGAACAGGTCGTCGAAGCCGAACGGCGTCTTGGCATAGTCGTTGCCGTAAGCGTTGATCGTCTGATGCTCCATGCCCTTGTGCGGTGTCTCGACCACGCCGAGCTTCTGGTCGGCAAAGGGATAGGGGCCGATGACGCTTTCGAAGAAATCGAGCGTTGGCGCGAATTCCGCGAACAGCTTTGCCGCTTGCGCCTCACGACCCGGCAGATGCCAGTAGAACATCGGTATCTGGTTGCCGTATCGGCTGCGGTAGCTGCCCGACAGCTCGACATAGGGCGCGATGTTGAGCGCCACGCCATACAGTGTCGGATTGCGCGCGCGCCAGTTCCAGGTGGTGCGCCCGTCGGGCAGTGTATCGACGCCGACCAGCACACCGTTCGACGGCGCCTTGAGGCCCTGTGGAACGGTCAGGTGCAGGTCGAGCCGCTGCGGCTCATAGGTCGGATAGTCGATGCACGGGAAATAGAGGTCGCAGCCCGAGAATTGCGCGGTGGTCGCGATCCACGGAGCGCCCTGAGGCGTCTTTTCCCAGATGATCCCGTCGAACCAGGGCGGGCGAGTAGCGACATGCGGCTTGCCGGCATAGCGGATCGTCGCGGCGAAGCGGGTGCCCGCCGCGATCGGCGCGGCCAGCGCGATGGTCATGCGGCCGTCGCAATTGGTCCAGCTACCCTTGGGCAACTCGTTGCCATTGATCGCGATGCTGCCGACCGCATAGTTGTCGTCGAGGTCGACGACCAGGCGGTCCAGCCTGTCCTTCGCGACGAAGTTCAGGGTGCTGACACCGGTGATCGCCTGGGCATCGGGAAACACTTCGATCGCGACGTCGGCGGTATCGAGCGTCACCGCCCGCTGTTCGGGGGCGAGCGGGGCACCCGACTGGTCGGTCTGCGCCGACGCCGATGCCGACGTCAGAATGAAAGCGCATGCAAGCAGGCTGCGAAACATCTGGTTCCCCCGTCCGACCGACCACAGCGTTGACGATTGATGCACGCCGCGCTGTCACCATATACAGTCGGTAACCGCCCGCAACGGGCACCGGAGTATCCATGAAGCAGACCTATCCCGTCCTTCCGCTGCGCGACATCGTCGTGTTCCCGCACATGATCGTGCCGCTGTTCGTCGGCCGCGACAAATCGGTCGGCGCGCTCGAAGCGGCGATGGCGGACGACAAGGAAATCTTTCTCGTCGCGCAGCTCGATCCCGGCAACGACGATCCTGGCCGCGATGATCTTTACGATATCGGCGTCACCGCCGAGGTGATGCAGATGCTCAAGCTGCCGGACGGCACCGTACGGGTGCTGGTCGCGGGCAAGGAGCGCGCGTCGATCGCCGAGCTGGATGCCAGCGAAGGCCATCTGACCGCGAAGGTCGATCCCGTCGAGGAGCGCGGCGGCGACACGCCGGAAGCAGCCGCGCTGATGCGATCGGTGATCGACCAGTTCGAGAACTATGCCAAGCTCAACCGCAAGCTGCCGTCGGAAACCGCGGTCCAGCTGGCCGAACTCGACGACGCCTCGCGGCTGGCCGACGCGGTCGCCGCCAACATCGCGGTCAAGGTCGCCGACAAGCAATCGCTGCTGGTCGAGGTCGATGCCGGCAAGCGGCTCGAAATGGTGTTCGCCTTCATGGAGGGCGAACTGGGCGTGTTGCAGGTCGAGAAGAAGATCCGCAGCCGCGTCAAGCGCCAGATGGAGAAGACCCAGCGCGAATATTATCTAAACGAGCAATTGAAGGCGATCCAGCGCGAGCTGGGCAATGAGAGCGAGTCGGGCGACGGCGACGAGATCGCCGAGCTGACGCAGAAGATCGCGACATTGAAGCTGTCGAAGGAAGCCAAGACTAAGGCGACTGCCGAGCTCAAGAAGCTCAAGACGATGGCACCGATGTCTGCCGAGGCGACGGTGGTGCGCAACTATCTCGACGTGCTGCTGGGTCTGCCGTGGGGCAAGAAGTCGAAGCTGAAAAAGGACCTGGTCGAGGCCGAACGCGTGCTCGACGAGGAGCATTACGCGCTCGAGAAGGTCAAGGACCGGATCGTCGAATATCTGGCGGTGCAGACGCGCACCAACAAGCTGAAAGGCCCGATCCTGTGCCTGGTCGGCCCGCCCGGCGTCGGCAAGACGTCATTGGGCAAATCGATCGCGCGGGCGACCGGGCGCGAGTTCATTCGCCAGTCGCTGGGCGGCGTGCGCGACGAGGCCGAAATCCGAGGCCATCGCCGCACCTATATCGGCTCGCTTCCGGGCAAGGTCGTCACCAACCTCAAAAAGGCGGGAACCAGCAATCCGCTGTTCCTGCTCGACGAGATCGACAAGCTCGGTCAGGATTTCAGGGGCGATCCGGCGTCGGCATTGCTCGAAGTGCTCGACCCCGAGCAGAATGCGAAATTCCAGGACCATTATCTGGAGATCGACGTCGACCTGTCCGACGTGATGTTCGTGTGCACCGCCAACACGCTCAACCTGCCGCAGCCGCTGCTCGACCGGATGGAGATCATCCGGCTGGAGGGCTATACCGAGGATGAGAAGGTCGAGATCGCCGAGCGCCACCTGATCGCCAAGCAGTTCGAGGCCCATGGCCTCAAGGACGGCGAGTTCGAACTCACCAATGCCGGGCTGCGCGACCTGATCCGCTATTACACGCGCGAGGCCGGTGTGCGCACGCTCGAGCGCGAGATCGCCAAGCTCGCGCGCAAGGCATTGCGCCGCATCCTCGAGGGTAAGGCCGAAAGCGTCACCGTAACCCCGGACAATCTCGGTGAGTTTGCGGGCGTGCGCAAATACCGCTTCGGAATCGGCGAGGAGGAGCATCAGATCGGCGCGGTTACCGGGCTGGCCTGGACCGAGGTCGGCGGCGAGCTGTTGACGATCGAGGGAGTCACGGTGCCGGGCAAGGGCGCGGCGAAGGTCACCGGCAAGCTCGGCGACGTGATGAAGGAATCGATCGAGACCGCGTTCAGCTTCGTCAAGGCGCGCTCACCCTCCTATGGCATCAAGCCGAGCCTGTTCGCGCGCAAGGACATCCACATCCATCTGCCCGAAGGCGCGGTGCCGAAGGACGGTCCGTCGGCAGGCATCGGCATCGTCACCGCGATCGTATCGACCCTTACCGGCGTGCCGGTGCGCCGCGACATCGCGATGACCGGCGAAGTGACGCTGCGGGGGCGCGTGCTGCCGATCGGCGGCCTCAAGGAAAAGCTGCTCGCAGCGCTGCGCGGCGGCATCACTACCGTGCTGATCCCGGCGGAGAACGAGAAGGATCTTGCCGACATTCCGGCGACGATCCGCGACGGCCTGACCATCGTTTCGGTGAGCCATGTCGACGAAGTGCTCAAGCTGGCACTGACCAGCGAGCTCACCGCGATCGACTGGACCGATGCCGACGAACTGGCCGCGCAGCCGATCCATCCCGTTTCGGGACTGAGCGAGCCGATGCGGCACTGAAGCGGGCAAATCCCGTCATTCTGCCGCAAAAAGGGCGGAATCCCTTTGACATGCGGAAAACTCGCGGCCTTACTGTCGCACCGGCGTGAGGCCGCGAGTCCAAATTCATTCCTAGTGCAACAATAACAGGGGTTAAGAGGGTTATGAACAAGCAGGAGCTGATCGGGCAGGTCGCTGACCATTCGGGACTGACCAAGGGCGATGCAAGCAAGGCCGTCGAGGCCGTGTTTGATTCGATTTCGGGCGCGCTCAAGAAGGGTGACGAAGTCCGCCTCGTCGGGTTCGGAACCTTTTCGGTGTCGAAGCGCAAGGCATCGACCGGCCGCAACCCGCGTACCGGCGAGCCGATGACGATCAAGGCATCGACCCAGCCCAAATTCAAGGCCGGCAAGGGCCTCAAGGATTCGGTCAACTGATCGAACGGACCTGACGGAACGGTTGGCGGGCTGGACAGACCGGAGCATTTCGGTCTATCCGCCCGCTTCCCGTTTTCGGGCGCGTAGCTCAGTGGTAGAGCACACCCTTCACACGGGTGGGGTCGCAAGTTCAATCCTTGCCGCGCCCACCAGATCACAGGCCCGCCTGGGAGCGATCCCGGCGGGTTTTTTCATGGTCTTTCGCAGCAGCGGCTGACCGTCTCGCCGGCATGGATCGCACGACGTCGCGCACTGCCGCGGATCCCCTTGTCGCGGCCAATGCAACAGACATCGGCTGGTCCCATCGTGCCGCATGGCGCTCGTCATCAAAACGCAACATGAGTCTTCATTCCGTCACGCATCCGTAACGCAACCGTCCCGGAAACGGCATCCAACCGTCACGCTTGGCCTCTAGCGGGGGCTGGGGATCGACAGGGGGACAACCGAGTCGGTCGAAGGGCAGTCCTGCCCGCCAGCGCAAACCGGAAACCCGGAACGGAGATTTTCATGGCCGACTTCAAACGCCTCAGCCTCATCCTGCTCACCAGCGCCGCCGGCGCCGCGCTCAGCGCATGCGATGGCGCGTCGAGCGTCGCTTCGCCGGGTGAGGGGGTCATCGTTGTCCCGGGCACGCCCGCACCGACCCCGGCGCCGACGCCGACCCCCACTCCCACCGACACGCCGGGTCAGCCCGCGGCGGATTGCCCCAGCGGCACCACCGATGTCGGCACCGTCGGCAATTTCCGCTCATGCCGTCTGCCGACGCTGATCAGCAACCTGACGCTGCCGGCGCGCGCCGGTACCGCGTATCAGATCAATGGCCGCGTGGACGTCGGTGTCGATCGCGGCGGCGCGGGTACGGGCGGGCAGGCGGGTAGCCTGACGATCGAACCGGGCGTGGTGCTGTTTGCCAATACGACCAACGCCGCAAACGACTTCCTAGTCGTCAATCGCGGATCGACGATCAATGCCGAAGGCACCGAGACCGCGCCGATCATCTTCACCGCGCAGGACAACCTGACCGGCAACGTCACCGACGACAGCCAGGGCCTGTGGGGCGGCGTTATCCTCGCCGGCCGCGCTCCGATCTCGAACTGCCAGGCGACGGTTCCGGGGGGATCGGTCAATTGCGAGAACGTCGTCGAAGGTACCGGCAACGCGCTGTACGGCGGCGCCACTGCCGGCGACAGCTCGGGCGTGATGCGCTATGTCCAGATCCGCTATTCGGGCACTCAGATTTCGGAAGGCAACGAGCTGCAGGGGCTGACCACCGGCGGTGTCGGATCGGGCACGACGCTTGAAAACATCCAGGTCCATAACAGCTCGGACGATGGCATCGAGGTGTTCGGCGGCACGGTCAACGCCAAGTATCTGGTGATCACCGGCGCCGATGACGACAGCTTGGATACCGATGTGGGCTGGCGCGGGTTTATCCAGTTTGCGCTGGTGCTCCAGAAGCCGAACAACACCCAGACCGACAACTACGTCATGGAGATCGATTCGAACGGCAACGAGGACACGCAGCCGCGTCAGTTCGGCCGGATCGCCAACTTCACCTTCGTCAACACCAACCAGGTCACCAACGCGGCGCTGCGCCTGCGCGGTGGTGCCGACTTCGCATTTGCCAACGGCATCCTGTCGTCGTCGCTGCCATGCCTCAACATCGTGGCCGGCACGACCGACAATGGCGGCAAGTCGACGATCCGTCCTGCCAACCCCGACCTGCAGGAAAACGGACCGCCGACGTTCGACTCGATCTACTTCGCGTGCACGCCGCTGTCGGCCGAGACGACGCAGAGCGATGTGACGGTCACCAATGCCGAGCAGGCCGCGGTGGTCAACGCCGGCACCAACAACGTCACCAACGGGACCAACGCTGCCGGCCTGACGGGCACCTATCTGCCCAATACCGCGGCGCTGGCGGTCACCCCGTTCGATGCCCGCACGCTCGACGGAAATGCGAATTTCTTCGTCCAGACGAGCTATATCGGCGCGATCTCCGGTCCTGACGACACCTGGTATCAGGGCTGGACTTGCAACTCGAACCGCGGAAACTTCGGCGCGACCAGCGGCGACTGCACCGCGGTCCCGAGCACGTAAGGCACACGCATGAGGCCGCGGGGAAAAGGGCGAAAACCCCTTTTCCCCGCGGCTTTCGCGTTAGACCGACCCCCTGATTTCGGAAGCCTTGCCATGAAAAAGAGCCTCGCATTCGCAAGCCTGCTGATGGGCACGACGGTCTTCGTCGCGCCTGCCGCGCTTGCCCAGACCACGACGCCTCCTGCGTCCTCGACCGTCAGCCCCGATGCCGGCGGCGATACGCCCGTCGATCAAGTGTCGCCGACCGAAGACCCGGTGACCGAGCAGGAGGTCGAGGTCTCCGCACCCGGCGCGGGCGACGACTATGGCGAGGACATCGTCGTCATCGGCCGTAACATCCCCAATGTCGTGCGTTCGACGCCGCAGGTCGTTCAGGTGCTTTCGACCGAGGACATCGCGCGCACCGGCGAGGGCGACATCGCCGGCGCATTGCAGCGCGTGACGGGGTTGAGCGTCGTCGGCAACGGCTTCGTCTATGTCCGCGGGCTCGGCGATCGCTATTCGTCGTCGCTGCTCAACGGATCACCGCTGCCGAGCCCCGAGCCGCTGCGCCGCGTCGTGCCGCTCGATATCTTCCCCACCAACATCGTCGCCTCGGCGCTGGTGCAAAAGAGCTATTCCGCCAACTATGCCGGCGAATTCGGCGGCGGCGTCATCAACCTGACGACTCGTGCCGTGCCCGAGGAGAGCTTTCTTCAGGTCGGCGGATCCGTCGCTTTCGACACCGTCACCACCAGCGAACTCGGCTATGTCTATGACGGCGGCAGCGCCGACGTGTTCGGCTATGACGATGGCGAGCGGACTGTCCCGGGCTTCATCAAGGATGCGGGCAATGCCGGTACCAACGTCACCGATCCGACGCTGATCGGGCAACTGTCGAACGCGCCGACCACGCTGCTGGAGAGCAATTTCCATATCCCGGCGAACTGGTCGGGCGAATTGAGCGGCGGCACCTCGTTCGACATCGGCGATTCGTCGCGGCTCGGCTTCATCGCCGCCGGTGGCCTCAGCAACAGCTGGCGCACGCGCGATGCGATCCAGCAAACGTCAGTGTCGGCGGACGGCCAGATCGCCCGCGATTTTCGCACCGTGCTGACCGACAACCGCCTCCTGGTGAACGGCCTGCTGGGTACCGGGCTCGAGTTCGGCGAGCAGCGCATCCGCTTCACCAACGTCTATGTCCACGACACGCTCAAGCAGGGTCGGCTGGGTGCGGGCACGGGCGCCAACACGCCGGCCACTCCGGACGGCGTCCAGCCATTTATCGAACAGAACACCAACTGGTTCGAGCGACAGCTGTTCACGTCGCAGCTGGTCGGCGAATTCGAATTTGGCGGGTTCGACCTCGACCTGCGCGGCGCCTATGCCAACACCAAGCGCAAGTCGCCCTACGAGCGCTTCTTCCGCTACACCTACAATGTGCTGGTTGGCGACTATACCAACAACCTCACCAACAACTCGGCGACGGTGGCATTCAGCGACCTCAACGAGGATATCTGGTCGGGCAACGCCGATGTCAGCGACGAATTCGATTTCGGCCGTCCGGTAACGCTGTCGGCGGGCTATGCCTATACCGACACGGATCGCCAGTCGTCGTTCTTCTCGTTCCAGTATCTGGCCAACAACCTCGATCTGGCGCAGCAGCAGCTGCGGCCCGACTATCTGCTGTCCGACTTCTCGATCCAGCAGAACGGCATCGTCCTGTCGAACACTTCGACCTTCGGCGGTGCAGCGGGCAATGCGCCGCTGTACGAAGCCGAACTGACCGTCAACGCGGGCTATGTGCAGGCCGAGGCGGAGTTGCTCGACGGCGTCCGGCTGACCGCGGGCGTGCGCTATGAAGATGCGACCGAAACGGTCAATCCCGATCCGACCGGGACCGGCACCGACATCACGCCGACGTCCATCGCCAACGACTATTTCCTGCCCGCGGCAACGATGACCTGGAATTTTGCCGAGGACATGCAGCTGCGCCTGCACGGATCGAAGACGATCGCCCGACCGCAGTTCCGCGAGCTGGCACGGCAGGTCTATCGCGATTATGAATCCGACCGGCTGTTCTATGGCAACCCGAACCTCGTCGATTCGGAACTCATTAATGCCGAAGCGCGGTACGAATGGTTCTTCGGTCGCGATCAGCGCTTCACGCTGGCCGGCTTCTACAAGAAGATCGACAATCCGATCGAGCAGATCGCGTTCCTGCCCGGCGGCGGCGAATCGATCCAGACCGGCTTTTCGAACGCGCCCGAAGCCGAACTGTACGGCGCCGAGATCGAAGCCCAGAAGTACATCCCGCTCGATTTCCTAGGCGGCGATCTGTTCGCGACGCGGCGGCTGTTGCTGCTCGCCAACTACACCTACACCCAGTCGGAGATCAAAATCGGCGACGAACTGGTGTCGAGCCCGATCAACGACACCTTCCAGGCGGCTAACCTTTTGTTCCGCGACGGCGCGCCGCTGACGGGGCAGTCGGATCATGTCGTTAATGCCCAGATCGGCATCGAGGATACCGAGACGCTGTCGCAGCTGACGCTGCTGTTCAACTATGCCAGTGAGCGCGTGACCAATCGCGGCCCGGTCGCCGACGGCGTGCGCTTGCCCGACCTGATCGAGACGCCGGGCATTCGGCTCGACGTCGTCGCACGGCAGGGGTTCGAAGTCGGCGGTGCCAATTTCGAGATCAAGTTCGAAGGCCGCAACCTGACCGGCACCGAATATCGCGAATCGCAGACGTTCGATGACGAAACGGAAGTGTTCAACAACCGCTATCGGCTTGGCCGCGTATTCTCGGTCGGGATCAGCGCCGCACTCTAGAAATTGGTCAAGAGGGGGAATCGGGGCTCGGCGGTACACCGCCGGGTCCCTTTTCTTTTGGGGAACGATCGGCGGACCGCCGCATTGACTCGGCATGCTCGATCGCTGGATAGACTGGACGGTGCCGACACTGGCCGCCGACATCGCGGTGACGCTTGGCGCCATCGGCCTTGCCATCCTGATCCATGCGCTGCTCGCTCGGTTGGCCGCCAAGCTAGCGGCGCGCACGCCGGGGTCTGTCGATGACGTCTTCGTCGAAGCGGGGCGTAGGCCGTCGCGCTGGCTGTTCGCAGTGCTCGCTCTGGCGGCGGTGCGGCCGTATCTGACGCTGGACACGACGCAGAACGCGCTGTGGATCCAGGCGGCCGGGCTCATCGTACCGGCGCTGATCGGCTGGCTGGCGATCGCGATGACCCGCGGCAGCGTCCGCGCCATCGAGATCAGCACCGACATCAGCGTCGCCGACAATCTCCACGCGCGGCGGCGGCGGACGCGGAGCGCGATCCTGTCGCGGATCGGGGTGTTTGCGATCGGGTTCGTGACCATCTGCCTGATGCTGCTGAGCATTCCCAGCGTGCGCGCCGTCGGCGTCACGCTGATGGCATCGGCGGGGATCGCCGGGCTGGCGATCGGCGCGGCGGCGCAGCCTGCCCTCAAGAACCTGATCGCCGGAATCCAGATGGCGTTCACCGAACCGATCCGCATCGACGATGTGGTGATCGTCGCCGGCGAATGGGGACGGATCGAGGAAATCCGGCTGACCTATGTGGTGGTGCAGGTGTGGGACGACCGGCGCCTGATCGTGCCCGTCAGCAAGTTCCTCGAGGAGAGCTTCGAGAACTGGACGCGCAGCAGCTCGGCATTGCTCGGCACCGCCTTCTTCCATCTCGACCCTGCGGCTGACATCGCCCGCCTGCGCGCCAAGCTGACCGAGATCGTCGCGGCCAACGCCAATTGGGACGGCCGTGTCGTCGGGCTACAGGTGACCGAAATGCGCGCCGATGCGATCGAAGCGCGCGCGCTGGTCAGCGGCGCCGATGCCGGCAAGACGTTCGATCTGCGTGCAGACGTCCGAGAGGCGATGCTCGCCTTCATCCGCGACGAGATGCCGGAGGCGTTGCCGCGCGAGCGTATGTTATGGGCGCGGCTCGACGACGACGACCCCGTCGGTGACCGCGACCACGCTTAGCCGCGTACCGACGGGTGCATCCGCCCCGCTGGCGGGCCATTCGCCGTCGTGCAGGCGCACGCGCCCGCGGCCGTTCTCGATCGCCTGCGTCACCACCACCTGCTCGCCGACCAGCCGCGCGGCGCGATCGTTGAGCAGCGGATCGGCGCTGACCACCGGATAGTCGACATACCAGCGCTTGCCGATCAGCACCGACGCCACCGCCCATGCCGCGAAGCTGGCGAGTTGGCCGGCGACCGGCAGATCGGGGAACAGCAAGGTGAACACGCCGGTGATCCCCGCGGCGAGCGCAAGGAAGACGAGGAACACGCCGGGGACCAGCAATTCGACGAGCGCGAACGCCGCAGCCGCGGCCAGCCACCACAGCCCGGGACTGGCGAACCAGTCGTTCATCCGATCAGTCCTCGATCGCGCCGAACGGACCGGCGCGGCGCGGCGGCGCGGCAGGCGGGGGTGGCGCATCGGGCGTCAGTGCCGAGCGGGCCAGTTCGCCGATCCCGCCCAGCGTGCCGATCAGCTGCGTCGCCTCGACCGGAAACAGGATGGTCTTGGCATTGGGCGAGGTCGCGAACTTGCCGACCGCCTCCACATATTTCTGCGCGATGAAATAGTTTAGCGATTGCGGCGAGCCCTGCTCGATCGCCACCGACACCAGCTCGGTCGCCTTGGCCTCTGCCTGCGCGGCACGCTCGCGCGCTTCGGAATCGCGGAACGCCGATTCCTTGCGGCCCTCGGCTTCGAGGATACGCGCCTGTTTCTGCCCCTCCGCGCGCAGGATTTCCGATGCGCGTGCGCCTTCGGCATCGAGGATGTTGGCGCGCTTTTCGCGCTCGGCCTTCATCTGCCGGCCCATTGCGTTGACGATGTCGGCCGGCGGGCGGATGTCCTTGATCTCGACGCGGGTGATCTTGACGCCCCACGGCGTGGTGGCGTGATCGACGACGTTGAGCAGCCGGGCGTTGATCTCGTCGCGCTTCGACAGCGTCTCGTCGAGGTCCATCGACCCCATCACCGTGCGCAGGTTGGTCGTCGTCAGCTGGAGCAGCGCGACATAAAGATCGGAGACTTCATATGCCGCCTTGGCCGCGTCGAGCACCTGGAAGAACACGACTCCGTCGGTCGATATCATCGCATTGTCCTTGGTAATGATCTCCTGGCCTGGAATGTCGATGACCTGTTCCATCATGTTGACCTTGCGGCCGACGCGATAGAAAAATGCCGGATAGAAATTGAGGCCGGGGCGCGCGACCGCGGTGAAGCGGCCGAAATGCTCGATGGTATATTGATGCCCCTGCCGCACGATCTTGAGGCTGGCGAACAGGTAGACAATCACCAGTACCACCAGCGCGATCAGGAAAGTGAACAATTCCACGGGCATCTCCTCTGGCGAATGTCGGCCTTAGCTAGCATAGTCGCGCCATGACCGCAGCATCTTCCCTGCCGCCGCGCACCTTGTTGTTCCTGCCCGCAAACCGTGAACGCGCGGTTGCCAAGGCGCGGGAATCGGCAGCGGAAATGATCTTTCTCGACCTCGAGGATGCGGTCGCTGCCGATGCCAAGGATGCCGCGCGCGATGCGGCGGTAACGGCGGCCCGAACGGGCTTTGGCCGCCCGGTGGCGATCCGGATGAACGTCTTCGGCTCCGCGTCGCACGCCGCCGACGTCGCAGGCATCGGCGGATCGGCGGCGACCCACGCGATCCTGCCGAAGGCGGAGGATCCGGCGATCGTCGCCGCGATCGCGCGTGCGGTCGGCAAGCCGCTGCTGGTGATGATCGAAACGCCGCGCGGGGTGCTGGCGGCGGCACAGATCGCAGCGACGCAGGGCGTGATGGCACTGATCGCCGGCACCAACGACCTGCGCGCCGAGCTTCGCATCCCGAACGGCGCCGGACGCGAGGCAATCGGCCACGCGCTGCAGGTGATCGTGCTGGCGGCGCGCGCGCACGGCGTGTGGGCGATCGACGGGGTGTTCAACGCGCTGGACGACGCCGCAGGGCTGGAGGCGGAGTGCAGGCATGGCCGTTCGCTCGGCTTCGATGGCAAGACGCTGATCCATCCCGACCAGATCGCCATTGCCGCGCGCGCCTTTGGCCCCGGCGAAGCGGAGATCGAGGAAGCCGAGGCGCTGGTCGCGGCGGCATCCGGCGGTGCCGAGCGCTTTCGGGACCGGATGATCGAGGCGATGCACGTCGATGCCGCGCGGACGCTGCTGGCGCGGGCAGGGCGCCGGTAGCGTATCAGGCTCTAGCGCATCAGGGCCTAGCGCATCTCTGGCCATGCGGTTACATGAGCCGCCAACTCTCCCTTCCGGCAGGATTGCGCGCTTCATGGACATCCCCCTCGGCCTGACCTTCGACGACGTGCTGCTCTATCCAGGCGAGTCGGACGTGGTGCCAAGCCAGGCCGACGCCCGCACCCGGATCTCGCGCGGGCTGTCGCTCAATATCCCGGTAGTGTCGTCGGCGATGGACACCGTGACCGAGGCCGACATGGCGATCGTGATGGCGCAGTTGGGCGGGATCGGCGTGCTGCACCGCAATCTGTCGGTCGAGGATCAGGTCGCGGCGGTGCGTCAGGTCAAGCGTTTCGAAAGCGGGATGGTGGTCAACCCGATCACGATCACGCCCGACGCGCCGCTCGCCGAAGCGCAGACGCTGATGGCGCGGCACAGGATCAGCGGGATCCCGGTGGTCGAGCCCTCGGGCAAGCTGGTTGGCATCCTGACCAACCGTGACGTGCGGTTTGCCGAGAACCCGCAGCAGCCGGTGTCCGAATTGATGACGCGCGAGCAGCTGGCGACGGTGTCGGCCGACGTGACGCAGGAGGAAGCCCGGCGGCTGCTTCATCAGCGGCGGATCGAGAAATTGCTGGTGGTCGACGATGCCTATCGCTGCGTCGGGCTGATCACGGTCAAGGATATCGAAAAGGCGGTGACCTATCCCGATGCGACCAAGGACCGCGCCGGGCGGCTGTGCGTCGCGGCGGCGACGACGGTGGGCGACAAGGGTTTCGACCGCACCGAGCAATTGGTCGCGGCCGAAGTCGACCTGATCGTCATCGACACCGCGCACGGCCACAACCGAGACGTCGCCCGCGCGGTCGAGCGGGTCAAGGCGCTGTCGAACCACGTCCAGGTGATTGCCGGCAACGTCGCCACTGCCGAGGCGACGCGCGCGCTGATCGACGCGGGTGCGGACGGGATCAAGGTCGGGATCGGCCCCGGATCGATCTGCACCACCCGCGTCGTCGCGGGCGTCGGCGTGCCGCAGCTGACCGCGGTCATGGAAAGCGCGCGCGAGGCGGCGAAGTCGGGTGTGCCGGTGATCGCCGATGGCGGCATCCGCACCTCGGGCGACATCGCCAAGGCACTGGCCGCGGGCGCGTCGTGCGTGATGATCGGGTCGTTGCTCGCCGGGACCGAAGAAGCGCCAGGCGAAACCTTTCTGTATCAGGGGCGTGCGTACAAATCTTATCGCGGCATGGGAAGCGTCGGCGCGATGGCGCGCGGATCCGCCGACCGCTATTTCCAGCAGGATATCAGCGACCAGTTGAAGCTGGTTCCCGAGGGGATCGAGGGGCAGGTGCCGTACAAGGGGCCGGCGCGCGACGTCATTCACCAGCTGGTCGGCGGGGTGAAGGCGGCGATGGGCTATACCGGATCGCGGACGATCGCCGAGTTGCAGCAGCGCGCCCGCTTCGTGCGGATCACCGGTGCCGGCCTGCGCGAGAGCCATGTCCACGACGTCACCATCACACGGGAAGCGCCCAATTATCCGACCCGGTAACAGCCATTGACCCCCGCCGCGCGCACCCAGGCTGCGATCGAGCTGCTCGACCAGATCGTCGCCGCCGCCCGCGACGGCGGCGCGGCGGCAGATACGCTAATCGCGCGCGGCTTCGCGGCGCGGCGTTATGCCGGGTCGAAGGATCGCCGAGCCGTCCGCGACCTCGTCTATCGCGCGATCCGCAGCTTCGGCGAGCCGCCGCGCGACGGGCGCGCGGCGATGCTCGCGCTGGCCGACGCCGATGCGGAGCTGGCCGCGACCTTCGACGGTAGCGGCTATGGCCCGCCCGTCATTGGTTCGAAGGAGCGACGCGCGGTGCCTGGACTGGCCCCGGCGTGGCTGATCGACGCACTCGAGAAGTCGGGGATCGGCGGTGCCGAGCAGGCCGCGCTGCTCGACCGGGCACCGCTCGATATCCGCATCAATCCGATCAAGGCCGACGCGCAGCCGATCGTTATCGAAGGCGCTGAACCGGTCGAAGGGCTTGCCGATGCATTGCGGCTGCCTGCCGACACCGCGATCGAGAAGCTGCCCGAATGGGACAGCGGCGCGATCGAGGTGCAGGATGCCGGCAGCCAGTGGGTGGCACGGGCATGCGCCGCGCGTCCCGGCATGACTGTCATCGACCTGTGTGCAGGGGCAGGGGGCAAGACGCTCGCGCTCGCCGCCGACATGGCTGGAGAGGGACGTATCGTCGCGTGCGACACCGATCGCGGGCGCCTGTCGCGCTTGCCGCCGCGCGCGATCCGCGCCGGGGTGGCGATCGCCGAGACGATCCTGCTCGATCCCGGTCGCGAGATCGAGGCGCTCGGCGATCTGACGGGCAGGGCCGACGTGGTGCTGATCGACGCGCCCTGTTCGGGCACGGGCACGTGGCGGCGCAATCCCGAGGCGCGCTGGCGCCTGACGCCCGCCCGTCTCGACCGGCTGGTCGAGACGCAGGCGCGGCTGCTCGATCTCGGCGCCTCGCTGGTCAGGCCGGGCGGCATGGTGGTGCACGTGGTGTGCTCGTTGCTCGATGCCGAGGGCGCCGACCAAGCCGCGGCGTTTCTCGAGCGCCATCCTGGCTGGCAGGCCGAGCGCCCGGCAATTGCGGGTAGTCCGCACGGCGCGGGAATGCGGCTGACCCCGGCGAGCCATTCGACCGACGGCTTTTTTGTCGCGACGATGCGTGCGCCATGATAGCTTCACAAAGAACATTGGCTACGGAGAGTATCATGCGGTTCACTAGCGTCTCGGTCGCGCTCGCACTGGCGCTGGTCAGCATCGCCACGTCGGTCAACGGCCAGCGCGCCGACGACCAGATCGATGCACGCTCGTTGGCGCTGCTCGAACAGGGCAAGGCGGCTAAGGCGGCGGGCAAGCTGGATGCCGCAACCGATGCGCTCGAATCCGCGCTGGTCGTCGATCCGCGCAATCGCCAGGCGTTCGTCGAGCTGGCCGAAGTTGCCCGCGCGCGCGACCTGCCGGGCAAGGCGATCCGGCTGTACCGCGAGGCTCTGGTGATCGAGCCCAACGACGTTGCGGTGCTGCGCGGACAGGGTGCGGCGCTGGTGTCGAAGGGAGCCGTGGCGAAGGCGAACGAGAACCTCACCAAGATCCGCACGATCTGCGGCGGCGATTGCGCCGATGCGACGCAACTCGCCGGGGTGATCGCCAAGGGACCGCCGGTCACGGCAACCGCGCAAAAGGCGCCCGCGGCCACCGCGGAGGCGACGGGCGAGAACTAGGCTTGGCTCTGGCCGGGACCTAACTCAAGGCCCGCGCGATCGCGATATATTCTTCGATCGTAACCGTTTCGGCCCGCCGCGACGCATCGATGCCCAGCGTTTCGAGTACCGCCAGCGCGCCCGGAACCCCCTTGAGGCTCTGCCGCAGCATCTTGCGCCGCTGCCCGAATGCGGCAGCGGTGATCGTCTCCAGCTTGCCCAGCGCGACGCCCTTGGGAGCAGGAGCGGCAACGACGTGGACCACCGCCGACATCACCTTGGGCGGCGGGGTGAAGGCGGAGCGGTGCACGGTCATCGCGATGCGCGGGACCGACCGCCACTGCGCCAGCACCGCGAGCCGCCCATAGGCGTCGCTCCCCGGAGCCGCGACGATGCGGTCGGCGACCTCGCGCTGGAACATCAGCGTCATGCTCGCCCACCACGGTTCCCAGTCCGCCGACAGCCATCCGACCAGCAGCGCGGTGCCGACATTGTAGGGGAGATTGGCGACGATGTGCGGCTTGCCGGTGAACAGCTTGCGCGCATCGACCTGCATCGCGTCGCCCTCGATCACGTCGAGCTTCCCGGGATAGGCTTCGGCCAGCTCGAAGAGCGCGGGAATGCAGCGCCGGTCGCGTTCGATCGCAACCACGCGCGCACCCGCCGCCAGCAGCGCGCGCGTGAGGCCGCCGGGGCCCGGCCCTATCTCCAGCACCTCGGCGCCGTTCAGATCACCTGGCACCGCCGCGATACGCGCCAATAGCTGCTGATCGAACAGGAAATTCTGCCCGAGCGCCTTGCTCGCCGCCAGCCCGTGGCGCGCGACGACATCGCGCAGCGGAGGCAGCGCGACGTTCAGGAGCACGCGGAATAGACGGCGCGATGGCCGATCGCCTCGGACGCCATGCGAATCGCCGCGATCATCGCGCCGGGCTCGGCCACTCCCTGTCCGGCAATTCCGAATGCGGTGCCGTGATCGGGGGAGGTGCGCACGATCGGCAGTCCGAGCGTGATATTGACGCCTTCGTCGAAATGCAGCGTCTTGATCGGGACCAGTGCCTGGTCGTGATACATGCACAAGGCGGCATCGAACTGCGCGCGTGCGCGGGGATGGAACATCGTATCGGCGGCAAGCGGCCCGACCACGTCGAGCCCTTCGGCCTGGAGCATCGCTACCGCTGGCGCGATGATCGCCAGCTCCTCGAGCCCGATCGATCCGGCTTCGCCGGCGTGCGGGTTGAGCCCGGACACCGCGAGCCGAGGCGCGGCGATCCCGAAATTCTTGGTCAGTCCGCGGAGCGTCGTCCGCGCCTTGGCCGCGATCAGATCGATCGACAGCGTGGCAGGGACGTCGGTCAGCGCGATATGCGTCGTCACCGGCACCACGCGCAGCGTCGGCCCGGCGAGCATCATCACCGCCGAGTCTGCCGACACGCCGCAGCGTTCGGCGACGAATTCGGTCTGGCCCGGGTGGGTGAAGCCGATCGCGTAGAGCTGCGCCTTGGCGACCGGGCCGGTGACCAGCGCGCCAGCCGCACCCGATCGGGTCAGTCCCACCGCCAGTTCGAGTGCCTGCAGCGCGCAATGCGCCCCGCTCAGGTCGGGCGCACCGGGTTCGATGGCACCGGCATCGGCGACGGTCAGGATCGGCAGCGCATCGTCGAACCGCGCTGCCGCCTGCGAAGGGTCATCGATCGCGGCGGTAGGTCCGTCCCACACGCGCGCGAATGCCCGGACATCGCCGACCGCGAAGAAGGGCGGCAGCGCTTCGTGCGTTCGCGCGGCCCATGCCTTGGCAATGATCTCAGGCCCAATCCCCGCCGGGTCGCCCATCGCGACGGCGAGCGGCTGTATCACCGATATTCGACCACGGCGTCGCGGCGCAGGTCGCGCAGCATCCGCTGTGCGCGCAGGTTGACGCGCTGTTCCTCCAGCCCCGACTGGATCTGCTGCGCGCTGGGCAGCCCCCCGCCGGTCGCTTCGTCACGTCCGCACAGCACCAGCGAGCGGATGCCGTCGGCAGCCGATCCGAAGGGCGGCGTCGCCTGGCCGATCTGCAGCTTGAGGACGATTTCCTGAAGCTGCGGCGGCAATTCGCGGATGCGGATCGAATCGTTGTCGACGACCTCGGCATTGAGCTCGGCCGCTGCCTTGGTGACTTCGCCGCAGCCGCGGATCGCCTGCGTCGCCTTGGCGAAGGCAGCCGCACGTGCCGAAGCCTGCTCCTGCGTCGTGCCATCGGGAAAGCCGAGCGAGATCTGGCGCAGTGACAGCCGCGCGTCGCGCGGATCGGCGGTCAGCACCTGCCGCTTGTCGACGAGGTACAGCATCGAATATCCGCCCGGCACCTCGATCGGCCCGGCGATCTGGCCGACGTTCATCTCCTGCGCCGCCTGTTGCAACGGTGCGGGCAGCATCGGCAACCGCACCCAGTCGAGGTCGCCGCCGACCGCCTTGGTCGATGCCTCCGAGTAGGTGCTGGCAAGATATTCGAACGGCGCGCCGCCGCGCAGCTGCTCGAGCATCTTCTGCATCGCCGCGGTTACTTCGGCCGCCCGGTCGGGCGTCGCCGAGATGTAGATTTCCTTGAGGTGGTATTCGTCGGTGCCCTTGGCCGCTTCGAGCCGGGCGAGCACCGCCTGCACCTCTTCCTCGCCGACGTTGATGAACGGCGTCACCTGGCGGCTGAGCAGCCGCCGCCACGCCAGTTCGCCCTCGATCTGGCGGCGGAGCGTGCGCTCGGACGCGCCGACTTCATCGAGATATGTCTTGAGCTGCTCGGGAGTGCGCTGAAAATTGCTGGCGACGCGATTGAAGCCCTGGTCGATCTCGGCCTTGGTGATCGTGATCTCGTTGACCGCGGCTTCCTGGATCTGCAGCGTCTCGTCGATGATCGCGCGCAGCACCTGAAGCCGTAGCTGCGCCTTTTCCTCTTCGCTGACCTTGAGGTCGCGCAGGCCGAGAATGAGCTGGACGCGCTGATCGACGTCGGTCCCGGTGATCACGGTGTCGTTGACCACCGCGGTCGGCTTGCGGATGTCCGGATTGGTGCCGAAAACCGTCACGCCATCGGGAATGTTGAGCCCGTTCGAAGGCGTCTGGGTGTCTTGCACCGTCTGCGCGGTGGCACCGGCCATCGCGATCGCACCGGCGATCGCGGTCAGCGCAGCCGCAGTCTTGCGAACCATCTTCTTCAAATCGAAACCCCATCACACGCCGTCCACGCGGCGCCCAACTTGTGTATCTTCGAACCTGAATGCGCGCTTAGCGCACCGGGCCTGAATGCGCGTTTAGCGTCCAAGGTTGGTGAATGCCAGCGTCAGCAGATAGCTGTTGCCGCGGCGCGCGTCGCCCGTGTCGACATAATCGCGCTTCCAGGTGACGCCAAGCCGCAGGCAATCGTCCTCATAGGCGACACCCAGGCGGTGGCGAACCGGGTCGAAACCGTCGGCGATCGACAGCGGATCCTCGTCGCGGTTGGTGAGGTCGACCGTCGCAGATCCGAATGCCGACCAGAACCGCGCGAACTGCACCCGCGCGCCCACCCGTGCCTCCTCGCGATCGCGCAGATCCTCGAGCGCGGCGGTGATGTCGCGGTTGAGGCGGAGATAGCCGGCCAGAATATACGTGCGCCGCGTGCCGATCGTCGCATCGACCTCGTTGCGGCGGATGGCGAAGCCGTCCTTGTCGAGCCGGTAACGATGGATCACGCTGACGAAGTCGCGGAATCGTATGTCGGTGCGGCCGACGAAATCGGAAAACTGGTCGTCGAGCCCGGTGCCGTCGGGAAGCAGCGTCTGGCGGTCGGTCAGGCGATAGCTTTGCCCGACATTGGCGCTGATCGCGATACCGGGCAGGTCGAGCGCATAGTCGACGCCATAGGTAAAGCGCGTCGAATCCTCGAACCGGTCATATCCGGGGAAACGGTTGAGCGCGAACAGGTTGGAATCTTCGAGATCGACTGCGCGTGCGTCTTCGTTGGGGACGCCGAGATTGTCGATCCTGGGCGACGCGACGACCTGCACCCGCGGCGTGATGCGCTGGGTGCCGCCCAGGAACTCGCCAACCAGCGGCCATTTGACGTCGAGTGCGACCGCGCCGATCGCACGCGCATTGAAGCCTTCGTCGCCGCGATAGGACTCGACGCTGGTCAGCAGCGTATCGACGCTGTTGTAGAGGTCGCCGCGGGCATAGCCGGTCAGCGTGACCTCCTGGCCCCAATCGGTGACGCGGCGGATGTCCCATTGCGCCGAGGCGAAGGCGCGCTGCGTATCCTGGCCTTCGTCCCGGCCGATCGCCAGCGTGTTGACCTGAAGCGTCACCTTGCCGCCGACCAGCCCATCGGAAAATCGCGTGCGATAATCGAGTTCGGGAAAGGCGATCGGCTGCATCGCCTGGTTGTCGCCGACGCGCAGCGTCTGCACCGCCCAGCCGTTGATCGCGAAATAGCTGTCGGAGTCGATCCGCTCGACCTTGACATTGTTGCGCAGGCGGTCGTCGCGCGACAGGTCGTAGCGGCGCAGGAAGGTCTGGTCGCTCGCCAGCCGGATCGATGCGCTCGCCGACCATTGCGGCGAGAACTGATAGCGGCCGATCGCGTCGAAATAGCCGCGAAATGCCTGCTCGCTGGTGTCGGGCGTCGCCGAGACGAGCAGATCGTCGCTGCGGCGGCTATAGGTGCCGTAGCCGAGCACGCGAAACGCGCCCTTGTCGGTGAGCTGGCGATATTCGGCCGACAGCATCGGCAGCGCATTGGTATAGACGCGCGGCGTGATCGTCAGGTCGCGGTTGGGCGCGAGATCGAAATGATAGGGCACCGCTATGGCGAGCCCGTTGACCCGGTCGATGCGGATATCGGGGGTGAGCACCCCCTGCGCCGCCGCGCCGCCGATCGGGTGCGAGAAGGACGGCAGCGGGATGCCCGGCAGCCCGAACAGGCTGAGCTGTGCGCCCGAATAGCGAATGCGTTCGCGCTGCGGATCATAGACGACGCGCACCGCGGTCAGCTTGAACGACGGCTCCTTGGGGCAGCCCTGTGAATTGCGCACCGCGCAGGGCGTGTAGGCGGCGTCGGTGACGGTGATGACGCCGCCTTCCGAGCGCTCGCCGCGGCGTGCGGCCAGTCGTCCGCCCTGATCAAGCACGACCAGCATGTTCTCGACCAGGCCGTCGCGCAGCGTGTCGGTCAGTTCGATACGGTCGCCATAGGCCACGTCGCCCTGGGGATTGGTGACGGCGATGTCGCCGGTGGCGACCACCTGGCCGGTCTGACGGTTCCACACCACCTGATCGGCGCGCAACCGCTCGCCCTGCCGGAACAGGCGGACGTCGCCGCTGGCGGTGACGATCTCCGCTTCGCTGTCATATTCCAGCGTGGCGGCGGAAAAATCGATCTCGTCGTCGCTGCGCGGCGCGGCTTCGGTCTGGTCGGGAAGCGGCGGTGCGGCGGCGCGGTCCTGCAGGTCCTGCCCGCGCGCAGCTCCACAGGCCAGCAGCGTCAGCGACAGCGCGGCGGTACACAACAGGGCCGGGCGGCTCACCTTCGGTCGATCTCCGTCAGGGCCGACCGCGGCCCCCTTCACCAGCCCTATCGCACCGCAGCGGCCATCCCGCAACGCGCGTCTTCCTTTGCCAGCGCGGGATCGAGTCCCTAGATGGCGGACATACCATTCTTTCCCCAGATACCGAGGTGCCTTTCGCATGCAGGTCCAGTTCGCCGCCAGCCGTCCCGCCGATATCGATACGATCGCCTATGCCGTGGAAAAGGACGCGCTGGATAGCGCGGCGCTCGATCCGGGCGTCGCCGATCTGGTGCGCGGCGCGGCCAAGGCAGCGCGCTTCGACGGCGAGGCGGGGACGATCGCCGAAGTGTTCGTGCCACGCGACGGCGGTGTCGGCCGTGTTCTGCTGCTCGGGCTGGGGACCGGTGATGCCGGCGATTATGCCAAGGCGGGCGGCGCGCTTGCGGCGCGCTACCTGACCGCCGGGATTGCGAAGATCGCGGTCGAACTGCCCGCCGATGCCGCGCCGGACGGCGTCGCGAGACTGGCCGCGGCGACCAGTCAGCGCGGATGGCGGCACGACGTCTATCGCACCAAGCTGCCCGAACGCCTGAAGCCGACGCTGGAGACGCTGGTGATCGTCGGCGCGTCGGACGACGCCGCGGCGGCATGGAACGACGACCAGGCGCATGTCACGGCGGGAATCGCGTTCACCCGGACGCTCGTCGCGGAACCGGCGAACATCCTGTTTCCCGAGAGCTTCGTCGAACGCTGCGACGAATTGCGCGCGCTCGGTGTCGATTTCACCGTGCTCGACGAAGCCGCGATGGCCGAACTCGGCATGGGCGCGCTGCTCGGCGTCAGTCAGGGGTCGCGGCGCGAGGCGCGGCTGCTGGCGATGCACTGGAACGGCACCGGCAAGGACGGCAATCCCGACCTGGCGCTGGTCGGCAAGGGCGTGACCTTCGACACCGGCGGCATCTCGATCAAGCCGGCCGCGGGCATGGAGGACATGAAGTGGGACATGGGCGGTGCGGGCGCCGTCGCGGGCACGATGAAGGCGCTCGCGCTCCGCAAGGCCAAGGTCAACGTCGTCGGCGTATGCGGGCTCGTCGAGAACATGCCCGACGGCAACGCCCAGCGCCCCGGCGACGTCGTGACGTCGATGTCCGGGCAGACGGTCGAGGTCATCAACACCGATGCCGAGGGGCGGCTGGTATTGTGCGACGCGCTGACCTGGGTCCAGCGCACCTACCGCCCGACGACGATCGTCGATCTCGCCACGCTGACCGGGGCGATGATCATCGCGCTGGGCAGCGAGCATGGCGGATTGTTCGCAAACGACGATTCGCTGGCCGAGCAACTCCTGGCAGCGGGCAAGGCGGCGGGCGATCCGCTGTGGCGCTTCCCGCTGACCGATGCCTACGACAAGCTGATCGATTCGCCGATCGCCGACATGAAGAATGTCGGCCCGCGCGGGGCGGGATCGATCACCGCCGCGCAGTTCATCCAGCGCTTCGTCGAGCCCGACGTACGCTGGGCGCATCTCGACATCGCCGGAATGGTCTGGGCGGACAAGCCCGGAACGACGTGGGACAAGGGCGCGACAGGGTACGGCGTGCGCTTGCTCGACCAATTCGTGCGGGCGCATTTCGAAAGGTGACGGGCTGGGATCAGCCTCGCCGTACGTCGTGCAGAAGGTCGCTCGCGTTGCAGTCGGCGTTCGTCAATACGGACAGGTCACCGGTAGTCTCGAGCACGACCGCGGCCACGACCGAGAGGTCACGGACGTCTGCTTCGCGTAGTTTGGCGTATATATCTTCACGGGTGATGCGGGCGCCGCCAAGTGCGGCATCAACGAACTTGCCGCCTCGCACCAGCAATAGCGGCTCATTTTCCGCCAGTTTCCGGACGGATGCGAAACGCCGCGCGCGTGCATAGCAGAACTGGATCAGATTGATCGCGACGAGGGCGAGCAGCGCCTGCGCGAAGCTGCTCCAGCGTTCGGCCATTGCGGCCGTCGCCAGCAACGATCCGGTGGCAAGCGTTACGACGAAATCGATCGCGGTCATCTTCGACAGGGTTCGCAGGCCGAGCCAGCGAACAAGCAGCAGTATCGCCACAAGCGCCGTCAGGGGCAGGAGAGTCCCACGTAGCAACGTATCGAGTAGGGGGTCGGAACTGAACATGGCGTTGGCCTAACAAGCCCGGCCAATCTAAAATAGACCCAGCGGTTTTTCCGCTCGCGGAGCACCATTCGATGAAAGCCGATTTCTATCACCTCACAGCGCAGCCGCTCGACCGGGTACTGCCGGTGATCGCCGAGAAGGTGCTGGGCTCGGGCGAGCGGCTGCTGATCGTGGCCGGGGACCAGGCGCAGCGCTCGGCCCTCGACAAGCTGCTGTGGAGCTATTCCGCCGCCAGCTTTCTGCCGCATGGCGAGGCAGGGGGTGAGCGCGACGCCGAACAGCCGGTGCTGATTTCCGGTAATCCGGCTGCCGCCAATGCTGCGACCAACATCGCGATCGTCGATGGCGTCTGGCGGGAAGAAGCACTTAGCTTCGCGCGAGTGTTCCACTTTTTCGGGGAAGATTCGATTGCCGCTGCGCGCGCGGCATGGAAATCGCTCGCCGACCGCGAGGGGGTCGATCGGCGCTATTGGAAGCAAGACGAAGGCGGGCGCTGGCAACAGGTGGCATAGCACCGTTTGCCTTAAAACAATTCCCCCTGCGCTCCAGTTGGCGCGCGAAACAGATCCGTGCGCAGCGTCAGCCGCTCCCCGTCCAGCCCGTATTTGCGGCAGGCGATGCGAAAGCGGGTGCGCAGCAGTTCGGCCCACGGACCTTGCCCTTGCATGCGCGTGCCGAAATTGGGGTCGTTGTCGCGCCCGCCGCGCAGGCTCTGGATCGTCGCCATAACCTTGCCGGCGCGATCCGGGAAATGCGTGTCGAGCCACGCGCGGAACAGCGGGGCGACTTCATGCGGCAAGCGTACCGGGATGAAGAACGCCGCCCGCGCACCCGCCTCGGCGGCGCGTTCGAGGATATGCTCGACCTCGTGATCGGTGATTGCCGGGATGACCGGAGAGATCGATACGAAGGTCGGAATACCTGCCGCCGCCAGCGCCGCGACCGCCTTCAGCCGCCGTTCGGGGTGCGGAGCGCGCGGTTCGAGCGTCATCGCGATCCTCGGGTCGAGCGAGGTAACCGACACCATGACGGCGGCAAGCCCCTTCGCGGCCATCGGCGCCAGCAGGTCGATGTCGCGCAGCACCCTGTCGGATTTGGTGGTGATGGTGACCGGATGATCGACCTCTGCCAGCACTTCGAGGCACCCGCGCGTTATCGCCCAGTCGCGCTCGATCGGCTGGTACGGATCGGTGTTGGTGCCGAATGCGATCGGCTGGCAGACATAGCCGCGCTTGGAGAGTTCGGCGCGCAGCAGCGCGGGCGCGGTCGGCTTGGCGAATAGCCGGCTTTCGAAATCGAGCCCCGGCGAAAGATCGTGAAAGGCGTGTGTCGGCCGCGCGAAGCAATAGACGCAGCCATGTTCGCACCCGCGATACGGGTTGATCGAGCGGTCGAACGGGATGTCCGGTGACGTGTTGCGGGCAAGGATGGTTCGCGGCGTCTCGACGGTGACGGTCGTCCGCAGCGGCGCCGCATCGCCATCGATCGCGCCCTGGGCGTCGAGCCAATCGCCATCCGCCTCGCGCACTGCAAGGCCGAACCGCGTGCTTTCGCGATTGACCGTCGCGCCGCGCATCGCCCGAGTTTTCGACATTGCCCAAGCGTAGCGGATCGACTAGAACACAGCAAGAACATTGACGGAGGATGCCGTGGCGCGATTGAACTATGTCGAACTGCCGGTGCGCGATGTCGCGGCGCAGAAGGCCTTTTATGAGCGCGCCTTCGGTTGGAGCTTCACCGATTATGGCCCCGACTATGCCGCGACGACGACCGGCGATGTCGATGTCGGGCTGAGCGGCGACCCGGCGGAGTGGACGGCGCATTTGCTGCCCGTGATCGAGGTCGCTGATCTCGAGGCCACCCAGGCCGCGGTCGAGGCGGCGGGCGGTGCGGTCACGCTGCCGATCTTCGCCTTTCCCGGCGGGCGGCGCTTCCATTTCCGCGATCCGCACGGACATGAACTGGCGGCGATGGTGGCAGGCTGACGCCTAGCCTTCGCCCAGCCGCGGCATGAGCTCGACGAAGTTGCAGGGCTTGTGCCGGATATCGAGCTGGTCGGAGAGGATCCCGTCCCAGCCATCCTTCACCGCACCGGTCGATCCGGGCAGGGCGAAGATATAGGTGCCGCGCGTCACGCAGGCGCAGGCGCGCGACTGGATCGTCGAGGTGCCGATCGTCCGGTAGCTTTGCCAGCGAAACAGTTCGCCAAAGCCCGGGATCATCTTGTCGGCGACGCGCTCGATCGCTTCCGGGGTGACGTCGCGGCCGGTGACCCCGGTGCCGCCGGTAGTCACGATCACCTCGATCGCGGCGTCGTCGATCCAGGCATGCAGCCGCGACACGATCGTCTCGACATCGTCCCGGACGATCGCGCGTTCCGCCAGCGCGTGGCCAGCGCCGAGCAACCGTTCGACGAGGATATCGCCCGACCGATCCTCCGAAGGGCCGCGGGTGTCGGAAATCGTCAGCACCGCGATCCGGACCGGCCGGAACGCGATGGCTTCGTCAATTGGCACGCGTCGTCCGGGCTCGGCCGCGGCTGCCGAGCTTGATCGCCGTGTCGCCCTTCATCCCCGGAAAGCGCGGCCACATCCCTTGCGCCAGCGCCTTGCGGCTGGCCGATTCCTTGGCGTCCTTGGCCTCGTACATCCAATAGTTGCGCAGTACGGTCATCACGTATCCGCGCGTTTCCCAATAGGGAATTGATTCGATGTAGAGCAGCGGGTCGCCGCCATCGCGTGTCGCCACGTTCCACGCCTCGACCGGCGAAGGACCGGCATTATACGCCGCGATCACCTTGGGCAGCAGGCCGCCTGTCGCCGACAGGTCGCGCAATTGCTCAAGATAGCTTTGCCCGACCTCGATATTGGTCGATGGCCGCGACAGATCGGCGCGCGCGATCGTCCGCCCCTTGGCGCGGCCAATATCGACCGCCGCGGCCGGCATGATCTGCATCAAGCCGTAGGCGCCCGCCGGGCTGACGACGTCGGAGTCGAACTTCGACTCCTGGAGCGCGTGGGCATAGACTAGCGCCTTGTCGACTCGCCAGCCGCCGTCGGGCGTCCAGTTGGGTGCGGGATATCGGGTCGCCATCTCGCTGCGGGCGCCGCGCGGGCTGTAGTGCGACAACCACAATTGCGTCTGCGGCAGGTCGAGCCGTCCCGCGAGGCGGGTCAGCGCGGCATATTCGCCGGCGTCGCCGATCCGCGCCTGATGGCGAAGGACGATTGCCGCAAGACTGTCCTCGTCGATCTCCGCCAGCGCAGCGGCGACGCGGACGTTCGGCCGCTTTTCGAGCAGGCGCCAATCGTCGACGACGTCCGATCCGGCGCCTGTGACAGGGGCGGGCTTTAGTCCCAGCGCCTGCCGCGCGAGCATGCCGTAGAACGTCTCGCCATATTGGCTGGCACGCTGCAACCGCGCCTGGACGAGGTCGGGCCGGGCGCAGGCGATGTCCGCGCGCGACGCCCAGTAGAGTGCCGCGGCGCGCAGGTCGATGTCGGCAGCGCGTTCCGAGACGCGCTGGAACGCGATCTGCGCAGCTGCACAGTCCTGCTGGCGCCATGCCGCGAGCCCCTGCACCCAATCGGCCTGCGCGACGAAATCGCCGCTGCCGGTCTGCGCCTTGGCCGCGACACGGCGGGCCGAACTGTCGTCGCCCATCAGATAATAGATCCACGCGACGCGGTGGCGCCACGCGGTCAGCGCTTCGGGGCTCAGCTCGCGCGCGCGGCTTTCGACCAGCGTCTCTGCGGCAGGGCCGTTGTCGTCCTTGATATGCGAAGCCATGTCGCCGGCCAGCCGCGCGGCGGCTGCGTCGGTCCGCGCGGCTTCAACATGAAGGCGGTTCGGGGCGCCATTCTGCCAGATCAGTCGCTGTTGTGCCGGAAGCGGCGGCAGCATTTCGGCGCCGCGCACCTTTGCAAGCCGCGCGATATCGGGCGCCTGCGGCAATTCGGGCGCTTCGGCCAGCAGGGCCTGCAGCGGCTGCAATTCGATCCGCGGCGATCCCTTGGCGGTGTAGAGTTCGGCGCGGGCGATGCTGTGCAGCGGTCCGTGCTGCATCGCGTCGAGCTGGAGCTGCGCGTCGGTCCAGTTGCCCGAACGGATATTGGCGAACACCGAACGATATCCCGCGCGCTGTGCGGCGTCGAGCAGCGCGGGCACGCCATGTGCCGGCGCGGCCGCTGCGCTGGGTTCGCGGCCATCGGCGGCGTGCGCGGGGATCGCGAAGGGCAAAGCCAGAGATGCCGCCGCCAGGATTACGCGGATACTCACGAATTCATTCCCCCGATCAGCAATTGCAGGTCGTGCCAGGCGTCGGCCTTCGCCACCGGTCGCTCGAGCAGGAAGCGCGGATGCCAGCTCGCGACCAACTTTAGTTCTGCGCCGCGATGGTTAATGGCATGTAAAAGCCCGCGGCGGCGAGCGCCGTCCGTCCCGAGCAGCGCACGGCTCGTCGACTGTCCGAACAGCAACACCCGCTTCGGCCGCGCCAGGCCGAGGAAGTGCAACGTGAGCGCCGCCAACGCCTGTTCGTCGTCCGCCGACAGCCGCCCTGCGGTCACCGGTGCCCAGGCAACGCCGGAGATGCACACCGTGCCGCGGTCGAGCCCGATTGCCGCGAGCATGCGATCGAACAGCCGTCCGGCATCACCACCCAGATACGCCTCGCCATCGCCGGGCGAATCGACGACGATATGAATGGCGGCGGCGGGATCGCCCTCCGGAGCGATCGGCGCAGCGCCCCAGCGGCGCTCGATCGCATCGCCGCTCCTGCGCCAGGCAAGAAAGTCTTCCACCGTGCCGGGCAGGGAGGGGGCAACAGGAACCGCCGCTGCGTCCTGGGCCGGCGGCGACGCTACGGCAGGCGCGAGCCAGTCGCGCGGATCGTCGTCGACCAGCGCATCGATCCCGGCGTCGTGCCACCACAACAGCGTCGAGGCGATCTGCGCGCGTCGGTCGATATGCTGATGAACCCCCATGCATCCAGCTTGGGCACCGGGTTGACGGCGCGGTCAATCATCCTGCACGCACGAACCGACGAGGCGTGGCGGCGCTGCGACGGTGCCGGGTAAAGCGACCGGATACGGAGACGGGAATGAGCGAACGCGAATCGATGCCCTATGACGTGGTGATCGTCGGCGCCGGGCCGGCGGGCCTGTCGGCGGCGATTCGGCTGAAGCAACTCGCCGCGGATGCCGGGTCCGACCTGTCGGTATGTATCCTCGAAAAAGGCTCCGAAGTCGGCGCGCACATCCTGTCGGGTGCGGTGATCGATCCCAAGTCGCTCGACGAATTGCTTCCGGATTGGCGCGAGCAGGGCTGTCCGCTCGCACAGACGCCCGTCACCGAAAACCATCACTGGACGCTGAGCAAGACCGGCAAGTCGGCGATTCCCGAATTCGCGCTGCCGCCGTTCATGCACAATGACGGCTGCTATACAGGGTCGCTAGGCAATCTGTGCCGCTGGCTCGCCGAACAGGCTGAGGGACTGGGGGTGGAGATCTTCCCCGGTTTCGCCGCGGCGGAAATCCTGTTCAACGACGACGGATCGGTCAAGGGCGTCGCCACCGGCGACATGGGCGTGGCCAAAGACGGCACGCGCAAGCCCGACTGGCAGCCCGGGCTCGAGCTGCATGCGCGCTACACCTTCCTGGCCGAGGGGGTTCGCGGGCATCTTTCTAAGGAACTGATGCGCATCTTCGACCTGCGCGCCGATTGCGATCCGCAGGTCTACGGCCTTGGCGTCAAGGAACTATGGGACGTGGATCCGGCGCAGCACGTCCCCGGTCGGGTCATCCATACCCAGGGCTGGCCGCTCAGCGAGACCAAGGGATCGAACGGCGGCGGTTTCCTCTATCATCAGGCCAATGGGCAGGTGGCGTTGGGGTTCGTCACCTGGCTCAACTATTCCAATCCCTATGTCTCGCCGTTCCACGAGATGCAGCGCTGGAAGACGCACCCGGCGATCGCCGCGATCCTCAAGGGCGGCAAGCGCGTGTCGTACGGCGCGCGCGCGATCAACGATGGTGGGCTGCAGTCGGTGCCCAAGCTGACCTTTCCCGGTGGCGCGCTGATCGGCTGTTCGGCCGGCTTCCTCAACGTGCCGCGGATCAAGGGCACGCATACCGCGATGAAGTCGGGGATGATGGCCGCCGAGGCGGCGTTCGAGGCAGTCGCGGCCGACCGCCGCGGCGATGAACTCACCGCCTATTCCGCCGCTTACGACAAAAGCTGGGTGCGCGAGGAATTGAGCAAGGTCCGCAACGTCGTGCCGATGGTCAAGAAATATGGCGAGCTGATCGGATCGGGCCTGTCGGGCGCGGCGATGTGGATGGAGCATTGGGGTATCAAGATGCCCTTCACCATGCATCACCATCCCGATCACGAGAGTCTGTGGCGCAAGGATCTGGTCCAGCCGATCGCCTATCCCAAGCCCGACGGCGTGCTGACCTTCGATCGGCTGTCGTCGGTATTCGTGTCGAACACCAATCACGAGGAGGATCAGCCGGTCCACCTGACGCTCAAGGACCCCGACGTGCCGATCGCGCATAATCTGCCGCTCTATGACGAGCCAGCGCAGCGTTACTGTCCGGCCGGCGTCTACGAAGTGGTTGGCGAGGATACCGGCGACCCGCAATTCGTCATCAACGCGCAGAATTGCGTGCACTGCAAGACCTGCGACATCAAGGACCCGACCCAGAACATCAACTGGGTAGTGCCCGAAGGCGGTGGAGGACCGAACTATCCCAATATGTAGGCCCCTGTTGATCGCCGTTGCCGCGGCCGCGTTCGCCGCCCCGGCGCACGCCGACGGCAATCTCTCAGCATATGTGCGCGCGCGCGCCGCCGCCGAGGCGGGCGCGGTCGAGGTCGCGGCGGCAGGCTATGCCACCGCGCTCGCCGCGGACCCGGCCAATCCGCTGATCGCGATCCGGGCGTTTCGCGAAGGGATCGCCGCGGGCGATCTCGCGCTGGCGCGGCGCGCGCTGTCCGTACTCGAGAAATCCGACGTAGCGCCGCCCGACAGCGCGTTGCTGCGCTTTGCCGATGCGCTGGTCGCCCGCGACACGGCCGCTGCGATCGCCGCGACCGATCGGCTGGGCGAAGGCCCGCTGGATTTCATCGGCCCGGTGCTGCGCGCCTGGCTGGCGCTGGGCATGCGCGGGGGCGATCCGTTCGCGGTGCTGGATGCCGCCGAGCCCAATGCGCTGACGCGGCGCTATGCCGCGGAGAACCGCGCGCTGCTGCTGATCGCCACCGGCAACACGCAGCAGGGTGTCGAGGCGCTGCAGGCGTTGCTCGGCAGCGACGAGGCGAGTTTCGACCTGCGCGTCAACGCGGCGCAGCTGCTGGCGGGCAGGCGTGAGAAACGGTTGGCGCAGGCGCTGCTCGGCGGCAGCGATCCGGCAATCGCTGCGCAGCGCAAAGCGCTGGGACGCGGCGTCAGGCCGAGCCCGGCCTTTGGCGCCGCGCGGCTGTTCATGCGGCTGGGCGCCGACCTCAATCGCGAAGAGACGGCGCAGCTGTCGATCCTGCTGGCGCGCGCCGCGCTGTTGCTCGAACCCGGTAGCGATCGCGCGAAGCTGCTGCTCGCCGACGCACTGTCACGCGACGGCGCCGACACGCGCGCCCTGGCGACGCTCGACGCGATCGCACCCGACAGCCCGTTCGCATCGCAGGTACGCGCGCTGCGGGTCACGGTACTGACGCGCGGCGGCGATGCCGCCCAAGCGCTCGCCGCGGCGACGCGAGTGGCGGATTCCCCGACCGCCACAGCCGCGGACGCGCAGAATCTAGGTGATTTACTGGTCGGCGAAGGACGCTACGACGCTGCTGCCGACGCCTATCGACTGGCAGCTGCACGCGGCGGCGAGGACGACTGGATCGTCCAGATCCAGCTCGGCGGCGCGCTCGAACAGGCCGGACGCTGGGACGAGGCACTTCCGCATCTTCGCCGCGCCGTCGAACTGGCGCCCGAACAGCCGGTCGCGCTCAACTATCTGGGCTATGCGCAGGCCGAGCGCGGCGAGCAGTTGTCGCAGGCCGTGGCGATGCTCGAAAAGGCAAGCGCGCTGGTGCCCGGCGATCCCTCCATCGCCGACTCGCTCGGCTGGGCCTATTATCGCAGCGGCGACGCCGCGCGCGCGGTGCCGCTGATCGAGCGGGCGGCGCGCGACGATCCCGGCAGCACGACGATCAACGAGCATCTCGGCGACGTCTATTGGCGCATCGGCCGCCGCTACGAGGCACGCTATGCATGGCGCGCCGCCGCGGTCTACGCCGAGGGCGAAGCCGCAGACCGCATCGCCGACAAGATTGCCGGCGGGCTGGTGGCGGCGTCCGCACAGCGATGATTGAGCGCATCGCGCGTGCCAAGCTGAACCTGGCGCTGCATGTCCGGGCGCGACGCAGCGACGGCTATCATGCGATCGAGACGCTGTTCGCGTTCGTCGAGCATGGCGACGTGCTGCGCGTCGCGCCCGGGGCGGGACGCTTCGCCGTGACCGGTGCTTTTGCTGCCGGACTGGATGCCGAGCCGGACAATCTGGTACTGCGCGCTGAACGGGCGTTTCGCGACCGGATCGCGCCGTTGCCGCCGCTCGACATCACGCTCGACAAGCGCTTGCCGGTCGCTTCCGGGATCGGCGGCGGGTCGGCGGATGCAGCGGCGATGCTGGCGATCTGCGCCGATCTGGCCGGGATCGAAGGCGATGATCCGCGACTGTTCGCACTTGCTGACGCGCTCGGTTCGGACGTTCCTGCCTGCCTGTTCGGTAGAAACGCACTCGGCACCGGCCGCGGCGAACGGCTGACCGAGATCGCGGCCGCTTCCGGAACGCCGGTGTTGCTGGTCAATCCCGGCGTGCCGGTGGCGACGGCGGAAGTGTTCGCGCGTTGGGACGGGACCGATCGCGGACCGATCGCGCCGGGTGACTTGATCGAGGCGGCCGCGGCCTCGCGCAATGATCTCGAGGCGCCCGCGCGCGCGATCGCCCCCGCCATAGGCGAGGTGCTGGTCTGGCTCGCCTCGCAGCCCGGCGTGCGGCTTGCTCGCATGTCCGGATCCGGCGCGACGTGCTTTGCGCTGTTCGACGACTCGGCGGCATGTTCGAAAGCGGCAGGCATTGTTGGGGCGACGCAACCCGGGTGGTGGTGTGCCGAAACGGCACTGACGTGACAGGTTTGCGCGCCATTGCGGGACTCGCTGCGCCGGACTCGTGGGGCAATGCACGCTATTGCGGGAATGGCCCGATGCTTGCTGCGTCCGGCTCAGCGGATCGCACGCCGGGAGCGCAACGTCCGCCGATGGTCCCGGGAAACCGGCACCGTGCGAACGATACGGGGCGGCGGGCGATGCGCGCGCCGCCCCAATCGTTCCAATGATCGAGCTTCCCGAGATCCTTGAGGGCGAAGACTCTTCGGTCCTGCTAATCGCCGATCACGCCTCGAACCGGGTCCCGCCCGATATCGATCTCGAAATCCCCTGCGACTTGCTTGCGAAGCACATCGCCTGGGATATCGGCACCGAGCGGCTGACGCGGCTGCTGGCGAAGCGACTCGCCGCGCCAGCGGTGATCGCGGTGGTGTCGCGGCTGGTGATCGACCTGCACCGCGACCCCGCGCATGTCGGACTGGTCCCGGTCGCCAGCGACGGTTATCCCATTCCCGGCAATGTGGCGTCCGACATCCCGCCGCGCATCGCCCGTTTCCATGTCCCGCACCATGCCGCGATCGACGCAATGCGGCAGCGAAACCGTCCGGTGCTGATCGCGGCGCTCCACAGTTTCACGCCGTCGCTGGAATCGAAGCCGAGCCTGCGTCCGTGGGAGGTGGGGTTGCTGTACAATCGTGACGATCGCGCCGCGCGGATCGCGATCGAATGGCTCACCGAGCGAGGCCATGTCGTCGGTGACAATCAACCCTATTCGGGGCGTCTGCTCAACGCGACGCAGGACCGGCATGCCGAAGCGCACGACATCCCGTATCTGACGATCGAGGTCCGCAACGATCTCATCGCGAACGACGACGGCGTGGTGTGGTGGGCGGGGATTCTGGCCGACATGATCGACCATGTCCGCAACAGGGTTGCGCCGATGGCGCCGCCCGCGACATAGGCGTTCGTCATGACCAGCAGATTCGACAAGAACCGCCTGCCGAGCCGTCACGTCTCGGTCGGCCCCGAACGCGCCCCGCATCGCAGCTATTACTATGCGATGGGCATATCCGAGGAGGATATCGCCAAGCCGTTCGTCGGGATCGCCAGCGCGGGCAACGACAGCGCGCCGTGCAACACCACGCTCAACGCACAGGCCGATGCGGCGCGAGGCGGGGTGATCGCAGGGGGCGGCATGCCCCGCCGCTTCAACACCATCACCGTCACCGACGGCATCGCGATGGGGCACCAGGGGATGAAATCGTCACTGGTCAGCCGCGAGGTCATCGCAGATTCGGTCGAATTGAGCGTGCGCGGGCATTGCTACGATGCGCTGATCGGCTTTGCGGGATGCGACAAGTCGCTGCCGGGGATGATGATGGCGATGCTGCGGCTCAACGTGCCGTCGATCTTCGTCTATGGCGGCTCGATCCTGCCCGGGCGGTTCGAGGATCGCGACGTCACCGTCGTCGACGTGTTCGAGGCAGTCGGTCGCTATGCCGCGGGCACCTGCCCGCTGTCGGCGCTGACCGCGCTGGAAAAGGTCGCCTGTCCCGGACACGGCGCGTGCGGGGGGCAGTTCACCGCCAACACCATGGCGTGTGTCGGCGAAGCGATCGGGCTGTCGCTGCCCAATTCGAACATGGTGCCCGCACCCTATCGCAGCCGTGAGGAGATCGCGGTCGCGGCGGGCGAGGCGGTGATGCATCTGGTCGAGCGCAATATCCGCCCGCGCGACATCTGCACCCGCGCCGCCTTCGTCAACGCAGCGCGCGTAGTGGCGGCGACCGGCGGGTCGACCAACGGCGCGCTGCATCTGCCGGCGATGGCGCATGAGGCAGGCATCGAGTTCGACCTGTTCGATGTGGCCGAGGCATTCAAATCAACGCCCTACATCGCCGACCTGAAGCCGGGCGGGAAGTATGTCGCAAAGGATATGCACGAAGCCGGCGGCGTCTACATGCTGATGAAGACGATGCTGGGCGCGGGGCTGCTCGACGGCGAATGCATGACCGTGACCGGGCGGACGCTGGGCGAGAATATCGACCAGGTCATGTGGAACCCCGACCAGAAGGTGATCCACGATGTGCGCACGCCGCTCTCGCCGACCGGCGGCGTGGTCGGGCTACGCGGAAGCCTTGCGCCCGACGGCGCGATCGTCAAGGTCGCCGGGCTGGCGCGGCTGAAGTTCAGCGGGCCGGCACGCGTGTTCGACTGCGAAGAGGATGCCTTTGCCGCGGTCGAGGCGCGCGACATCGCCGAAGGATCGGTGGTCGTGATCCGCTACGAAGGGCCCAAAGGCGGGCCTGGGATGCGCGAGATGCTGTCGACCACTGCCGCGCTTTATGGCCTGGGACTGGGCGAAAGCGTCGCGCTGATCACCGACGGACGCTTCTCGGGCGGCACGCGCGGCTTCTGCATCGGCCATGTCGGTCCCGAGGCTGCGGAAGGCGGGCCGATCGCGCTGGTCGAGGACGGCGACATCATCGCCATCGACGCCGAAGCGGGGACGATCGACCTCGACGTTCCCGGCGAAATGCTCGCCGCGCGGCGCGCGAACTGGCGTCCCCGAACCACCGACTATCAATCAGGGGCATTGTGGCGCTATGCGGCGACGGTCGGGCCTGCCTATAAGGGTGCGGTCACGCATCCGGGGGGGAGCGCCGAAACCCATGTCTACGCGGATATCTAGCGTCGCTGCACTGTTGCTGTTGCTCGGCGCGTGCGGCAGCGACAGCGACAATGTCGTCATCCCGGAGGGCGAGCCCGCCGCAGCGGCGGATGCCAGCGGGGCCGAGGAAGGGCGCATCCTGTGCGCGCCGATCGGCTCGCGCGAATTCGAGCGGGTCTGCTCGGTCGATCGCGTGGCCGGCACCGAAGGCGCGGTGCTGACCGTGCGCCAGCCCGATGGCGGGTTCCACCGCCTGCTGGTGACCAGCGACGGGCGCGGCATCGTCGCTGCGGACGGGGCCGAACCGGCCAAGGTGACGGTGCTCGACGCGGGCGAGATCGAGGTCGCGATCGGCGGCGCTCGCTATCGTCTGCCCGCCACGGGTGCGCCGCTCGCCGGATCGTGAGGCGACTGCCGCCCGGAGCGCCGATTCTGACCGCCGCAGCGATGCGCGATCTGGAGGATAGCGCCTTTGAAGCAGGAACTTCGCAACAAGCGTTGATGGAGCGTGCGAGCACAGCAGTCGCGCATCAGACGGCGCGCTTCGCGCTCGGCAGGCCGATCCTGGTGCTGGCCGGACCGGGAAATAATGGCGGCGACGCCTATGGTGCGGCGGCGCTGCTGCGCGATTGGGGGCATGAAGTGACGGTCGCCGCGCTCGGCACACCCAAATCGGGAGCTGCTGCGGCAATGGCGCAGCGCTGGGGCGGAGCTACCGTAGCGCTTTCACAGGCCGCCTCACGTCCGGTGGTGGTCGATGGGCTGTTCGGCATCGGGCTCGACCGCGATCTCGATGCCGATACGGCTACCGCGCTTTGCTGGTTGGTTGCGGCCGCCGACGTCGCGCTGGCGATCGATCTCCCGTCGGGGCTCGACACCGACAGCGGCGCGCTACGGGGCGCGGCGGACGGCTACACGCTGACGCTCGCGCTCGGCGCGCTCAAGCCGGCGCATGTCCTGCATCCGGCCAGCACACGCTGCGGCACGGTGCTGCTCGATACGCTTGGCCTGGAGGCGCAAGGCGACTGGCGCAGCGTCGCCCGGCCGTCTCTGGCCGCCCCAGCCAGCGATGCGCACAAATACAGCCGCGGCATGGTTGCGGTGATCGCGGGCGAAATGCCCGGCGCGGCACGGCTTGCGGCGTCGGGCGCGCTCCACGGCGGCGCGGGCTATGTCGTATTGTGCGGCGCGAGCGGTGGTGCCGATGCGATCGTCCACCGCGCGCATGGCGATCTCGATGCATTGCTCGAGGACCAGCGAGTAGGAGCGATCGTCATCGGCCCGGGACTTGGCCGCGACGACGCGGCGCGCGCCCGGCTCGACCGGGTCCTCGCCAGCGACCGCGCGCTGGTGATTGACGGCGACGCGCTCAGCCTGCTCGGCCGCGATCTGCCTTCGGCCGTGGCCGCGCGCCGTGCTGCCAGCGTGCTGACCCCGCATGCCGCCGAGTTCGACCGCTGCTTCGGCGCGAGCGCCGCGAGCAAGATCGAGCGGACGCTTTCCGCTGCCCGACAATCGCGTGCAACGATCGTCCACAAGGGCGCCGGCACTGTCATCGCCACTCCCGACGGGAAGATCCTTGTGGCCGCCGATCTGACGTCATGGCTGTCGACGGCGGGCACGGGGGACGTGCTCGCCGGGCTGATCGCCGCGCGAATCGCTACTGGCGGGTCGGCTGACGAGGCGGTCTGGCTGCATGGCCGTGCTGCATCTCTCGCCGGCCCCGCCTTCGCCGCCGACACGCTGGCCGACCACCTGAGCGAGGCGATCGCATCATGTCGGTGAGCGAAATCATCCGCGTCGCCGCGCGCGGAGAGGGGGTGACCGCCGATGGTCGCCACATCCCCTTCGCCGCGCCGGGCGATCAGGTCGGCGAGGATGGGGCCATTACAGCGGGTCCGCACCGCGCCGTGCCGCCGTGCCGCCATTTTCCGGAATGCGGAGGGTGCCAGCTCCAGCATCTCGACGACGCCGCCTATGCCGATTTCGTCCGCGACCGGGTGGTCGGCGCACTAGCCGCGCAGGGGTTGGCGAGCGACGTCCGCCCGGCGATCGTCTCGCCGCCGCGCACCCGCCGGCGAGCGACGCTGCACGGAGAGCGCGCGGGCAAGCAGGTCCTGCTCGGGTTCGCGCAGGCCGCAAGCCACCGCGTGATCGACCTTGCCGAATGCCACATCCTCGCGCCCGAATTGTTCGCGCTGGTCGCGCCGCTGCGCGCGCTGCTCGCCGCGACGCTGCCCACCGGGCGCCGCGCCGACGTCCATGTCGCGCTGTGCGATCAGGGTGTCGATGTCGTGATCAAGGGGTTGAGTGCCGACACGCTCGCCAGCGCGGAGGCGTTGACGGGATTCGCGCGGCGACAGGGCCTCGCGCGGCTGTCGCTTGACGACGGGCTTGGTGCCGAGCCGCGCTGGGAGCCCGATGAGGTCACGGTGACGCTGGGCGGGGTCGCGGTACCGCTGCCACCTGGCGCCTTTCTTCAGGCGACACCCGAAGGCGAGGCGGTGCTGGTCGCCGCAGTACAGGCGATCGTCGGCACGCCGCGGACTGTCGCCGACCTGTTCACCGGGCTCGGGACGTTCGGGCTGGCATTGGGACCCCAGACACGCGTCTATGCCGCGGAAGCAGGGCGGGAGGCAATCCTTGCGCTCAAGGGTGCCGCTGCGCGTGCGGGCAGGGCGCTGTTCGCCGACCATCGCGACCTGTTCCGTCGCCCGCTCTCTGCCGAGGAAGCTGGCCGGTTCGATGCGATCATCCTCGATCCGCCGCGCGCCGGGGCCCGCGATCAGGCGGCCGAACTGGCCAAGGCGACCACGCCGCGGATCGCCTATGTCTCGTGCAATCCCAGCAGCTTCGCGCGCGACGTAAAGACGATGTGCGAGGGCGGATACGTGCTCGATTGGGTCCAGCCGGTCGGGCAGTTTCGCTGGTCGACGCATGTCGAGCTGGTCGGGTGCCTCAGCCGCTGGACGGATAGTCCGCGCGCAGGAAATACAATCCATCGGGCGGCGCATTGAGCCCAAGCGCCGCGCGGTCCCGCGCCTCGAGCGCCGCAGTCATGTCGTCGGGCGACCATTTGCCCTGGCCGACCAGCGCCAGGCACCCGACCATCGAGCGCACCTGATGATGCAGGAACGATCGCGCCGACGCGAACACGGCGATGACATCGCCGTCGCGTTCGACATCGAGCCGGTCGAGCGTGCGCAGCGGGCTGTCCGCCTGGCAATGCGCCGACCGGAACGTGGTGAAATCGTGCCGCCCGATCAGCCGGGATGCGCCGGCGGTCATGGCGTCCGCATCGAGCGGTGTCGGCACGCGCCACGCCAGTCCGCGGTCGAGGGTCAGCGGCGCGCGGCGCACTTCGATGCGATATTCGTAATGCCGCGCGGTGCACGAAAAACGCGCATGCCAGTCGTTCGGAACGACCGCGCAATCGAGGATCGCCACCGGATCGGGCCGCACCCGGGCGTTGATCGCCTCCATCAACCGGAACGGGGTGATCGGCCTAGCTACGTCGCAATGCGCGCGCATGCCCAGCGCGTGGACCCCGGCATCGGTGCGCCCCGCCGCATGCACCACGATCTCCTCGCCGGTGATCTGCTTGAGCGCCCGCTCGATCGCCGCCTGCACGCTGGGGCCATGTGCTTGCCGCTGCCAGCCCATGAAAGGGCGTCCGTCATATTCGATTGTCAGCGCGAACCGGGTCACGCGAGCAGCGTTCCCGGCGGGATCGGGAAGCCGCGCAGCAGCTCTGCGGGAGTCATGACGCCGCGTCCGGCGCGCTGCACGAGCGTGGGGATCAGCGCTCCTTCGCCGGTGACGATAGCGAACCCGCCGGGATGTGCAGCGACGATACCAGCCGCTCCTTCACTACCCGGCGCCACCGACGCTTCCAGCACCCGCACGCGCTCTCCATCAATCTCGAAGAACGCTCCGGGGGCCGGGTTGTACGCGCGCACCTGCCGCTCGGCCTCGACAGCGCTTCGCGAAAAGTCGAGCCTGGCCTCGGCCTTGTCGATCTTGGGGGCATGAGTGACGCCATCCGCCGGCTGCGCGACTGGCGGATAGGCGTCCGGATCGGCGAGCACCTCGACCATCAGCCGCGCGCCGAGTGCCGCCAGTTCATCGGTCAACGCTCCGGCGGTCTTGCCGCCGATCGCCGTGCGCCCTTCCAGCCGCACCGGCCCGGTATCGAGCCCCGCCTCCATCTGCATGATGCAGACGCCGGTTTCGGCATCCCCCGCCAGGATCGCGCGCTGGATCGGCGCCGCCCCGCGCCAGCGCGGCAGCAGCGAGGCGTGGACGTTGAGGCACCCCAGCCGGGGCGCGTCGAGCACGGCTTGCGGCAGGATCAGCCCGTATGCCGCGACCACGGCGACATCCGCGTCCCAGCTGGCAAATTCCGCCTGCGCTTGCGGGTCGCGCAGCGTCACCGGGGTCCGCACCGCGATGCCCAGCGCGTCCGCCCGCGCTTGCACTGGCGAGGGGGTCAGCGCCTTGCCGCGCCCGGCCCGCCGCGGCGGCTGGCTGTACGCGGCGGCGACATCATGCCCCGCCGCGACCAGGGCATCGAGCACCGGCACCGCAAAGCCCGGCGTTCCCATGAAGACGATCCGCATGCCGCTTCTCAACAAGCTGGCGCCGCCCCGCGCAACCCCCTATCTCGGGCGGCGATGGCTTCGCACGAGATCGAGACGCTGACCCAGGCGCTGTCGCGGCTTCCGGGTCTTGGCCCACGCTCGGCGCGGCGCGCGGTGCTCCATCTGCTGAAAAAGCGCGAGACCGCCTTCGATCCGCTGCTCGCCGCGCTGGCCAGCGTGCGCGAGCGGCTCGCGACCTGCGGGATCTGCGGCAACGTCGATACCAGCGATCCGTGTGCGATCTGCGCCGATCCGCGCCGCGACGCGCGCGCCCTGTGCGTGGTCGAGGAAGTATCGGACCTGTGGGCGCTCGATCGCGCGCGGCTGTTTCCTGGCCGCTTCCATGTGCTGGGCGGGCGGCTGTCCGCGCTCGAGGGCATCCGGCCCGAAGACCTTGCGATCGACAGCCTCATCCGCCGCATTGCCGCGGGCGGCATCGACGAGGTCGTTCTGGCGATGAACGCCACGCTCGAAGGGCAGACCACCGCGCATTTCATCGCCGAGCGCATCGAAGGCTATCCGGTTCGCGTCACCCAGCTCGCGCACGGCCTGCCGGTCGGCGGCGAACTCGACTATCTCGACGAGGGTACGCTGGCGCAGGCGCTGCGTGCGCGGCGTCCCGTCGCTTGACCGGATCGCGCGCCGTCCATATTTTCGGCCCATGGCCATCCTTCCGATCATCGAGATCCCCGACCCGCGACTGCGGCTGATTTCCGAGCCCGTCGAGCGCATCGACGATACCGTCAAGACGCTCGTCGCCGACATGTTCGAGACGATGTATGATGCCCCCGGCATCGGCCTTGCGGCGATCCAGGTCGCCGAGCCCAGGCGCATCCTGGTCATCGACCTGCAGGAGGAGGAAGACGCAGAGGGCAAGCCGATCCGCGACCCGCGCGTGTTCATCAACCCGGAAATCCTCAGCGTGTCGGACGAGACGCGCGTCTACAACGAAGGCTGCTTGTCGATCCCCGAGCAATATGCCGAAATCGAGCGTCCGGCGACATGCCGCGCGCGCTGGCTCGATCTTGACGGCACGGCGCATGAAACGGAGTTCGACGGGCTGCTCGCGACCTGCCTGCAGCATGAGATGGACCATCTCAACGGCATCGTCTTCACCGACCATCTGTCGCGGTTGAAGCGGGACATGGTGCTCAAGAAGCTGGCCAAGATGCGCAAGACGGCGGCCTGAGGTGGTCCTCGGGCGCCGATCGCGCCGGCGGGGTTGAGCCGCGAGCGCCGCTCGGCTAGGTTCGTGGTTCGTTCCCCTGCCGAAAGCATCGCCTGATGGATCCCGCGCTCGTCATCGTCCTAGTCCTCGTCGGCGTGGCGGCAGGCGTGCTGCTTGGCTGGTTTCTCGGCCAGCGGGGCGTCGCAGATGTCCGCGCCGAGCGCGACAGGCGCGAGGAGGATTTCAAGGCGGCGATCAGCGATCTTGCCGTCGCCAGCGACCGAGCGGCGCGTGTCACCGCGCTGATCGACGAGAACGAAGCCCTGCGTGTCGAGCGCGACACCGCGCGGATCGATCTTGCCACGCTGAAAGCCGACGCGCGCGCGTTCGAAGCGCGGCTGGAGGAGTTCAAGGCCGCCAAGGATGCGATGGCGGCGCAGTTCGCCGATGTCGCCAACCGCCTGCTCGGCGATGCGCAGAAGAATTTCCTCGCGCGCGCCGACGAGCGCTTTCACCAGGCGGGCGAGAATAATGAGATCAAGATCAAGGCGTTGCTGGCGCCGGTTGAACAGACGTTGAAACGCTACGAGACGACGGTGGCGACGGTCGAAAAGGAGCGCACCGAAGCGTACGGCACGCTCAAGGGCCTGATGGACGCGATGCGGATCGGCCAGGAGTCGGTGAAGAGCGAAGCCGCCAAGCTGGTCAACGCGCTGCGCGCCGCGCCCAAGGCGCGCGGGCGCTGGGGTGAGCAGCAGCTGCGCAACGTCCTCGAAACCTGTGGGCTGACCGAGCACACGGATTTCGCGATGGAAGTGTCGGTCGATACCGAAGGCGGGCGGCTGCGCCCCGATGCGACGATCCGCGTACCGGGCAATTCGCTGCTCGTGATCGATGCAAAGGTGTCGCTCAATGCCTATCAGGACGCCTATGCTGCGGTGGACGAAGGGGAGCGGGCAGGGCACCTGAACGCGCATGTCGCGTCGATGAAGGCGCACGTCAACGCGCTCGGCAGCAAGGCGTATCAGGGCCAGTTCGACAACACCCCCGAATTCGTCATCATGTTCGTCCCGGGCGAGCATTTCGTCTCCGCCGCGCTCGAGCACGCGCCCGACCTTTGGGATTACGCGTTCGAGCGCCGCGTGCTGATCGCCACTCCGACGAACCTGATCGCGATCGCGCGGACCGTTTCGGCGGTATGGCGGCAGGAAAAACTGGCGGGCGAGGCCCGGCAGATCGCCGATCTCGGCCGCGAACTTCATGCCCGCATCGCGACGATGGGCAGCCATATCGCGCGGTTGGGCAAGAATCTGGAAACCGCCAATAGCGCGTACAACGCCTTTGTCGGGAGCATCGAGAGCCAGGTAATGACTTCCGCCAAGCGCTTCGAAACGCTCAACGTCGATACCGGCAGCAAGACGCTCGATCCGCTGCCGATGGTCGAGAGCACCCCGCGGCCATTGTCGAAACTGGCAGTGGCAGCGGAACTACCGGAAGCCGCGGAGTAAGGGCGGTCTTCGGGGGCAGGGCCTTAATGCCCTCCGCAACCGTTGTAGGTGCGCCCATCGACGGTGACCGCGACCGTGTCGGGATATACGCGATCGCTCATCCCGTCGCCGCATGCACCGTGCGTGATATCCACCGTCATCCGCTGGGTCGTATAGCGGTGGCCATTGAAACTGGTGCGCGGTTCGGGGCGCGGCAGGGTAAGCGTCGCGAGCCCGACGCCTTCGAACCGCATCGTCGATCCCTCGATCGCAAGCGACCAGAACGGATCGGTGCCGATCGCGCGGTACGACGCGGCAGGTGGACCTTGCCCCGGCGGAGGCGTCTGGCAGCCGGCAAGCCCGAATGCGGCAATCGACAGGAGCACGATGCGCATCGGCCCTTCCAATCAGCCATGCCGCCGCTGGTTGCGGACTTCATACGCCATCACCGCGGTCGCGACGGCGGCGTTGAGGCTGTCGGCCTTGCCCAGCATCGGCATCTTCACGCGCAGATCGCACTCATCCGCATAAGCATCTGGCAAACCCTGCGCTTCGTTGCCGGTGAGCAGGAAGGTCGGTGCCTCGTATCGCGGGGTCTGATAGTCGAGATCGGTGTCGAGGCTGAGCGCCACGAGCTGTCCCGGACCCGATCGCAACCAGGGGAGGAACTCCTCCCACGGCGCCTGCGCGATCGGCACGGTGAACAGCGCGCCCATGCTCGCGCGCACCGCCTCGACCGAAAACGGGTCGACGCATTCGTCGATCAGGATCAGCCCGCCCGCGCCGACCGCGTCGGCGGTGCGCAGGATCGTGCCGAGATTTCCGGGATCGCGCAGCCGTTCGGCGACCAGCCACAGGTCGGCGGCACTGCGGTCCAGCTTCGCCAGCCCGGTCGCGAACTCGGCGAAGATGCCGACCACTGCGCCAGGATTGTCCTTGCCCGACAGCTTGGACAGGATGTCGGCATTGGTCTCGATCACTTCACCGCCCGCTGCTTCGGTAGCTTGCGCAAGCGCGACGACCAGCGGGTGCTGCGCGCTGTCGGCGGCATGGAACAGCGTTTCGGGCAGAAACCCCGCCTCGCGCGCTTCGGTCAGGATGCGCAGCCCCTCCGCCAGGAACGCAGATTCTGCACGGCGGTGGCGCTTGTCGCGCAGGCTGCGGGCGCGCTTGATCAGCGGGTTGGAAAAAGCGGTGATGACACGCGGCACCGGGTCAATCCTCGCCGAAGCGTGCCTCGACCAGATCGGCGAGCGCGGCCACCGCCGCTTCGGCGCCGTCGCCTTCGGCACGGATGGTGACGTCGTCGCCCATCGCCGCGCCCAGCATCATCAATCCCATGATCGACGTGCCGGTCACGCTCGCTCCGTCCTTCTCGACGGTCACGCTGGTCGGCTGTGCGGCGGCGAGCGTGACGAACTTGGCGCTGGCGCGCGCGTGGAGGCCGCGCTTGTTGACGATGCGGACCGTCCGCGCGGCAGCCGTCACGCGGCGGCCTCGCCCAGCACCTCGGATGCGACGGTGATATACTTCCTGCCGGCGTCGCGCGCCGCCGCGACCGCCTCGCGAACCTTCATCGCCTTGCGCGCGCCGCCCAGCCGGATCAGCATCGGCAGGTTGATGCCCGCGATAACCTCGACCTTGCCCGGCTGCATCAGCGAGATGGCGAGGTTGGACGGAGTCCCTCCGAACAGGTCGGTGAGCAGGATCACCCCTGCGCCCTGATCGACATCGCCGATCGCGCTGGCGATGTCGGCACGGCGTCCTTCCATGTCGTCATCGGGGCCGATCGCGACGGTGGCGATATGCTCCTGACGACCCACGACATGTTCCATCGCGACAACGAATTCCTCGGCGAGCCGCCCATGGGTGACGAGTACGAGGCCGATCATCAGTCCATCATCCATCGAAAGGGCATGCAGGCAAGGCTCATCGCACGGGTTGCGTCCCTTCGAGCGCATCCTGTGGTGCGGTCCCGAGGTCGCGATGCGTCACCGTGGGCGAAAATCCTGCCTCGCGCAACCTTGACGCCATGCGTTCGGCGACGTGCACCGAGCGGTGTCTCCCGCCGGTACAGCCAAAGGCGATGGTGACATAGGCCTTGCCTTCGGCCCGATAGCGCGGGAGCAGCAGCACCAGCAGTCGTTCGATTGCCGCCATCGCCTCGGCATAGGCGGGATCGTCTGCGATATAGGCGGCGACATCGTCGTCTCGGCCGGTTCCCGGGCGCAGCTGCGTCACCCAGTGCGGATTGCGCAGGAAGCGCATGTCGAGCACGAGGTCGGCATTGCGCGGAACGCCGCGCGAATAGCCGAAGGACAGCACCGACAGCGTCGGCTCGGTATCGTTATCACGACCGAAATCGTCGCGGATCTGCTGCGCCAGCGCGCTGGCGTGCAGGTCGGTCGTATCGATCAACCGATTGGCCCAGCGCCGCAGCGGACCCAGCAATTCGCGCTCGCGGGCAATGCCGTCGGGGGCCGGCCGGTCCAGCGCCAGCGGATGCCGCCGCCGGGTTTCGGAATAGCGTCGCTCGAGTTCGGTGCCGCCGCAATCTAGGAACAGGACGCCGAGTTCGCGGCCATGGTCCTCGCGCAGCTGCTTGATGCGCTTGACGATGCGCTCCGCGTCGAATCCGCGCGTCCTGGCATCGATGCCCAGCGCGAGCGGCCGCGTATCGGCCGAATCGGCGCCCTCGGGCAGCGCCGTCGCGAGCAACCGGTCGAGCAGCAGCAGCGGCAGATTGTCGACCACTTCCCAGCCCAGGTCCTCCAGCGTACGCAGCACCGTCGATTTGCCGGCGCCCGACATCCCGGTGACGAGCAGGATCGGCTTCTGCGCGATCGTCATCCTGCCGCCAGCGCGCGCTTGAGCGCGATCTCGACCTTGATCGGCGCCGACGGTTCGAGCGCGGCGAGCGTCACCACCGGCAGCGGGACCCCGGCGATCAAGCGGCTCGAGACCGGCTCGGGCATGCGCTCGGGTGTATCGACGATGGTGACGATCAACGCGACCGTCACCTGCTGTGCATGCTCCATCGATACGATTCCGACACCGCGGACCTCGATCTGTCCGGCGATCGTCGCGGGCGCGGAAGCGACGATGCCGCCGTCCTTGCGCTGGCACAGCGTATAGTCGTCGCTGACCAGAAGGCCGCCGCGGTCGATCAGACGCAGCGCCAGGTCGGACTTGCCGCTGCCCGATCGTCCCTCGATCAGCACGGCAACGCCGTCCACGGCCACGCTCGAGGCGTGCACGGTTTCGGACGAGACCTGGCTCATGACGGTTCAGTCCCTTGCTGGCTGCCCCGGATCAGCCCCCGGATACCGGCAGTTCGACGACGAAATGCGCGCCGGTCCTGCCGTCGCGACGCGATTCGGCACGGATAGCGCCTTGATGCCCCTCGACGACGGTGCGTGCAATGGCAAGGCCTAGCCCCGAATGCTTGCCGAACTGTTCGCCGTGCGGGCGAATCGAATGGAACCGGCGGAAAATCGCCTCACGGGCATCGTCGGCGACGCCGGGGCCTTCATCCTCGAAATGCATCGCGATGCTGTCGCCGCGGCGCTCGAAGGCGATGGTCACGAGGCCTCCATCGGGGGAGAAGGAGATCGCGTTGTCGAGCAGGTTCTCGATCACGCGTTCGAGCCGGGCGTCCTCGCCCAGGATGACACAGCTGCCTTCGCCCGGCAGCGGATCGACCACTATCCGGATGCCGCGCGCCATGCCGCGCTGCTCGCGCGCCGATACGAGCGCGGCGACCATCGCGTACAGGTCGACGGGTTCGAACTTGGCGCGGCTCAATTGCGCGTCGAGCCGCGACGCATCCGAGATGTCGGTGATGAGGCGATCGAGCCGGTGGATATCGTCGTGCACCACCGCCAGCAGCCGCTCCTGCAGCGCCGGATCCCTGACGTTGGACAGCGTATCGACGGCAGAGCGCAGTGACGCCAGCGGATTCTTGAGTTCGTGCGTGACATCGGCGGCGAAGGCCTCAGTCGCATCGATGCGCGCACGCAGCGCCTGGCTCATGTCGGACAGCGCGCGCGCGAGCATGCCGATTTCGTCGCGGCGCGAGGGCAGGCGCGGCACCACCACTTCGCGGTCGCGTCCGCGGCGCACGCGAACGGCGGCGCGTGCCAGCGTGCGCAGCGGCTGAACGATCGTGCGCGCCAAAAACAGCGATAGCAGGACCGATACCAGCGATACCACCGCCAATACGATGCTCAGGCGATAGCGCTCGACGCGGACATATTGCGTGATGTCGCGGGCGTTGATCGTGGTCAGCACCACCCCCTCGGCGCCGAGCGGGCTGGCGGCGGTGATCACCGGCGTCCGGTCGGGTGCGCGCCACACGGTCGCGGGGGAGGTATGCGTGTCGCGCGCGGTGGCGACGTCGGGCCAGTCGAAGCCCTTGTCGGCGGCGCGCTCGCGATAGAGCGGCGCGCGGTCGGCACCGACGACGGTGTCGATTGCGGCGTCGAGGAAGCGGGCGGCGTCCTGTCCCCACGGATCGCGATCGGGATCACGCAGCCGGAAATTGGCGACGCCGAGCGCGCGGGTGTCGATCCTCAGCACGCCGTCGGGGCCATAGACGCGGATCCAGCGGCCGGTGGTGTCGGCCAGCCGGGCGAGCAGCGCGTCGCGGCCGTCGCGCGGCATCGCCAGTAACGCCTGCCCGATGACGCGCGCTTCGCGGCTCGCCTGGATCAGCCGTCCGTCGATGATGCGGGTGCGATAGAAATCGAGGTAGAAGAAGCCGCCCGCCAGCAGCGCAAGCGCGAAGATGTTGACGAACAGGATGCGCGGCGTGAGCGAGATGCGCCCGGTCCAGCGCAGCGGCAGCTCGCCGTCGTCAGTCGTCCGCGAAGCGATAGCCCGCACCATAAAGCGTCTCGATCGCGTCGAATTCGGGATCGGCCTGTTTGAACTTGCGGCGGACGCGCTTGATGTGGCTGTCGATGGTGCGATCATCGACATAGATGTCGTCGTGATACGCCGCGTCCATCAGCTGGTTGCGCGTCTTGACGATGCCGGGCCGCTGCGCGAGCGTCTCGAGGATCAGAAACTCGGTGACGGTCAGCGTGACCGGCGCGCCGGCCCAGGTCACCCGGTGCCGCTGTGGGTCCATCGTCAGCCGCCCGCGCTCGATCGGCAGCGCGACCGGCTCGTTGGGCTGCCCGGCGAGCGCAGGAGAGGCGTGTTCGGTACGGCGCAGGATCGCGCGGATACGGGCGATCAGCAGCCGCTGCGAGAACGGCTTGGCGATATAGTCGTCGGCGCCCATCGCCAGGCCGAGCGCCTCGTCGAGCTCGTCATCCTTGCTGGTCAGGAAGATCACCGGAATCGCGGCCTTCTCGCGCAGGCGGCGCAGCAGTTCGAGCCCGTCCATCTGCGGCATCTTGATGTCGAGCACGGCGAGGTCGGGCGGATTGTCGATCAGCGACTTGAGCGCGGTTTCGCCGTCCGAATAGACGCGCGTCGTGAACCCTTCCGCCTGCAGCGCGATCGAAACCGAGGTCAGGATATTGCGGTCGTCATCGACCAGCGCGATCGTCGCGGACATGGGCTCTCCCGCCAGTGGTGGACCCGCAACTAGCCGAGTTCGGCGGCGTGCTCAATTGCATCCATGTCATTGACCCGGACGGGCAGGGCGCATAAGCGCGCTTGCAACGAATACGTATGCAGGCGCCGACAGAGCGCCGCACGGGGAGACAGGATGTGACGATGCGCGAACCTGCGCATACCCTTGCCATGCAGGGGATCGATACTGCCGCCCGGGTTCACTGGAACCTTTCGACCGCGCCGCTGGTCGAGGCGGCGGTAGCGCGGGGCGAGGGGCGCCTGTCCCGGCACGGCGCGCTCGTCGTCGAAACCGCGCCGCATACCGGCAGGTCGGCGCGCGACAAGTTCACGGTCCGCGATGCCGACACCGAACAGGCGATCTGGTGGGGCAAGTCCAATCAGCCGCTCGATCCCGCCGCCTTTGCCCGGCTGAAGGCCGATTTCCTGACCGCGATCGCCGGCATCGAGACGCTGTTCGTGCAGGATCTTCATGGCGGATCGCAGGCCGAGCATCGCGTCAATGTCCGCGTCGTCACCGAACTGGCGTGGCACAGCCTCTTCATCCGAACGATGCTGGTCCGGCCCGAGATCGAGGCGCTGGCGCGGTTCGTGCCCGACTATACGATCATCGACTTGCCCAGCTTTCGCGCCGATCCGGCCCGCCACGGCTGCCGCAGCGAAACCGTAATCGCGGTCGGCATCACCGAGAAACTGATTCTGATCGGCGGCACCGCCTATGCCGGCGAAATGAAGAAATCGGTGTTCGGGCTGCTCAACTATCTGCTGCCCGAGCGCGGTGTCATGCCGATGCATTGTTCGGCGAATGTGGGGGCCAGGGGGGACACGGCGATCTTCTTCGGGCTGTCGGGCACCGGCAAGACCACGCTGAGCGCCGATCCCGCCCGCACGCTGATTGGCGACGATGAGCATGGCTGGTCTGACGACTCCGTGTTCAATTTTGAGGGCGGCTGCTACGCCAAGATGATCCGCCTGTCGCCAAGCGCCGAGCCCGAGATTTTCGCGACCACGCGGCGGTTCGGCACGGTGCTCGAAAATGTGGTGATGGACCCGGTCACGCACGAGATCGATTTCGACGACGCGACGCTCGCGGAAAATTCGCGCGGTGCCTATCCGATCGACTTCATCGCCAACGCCAGCGCCGACAATATGGGACCGGCGCCGCGGACCATCGTCATGCTGACCGCCGATGCGTTCGGAGTGCTGCCGCCGATCGCGCGGCTGACACCCGATCAGGCGATGTATCATTTCCTGTCGGGTTATACCGCCAAGGTCGCCGGCACCGAGATCGGCGTCACCGAGCCGGAAGCGACCTTTTCCACCTGCTTCGGCGCGCCGTTCATGCCTCGGCATCCCAGCGTCTATGGCAAACTGCTGAAGGACCGGATCGCGCGCGGCAACGTCCAGTGCTGGCTGGTCAATACCGGCTGGACCGGCGGAAGATATGGCGTTGGCCAGCGCATGCCGATCGCGGTGACTCGTGCGTTGCTCAGCGCGGCGCTGGACGGCGATCTCGACGATGCCGGGTTCCGTACCGATCCGCATTTCGGTTTTGCCGTTCCGATGACAGCGCCAGGCGTCGATCCGGCGATCCTCGATCCGCGTGCGACCTGGGAGGATGGCGCGGAATATGATGCCGCCGCGGCGAAGCTGGTCGATCTGTTCGTGGAGAATTTTGCCGGGTTTGAGGCCTATGTCGAAGAAAGCGTGGTGCGCGCCGGACCACGAATAGTGGAACCAGTCTGAGTTAGCATTGCGCTCAGAAGGAAAGCCGTGCTCCGGCGAAGGCCGGAGCGCTGCCGGTCGTGCGCAATCGATTGCCAAGGCTCCGGCCTGCGCCGGAGCACGATATGTGAGATCGGCTAGATCAGACGCTAGGGATTTGCTCGCCGTTGGCTCACCACGTCCACGGGCGCTCGCGAAACCATTTGGTCAGCACATATTTGGTGCCCGCGCGCACCTTCATCCCGTGATGGATGGTCGACGGGTTGCCGCGGCCGTCGGGGCGCAGATTGTTCCATGCCAGCAGCTTGCCGGTTTCGGGCTGGACGATCTTGTCGATCGCCTTGAACCGGGTCGCGCCGCCGGCTTCGGGGGCGTTGAGATAGAGCATCACCGTCCAGGTGCGATTGCCCGTCTTGGCGCAGTATTTCTTGTAGTCCTCGCCCTTGCTCGCGAAATAGTCGGTGTGCGCCTTGAACTCCTGGCCCACCGCATAGCGCTGGCCCTGGAGCGGTTCGCCGTGCGCGGGGTTGAGGCCGGTGAACGCGATGATCGCCGCCTCCGCTTCGGCGACCAGCGGATCGTTCGGATCGAGGTCGCAGGTCTCGCTGGTGCGAAAGGTCGGATCGCCATTGGCGTCGGCGATCGTCGACGGGCGTCGGTTGATGTCGATCCGTTCGATGAAGCCGGCGCACTGCTCGGGCGTCAGGAAGCCGCGCCGGATGAACAGATTGAGCTTGGGCGACGGCACGCGCTGCACGCCGGGCTGGGCGAGGATGCTGGCGATGACCGGCTCGGGCGGAAGCCCGGAACCGGGATAGCGCAGCACGGGTCTGAGGGTCGACATCGTTCCTTTCTGCCAAAACAGTGGAGTGTGTGCCAGTGTTTAGCCGCACTCCTTGACGGATGGCACGTCCGCCCGCTAATCGCGCCCATCCCACGGCGATCGTAGTTCAATTGGTTAGAGCACCGGCTTGTGATGCCGGAAGTTGCGGGTTCAAGTCCCGTCGGTCGCCCCATTCATCCAGCACGCGGGAACGCCACACGTGATCACCGACTGGGGCTTCCCCGATTTTGACGAGCATGAAGGCGTTCACCTGTTCAGCGACCCGGCAACGGGGCTGCAGGCAGTGATCGCGGTGCATTCGACGCATCTCGGCCCGGCGGCGGGCGGAGTGCGCTTCTGGCATTACGCCGATCATTCCGCGGCGATCACCGACGCGCTGCGGCTGTCGCGCGGGATGAGCTTCAAGAACGCGATGGCGGGCCTGCCGATGGGCGGCGGTAAGGGCGTGGTGCTCGCCGACGCCGCCCGCACCAAAGCGCCCGAGATGCTCGCCGCGTTCGGACGCGCCGTCGAATCGCTGGGCGGACGCTATGTCACTGCCGAAGATGTCGGGATGTCGGAAGCCGATATGACGACGATCGCCGGCTCCACGCGCCACGTCTCGGGGTTGCCGGTGGCGGCCGGCAGCGCCGGCGGCGATCCCGGGCCGTTCACTGCGATGGGCGTGTATCTGGGCGTAAAGGCGGCGGCCAGGCGGGCGCTGGGGACTAGCGACATGGCCGGCGTCCACGTCGCGATCCAGGGCATCGGCAGCGTCGGCGGCGGGCTTGCCAGGCTGCTTGCCAAAGACGGGGCGAAGCTCACGCTGGCGGACGTCAACCGCGACCGCCTCACGACGTTCGCGGCCGAGTTGGGCGCAGCCACGGCCGAACCGGACGCAGTGCTCGCGGTCGATGCCGATATCGTCAGCCCGAACGCGCTCGGCGCGATCCTGACCGAAGGCAGCATCGCCGCGCTGAAGTGCAAGGCGATCGCGGGCGGCGCGAACAACCAGCTGGCAACCCGCGCGGACGGCGCGCGTCTGCATGACCGCGGTATCCTCTATGCGCCCGATTATGTCATCAATGCGGGCGGCATCATCAACGTCGGCCTGGAGTATCTGGGACAGGGCGACCGCGCAGAAGTCGAGGCGCGGATCGCACGCATTCCCGATCGTCTGATCGAGGTCTGGGACGAAAGCGACCGCACTGGCGAGCCCGAAGCGGCCGTCGCCGACGCCATCGCGCGCCGTCTGATCGGCCGGGGCTGATCGCGGCGGCGATGGGCTGGGCGCTCCTCGCCATCTTGGCGGCGTCGGCGATCGCGGCGAGCTGGCTGCTCGGCGCGCCGCGCATGTTGCTGACCACGATCGCCGCGGCATTGACGCTCGGTGCTACCGGATATGCCCTGCAGGGCAGCCCCGCGCTGCCCGGCGCGACTGTCGCCGGAGCGGCCGGACAGCGGCCGATGGCGATCGATCCCGACACGATCGCGCTGCGCGATGCGATGCTCGGGCGCTTCACCTTTGCGCACGACTATTTCGTGCTGTCGGACGCGATGCTGCGTGCGGGCGCGCCCGAAGCGGCAGCGACGTACATGCTCAGCGGCATCAACAAGGCGCGCGACAACTATGCCTTGTGGATGGGACTGGGCACCGCGCTGTCGGAGCGTGATGGCCAGACGCTGTCGCCCGCCGCCAGCTTCGCTTTCGCGCGGGCGATGCAACTGGCGCCCGAACAACCGGCGCCGCCCTTCTTCGTGGGTCTGGCGCTGATCCGGGCCGGCGACTTCGCGGCCGCGCGGCCGATGTGGGCGCGCGCGCTGATGCTGGCACCAGCAGGCCGCGAGTATCGACCGCAGATCGCTGCGCGACTCGCCGAACTCGACCAGCTGCTGGCAATGCTGGAGGGCATGCCGCCGGGCTGAATCAGCTGCCCCGGCCGGTTTTCGCCTGCAGCTCGTCGATCCGCTTCGACGCATCCGCCTTGTTCAGCGTATCGTCGAACGGCTCCCCGGCTTCCTCGCTCAGCGTCTTCAGATAGCTGGCCTGCGCGCCGGTCATGCTTTCGTCGCCGGTAGTCCAGTCGTCGGGATCCTTCTCAGCATTGGAGAAGGGTTCGGCCTTGGGGTTGGCAGTATCGGACATCGCGAAATTCCTTTCGCGATGTCCAACCCAGTTGTTCTTAATTCGTTCCGATCCAGGCGTCGAATGGCAGGTCGAGCGCTTCGCAGACTGCCGCATGACGGATCTTGCCGGCCGACACGTTGAGGCCGTTGGCGAGATGGCGATCCGCCGCCATCGCCGCGTCGGCGCCGTGGTTGGCGAGCTTCAGCACGAATGGCAGCGTCGCATTGTTGAGCGCGAACGCCGAAGTCCGCGCCACCGCGCCGGGCATGTTGGCGACGCAATAATGGATGACGCCGTCGATCTCGTACACGGGATCGTCGTGCGTGGTCGCATGGCTGGTCTCGAAACAGCCGCCCTGGTCGATAGCGATATCGACCAAGACCGACCCGCGCTTCATCGTCTTGAGCATGTCGCGCGTCACCAGCTTTGGCGCGGCCGCCCCCGGCACCAGCACCGCGCCGATGACGAGATGCGCGTTCTTCACCGCCGCGGCGATCGCCGCCTTGCTCGCATAGGCGGTCTTGATCTGGCTCGAAAAGAACATGTCGAGCTCGGCGAGGCGATCATTGTTGATATCATAGATGGTGACGTCGGCGCGCATGCCGACCGCCATCTGGGCCGCGTTGACGCCCGAAACGCCGCCGCCCAGGATCGCCACGCGGGCTGGCGCCACGCCCGGGACGCCGCCCAGCAACACGCCGCGGCCGCCCTGTTCCTTTTCCAGATAATGCGCGCCCACCTGCACCGACATCCGCCCGGCCACCTCGCTCATCGGCTTGAGCAGCGGCAGCCCGCGATTGTCCGACGTGACCGTTTCATAGGCGATGCAGGTCGCGCCCGACCGCATCAGGCCTTCGGCCTGCGGCTTGTCGGCAGCGAGGTGGAGATAGGTGAACAGCAGATGCCGCGATTCGAGCATCGCGATTTCCTGTTGCTGCGGCTCCTTGACCTTCACGATCATGTCGGCGGCGGCGAACACCTCCGCGGCGGTCGGCAGGATGCTGGCGCCCGCCTCGACATAGTCTTGATCCTCGAAGTCGATGCCGCAGCCGGCCTTAGTCTCGACGACCACCTCGTGCCCGGCGGCGACCAGCTCGGCGACCGAGGGCGGCGTGAGGCCGACGCGATATTCGTGATTCTTGATTTCCTTGGGGACACCGACTCGCATGACGCTCTCCTGCTCTGGCTATGCGTCTCGCATAGCGCACCACCGGTCAGCGAATCCCTGCAAATGCCAGCGGCAGAGGCCCAATCGATGCATGGATCATGTGCCGCAATCCTGCTAGGCGCATGCACCATGCAAACCGACCGTATCGACCGTGCAATCCTGAAACTTCTGTCGGGGGACGCGCGCATGGCGATCAGCACGGTCGCCGAGCGGGTCGGGCTCTCGCAGTCGGCGTGCAGCCGGCGGGTCCAGGCGCTCGAGGGTGCCGGGCTGATCCTGGGATATTCCGCGTGCGTCGATCGCAAGCGGTTGGGCTTTCATGTCACCGCGCTGGTCGACATCACGCTGTCGACCCAGGTCGAGGAGGATCTCGCCGCGTTCGAGCGCGCGGTCGCGCGGATCGACGGGATCGTCGCCTGCGCGTTGATCTCGGGCAACCAGGACTACCGACTGACCATCATCTGCCGCGACCTCGACGATTACGAGCGGCTCCACCGAGAGCATCTCGGGCGCTTGCCCGGCGTGACTACCATCGCCAGCAGCTTCGTTCTGCGTGACGTCGCGACGCGGGGGGAGGCCGATGCGCTGTTCGCCGCCTAGACGGTCGGGACCGTTCCCTCGCGCCGGCGGACCGTTGCGGCGGTGCAGCGACGGTGCTACCCGCGCGGCGATGGACAGGCTGGGGCACAGGGGCGCGGGAACCGGCTATCGGGCGAAACGTGCGCGGGCGATGCGCGCATGACTGATAGCGACGGCGCCGGTGCCGCAGATACCCCCGGATTTCCCGACGAGCGCGACGGCGAGATCGACGCGCACGGCCACCGTCGTCAGGGTTTCTGGAAACTCGCGGTCGGCGCGGTCGGCGTCGTGTTCGGCGACATCGGCACCAGCCCGCTCTACGCGTTTCGCGAAACCTTCGACGGCCATCACAAGCTGACGCTCGACACCGCGCACATCCTCGGCGTCATCAGCCTGATGTTCTGGTCGATGATGATCGTAGTCACGCTCAAATACGTCACCATCATCATGCGCGCCGACAACAAGGGAGAGGGCGGCAGCCTCGCGTTGCTCGCGCTGATCTCGGGCCGCACCCAGGAACAGCGCTGGACGCGCGGCATCGTCATGCTCGGGGTGTTCGCGACCGCGCTGTTCTACGGCGATTCGATGATCACCCCGGCAGTGTCGGTACTCGGCGCGGTCGAGGGGCTTGCGGTGGCGGCACCGGCGTTCGGCGGCCTCGTCGTTCCGATCGCGGTGGCGATCATGATCTTCCTGTTCTCGATCCAGCGCAGCGGCACCGCGCGCGTCGGCACCTTTTTCGGGCCGATCATGCTGGTCTATTTCTTCACCATCGCGGCGCTGGGCGTGATGAGCTTCATCCAGACGCCGCAGGTGCTGTGGGCGCTCAACCCGTGGCACGCGTTCAACTTCTTCGCGATCGATCCGCTCGCCGCCTTCCTCGCGCTGGGCTCGGTGGTGCTGGCCGTGACCGGCGCCGAAGCCCTCTATGCCGACATGGGCCATTTCGGACGTCGGCCGATCGGGGTATCGTGGCTGTGGTTCGTGCTGCCCGCGCTGATGGCGAATTACATGGGGCAGGGTGCGCTACTGATCCGCGAAGGCGTGGTCGCGCTCGAAAGCCCGTTCTACATGCTCGCTCCCGAGGGGTTCCAGCTGCCGTTGGTGTTCATCGCCACCGCAGCGGCGATAATCGCGTCGCAAGCGGTGATCTCGGGCGCTTTCTCGGTCACGCAGCAGGCGATCCAGCTGGGATTCATGCCGCGCTTGCGCATCGAACATACCAGCGCGGCGGCGGCGGGACAGATCTACATTCCGCTGATCAACTGGCTGCTGATGGTGATGGTCATCCTGCTGGTGCTGACCTTCCAAACATCGTCCAACCTGACCGCGGCGTACGGCATCGCGGTGACCGGTGCGATGTTCATCGATTCGTGTCTGCTCGGCGTCGTGCTGTTCGGATTGTGGAAGTGGAAATGGTGGCAGGCCGCACCGCTGCTGGCGGTGTTCTTCATCGTCGACGGCGCCTATTTCGCTGCCAACCTGACCAAGGTTCCCGATGGCGGCTGGTTTCCGCTGCTGGTCGGGTTCGTCATCTTCGCGTTCCTCACCACCTGGGCCAAGGGTCGCAAGCTGATGATCGAGCGGCTGCGCGAGGCGGCGATGCCGATCAAGATCTTCATCACCTCCGCCGCCAATTCGGCCACCCGGGTGTCGGGCACTGCGGTGTTCATGACCTCGACGCCCGAAGGCGTGCCGCATGCGCTGCTCCACAATCTCAAGCACAACAAGGTGCTGCACGAACGCGTCATCCTGCTGACCGTGCGCATTCTCGACGTGCCGTTCGTACCCGATTCGCATCGCGCCGAGCTCGAGGATCTGGGCCAGGGGTTCCACCGCATGATCCTGTGCTTTGGCTTCATGCAGGATGCCGATGTGCCGATGGCGCTCAAGCAGGTGCATAGCTGCGGCGCCGATTTCCGGATGATGGAAACCAGCTTCTTCCTCGCGCGCCAAACCTTGCTCGCCGCCGAGCGGCCCGGGATGATGATCTGGCGCGAGAAATTGTTCGCGTGGATGCTGCGCAACGCCGAAAGCGCGATGGAGTTTTTCCGCCTGCCGACCAACCGGGTCGTCGAGCTGGGCAGCCAGGTCGAGATTTGAGCGAGGCCGAGCCGATCGCCCCCGCGGGAGCGCCGATCATCGTCACGGCGCTATTCGGCGCGGAGGATTTCGCCTTCTTCGATGGCCTGCGCAAGCGCCACTTCCCGCCCGAGCGCAACATATTGTCGGCGCATCTGACGCTGTTCCACCATCTGGCGCCCGACCTTGCTGCGGAACTCAAGCAGCGGCTTGCGGGCGAGACGCGCGGAGTGCCGGCACCGCGCGCGCGCATCGCCGGTCTGCTCAATCTCGGCCGCGGCGTCGCCTACCGCATCGAATCTTCCGAACTCGAAGACATCCGCGCGCGCCTCGCCGACGCCTTCGCGCCGATGCTGACGCCGCAGGACCGCGCCGGATGGCGACCCCACGTCACCATCCAGAACAAGGTCGAACCCACAGCGGCAAAGGCGCTGAAGGCCCAGCTCGAGGCCGATTTCGCACCGCGCCCCGTCGCGATCGCCGGCCTCGCCAGCTGGTGGTATCGCGGTGGCCCGTGGGAGCCGCTGTCGCGCCACATGTTCGCTTGACCGCTTCGCGGCACCGACCTATGTCGCCGCTTCGCTTTGGGGCAACCCCCGAAAAGGGGCGGAGTAGCTCAGCTGGTTAGAGCGGCGGAATCATAATCCGTAGGTCGGGGGTTCAAGTCCCTCCTCCGCTACCAAGGCGACAAGTTTTCGTTTCGCGCAGGTTCAGGTCCACCTGCCCATGTTGCAAGCGGCGGTGCCGTTCCCCTAGATGCGGCATCGCCAACTCTCCATTCAGGCAGACCCCATGACCGCTACCCATTCGACGCGCATGCTCATCCTCGGCTCGGGTCCGGCGGGGCTGTCGGCGGCGATCTATGGCGCGCGCGCGGGGATGGCGCCGATCGTGGTGCAAGGCATCCAGCCCGGTGGCCAGCTGACCACCACCACCGATGTCGAGAATTATCCGGGCTTCCGCGACGTCATCCAGGGGCCGTGGCTGATGGACGAGATGCAGGCGCAGGCCGAGCATGTCGGCGCGCAGATGATGTACGACACCATCACCGAGATCGACCTGTCGCGCCGCCCGTTCCGCCTCGTCGGCGACGGCGGCACGGTCTATTCGGGCGACGTGCTGGTCATCGCCACCGGTGCGCAGGCCAAATGGCTCGGCCTCGACAGCGAGGAACTGCTCAAGGGCAAGGGCGTATCCGCGTGCGCGACGTGCGACGGCTTCTTCTACCGCGGCAAGAAGGTTGCGGTGATCGGCGGCGGCAACACTGCGGTCGAGGAGGCGCTGTACCTCACCAACCACAGCCATGACGTCACGCTGATCCATCGCCGCGACAGCTTTCGCGCCGAAAAGATCCTGCAGAACCGTCTGTTCGCCAACGAGCGCATCAACGTGCTGTGGAACAAGGCCGTCGAGCGCTTCGTCGGCGGCGGATCGCCCGAAGGGCTGGTTGGCATCGAGCTGCGCGATACGGTCACCGGCGAGCTGTCGACGATCGAGGTCGATGGCGGGTTCGTCGCGATCGGGCACCATCCTGCGACCGAGCTGTTCCGCGGCCATCTCGATCTCGACGACGACGGCTATCTCAAGGTCGAGACCGGATCGACGCGGACCAGCGTGCCCGGCGTGTTCGCGTGCGGCGACGTCATGGACAAGGTCTATCGCCAGGCGGTGACCGCGGCAGGAACCGGCTGCATGGCCGCGCTCGACGCGGAGCGGTTTCTGGCGGAAGCCGATTTCGAGCAGGTTGCCGAAGCAGCGGAGTAGGGTAGCAGCATACCCTTACCGGGAAGGCCGGTGCTGGTGCTATCCAAGCGCCGCCAGCAACCGCTCCAGCAGCCACGCGTGGTCGCCGTCCTTGGCAAAACTGTGGCTACCGGTATCGCGCGCATGCAGCTTGACCCGCGGCCGCACCGGATCGAACGCCGCTCCCTTCCACGCCTCCTGAAACGCCACCGCGGTGTTGTCGCGCCGGGCGATCAGCAGTGTCATCGATCCGCTTTTGGCCGTCATCCCCGCCGCCACCCGGTCCGCCAGCCCGCTGGGCGCAGCGCTCGCGGTGGCTTTTCTGAGCCCGCGCGCCAGCTTGGCCAGATTGACCCCGCCCTTGGCCAGCCGCAGCCACGCGCGCGGGTCCTTCAACCGCTCGACATAGCGCGCCCGGATCGCGGAGGCGGGCGGCAATTCGTCGGTCGGTTCGATCACCCACGGATTGGCGAGGACATAGCCGTCGATGCCACCGCCGTCATAGAATGCCAGCGCCGAGGCCGCATCGCAATTGCCGAACGCAATCACCCGCGTCAGCTGCGGCACTTCCGACCGGAACGCGGCGACCGCCGCGGCGATATCGTCGCCTTCGTCCTCGAACCCGCGATTGGCTCCGGTCGAATCGCCGATCCCGCGGCGATCGAAGCGCAGCACCGGAACGCCGCGATCGGCCAGATCGGCGGCAAGCGACGCCATGCCGCGATGCGCGCCCATCCTTATCTCGTTGCCTCCCGACACGATTACCAGTCCTGTCGCGCGGTCGGCGCTGTCGATCGTTCCGACCAGCGTATCCTCGCCGCAGGCAAAGGCGATCACGCGCCGCATGCGTGCACCCAATCGGCGATGTCGGCGGCGATCAGCGCGGCCAGCGGGCCATCGGTGTCGGGTTCGGCGCGCCGCCACAGCGGTGCCCCCGGCAGCTTGCGGTCGGCGGGCTGAGCGTCGCTTTCCAGGCGCACGACGCGGCGCAGCGTCGTCGCCGGTTCCGCCACCTTCAGCTCCGCGATCAGCGTGCGCGACAGGCGGTTGCCCGCCAGCTCTATCGGAGCACCGGCCTCGTCGAGCATCGCCGGATCGAACGCGTCGCCATCCTCGCGTGCCGAAGCCTGACGAGCCCTCACCAGTTCGCGCACGATCGCCGAACCATTTGCCGGGGCGAAATGATACCGCCCCTCGACCGCGGCCGAACAGTCGATCAGCGCCCCGCCGCGGATCGCAAAGGCAAATGCCGGATAGCCGGCTGTCTTGACTGCGCTGGCATAGGCCGCGCGCCAGTCGGCGAGCGTGGCATGTTCGGTCGCCAGCAAACTTTCGCCCGTCCCGGGCAAGTCGGGCAGCAGGGCGCCGACATCGTGCTCGCCAAGCGCGCGCAGGATTGCGACCGTGAAGGCGCGGGTCCGGTTGGCTTCCTCGAACAGCGGCAGCGCGGCGACCACTACCGGGCCGTCATCGGGGCCAAAGCGCAGGCACGCTTCGCTTCCCCCGGCCCAGTCATAGGTTTCGATCAAGTCCGTGCCATCAATTCAGGGCCTTGTCGGCTGCGAACCGGACCAGCGCACCGAACGTCTCGAGTGTCTCGCCGTCGATGTCGTCATCCTCGATGACGATGCCGATCCGGTCCTCCAGCTCGGTGAGAACGCCCGCGACCGCCATCGAATCGAGTTCGGGCAGCGCGCCGAACAGCGGCGTCTCGGCGCGGAACGCCGCGGCGCGATCGGCGCTGATCCCCAGCACGTCGGCCAGCACGGCGCGAACGGTGGTCTCGATCTCAGCGCTACCTTCGGGAATCATTCTGCCGGTCCCATGCAATCAATGCGTTGCAGGCGCCTAGTGCGTCGCCGGACGCCGGACAAGCTCCGACAGCATCCGCCGCGCCAGCCGCGGCCAGGCCGAGGGGCGGCGGCGGTGATAGCATTCGATGCGATACAGCGGCAGCGCCTCGTCCATCCAGTCGGCCTTGTAAGGTTGATCGCCGGTTCCATAATCGATCAGGTCGGGCCGGTCCTGTTCGATGACGTGACGGAACATGGCATGGCTCAGGATCGACCCCGGCGACAGGTCCTTCGCGCTGTCGACATAGGCCAGCTTGTGGATCGTCGCGCGCCCGTTTTCGACATGCCACAGCTGCGCCGCGACCGGTGCGCCGTCATGATAGGCAATGCCGAGCCGCAGCGTGCCCGCCGCGCCCTCCGCGTCGGCAAAGCTGCGCATGAAATCCCAGCTCCCCTCTTCGGGCTTCCAGCTGGCGGCATAGATCGCCCGATACGCCTCCCACGCGTCGGCGTCGAAGCTGCGGTGGATGCGGATGTCGAGATCGGCCTTCTTGGCCTTGCGCTTGACCGTGTTGCGCAGGCGGCTCGGGCGCGATTCCCAGAAGACGTCGAAATCTGCGGGCGGCTGCGTGCGCCAATTGACCGTCGTCGGTTCGATGAACACCTGCCAGCCCGCCGCCAGGAATGCGTCGGCGATCTCGGCCGGATCGGCGACGGGAGCGAGCGAGATATGGCTGATGCCGTCCAGGTTGCGCGCCAATGCCGCGACCGCCGCCTTGGCGTCGCCGCTGCGCACGATGTCGAAATCGAGCGTGTACCAGCTCGCCAGCGCCTGCGCGCTGGAACCCTCGCGCGACAGGAACAGCCATGCCGTGCCGAGCCCGTTGCGGGCACGCGCGATCATCGGCTTGCCGCCGGGCGGACAATGCGCGGCGGTTCGGTCGAACCAGTCGAGGCGGTCGAACAGGCTCGGCTGTGCCTCGCGATCGAGCGCTCCGCCCGCATCGCGCGCCACCGCGCCCAGATCGTCGAACACTGTCACTTCGACCGACATCGTGCTTGCCCCGCTCGTAATCGGACTGTTTACCGGTTGGCTGTAGCAGGATGGCGATGACCAAAGATTTAACCCCCTTGCCGCTCGACCATCTCGCGCTGGCGGGCGCACGCGGCGCTCCCGCGCTGGTGGACAAGGCCGGCATGTGGACGCATGCCGAACTCGACGCGGCGGTCGGTGCGGTGGCGGCATGGCTGCGCGCGCAGGGCATGGCGCCGGGCGACCGCGTCGCGAGCTGGCTCGCCAAGACGAGGCTCGCCTGCGTGCTGCCGCTGGCGGCGGCACGGGCTGGGGTGGTGCATGTCCCGGTCAACCCGATGCTCAAGCATGCACAGGTGGCGCACATCCTCGCCGACAGCGGCGCAAAGCTGCTGATCGCGGGCGCCGCGCGGGCAGGGACGCTCGGCGCGGGCGAGTTGCCCGACGATTGTGTGCTGGTCGATGAGGGCGGCGTTCCGCTGGAAGGCGAGGGGCTCGGCGCGTCGAATGCCGGCCCGTACGATCTTGCGGCGATCCTCTACACGTCGGGCTCGACCGGGCGGCCCAAGGGAGTGATGCTCAGCCACGCCAACCTCTGGCTCGGCGCGATCAGCGTTGCGCGCTATCTGAAGATCACGCCCGACGACCGCGTGCTCGGCGTGCTTCCGCTCAGCTTCGACTATGGCCAGAACCAGCTGCTGTCGACCTGGGCCGCCGGCGGGTGCGTGGTGCCGCTCGATTACCTCACCGCGCGCGACGTCATCAAGGCGGTCGATCGCTTCGACATCACCACCATCGCCGGCGTTCCGCCGCTGTGGGTGCAGCTACTCGAAGCGGAATGGCCAAGCGACATCGCCGCGAAGCTGCGCCGCCTGACCAATTCCGGCGGCGCGCTCACGCCGCGGCTGGTGCTCGGGCTTCGCGAACGGTTCCCGCGCGCCGATCTCTATCCGATGTACGGCCTGACCGAGGCGTTCCGCTCGACCTATCTCGACCCCGCCCTGGTCGACGCGCATCCCCAATCGATCGGCCGCGCAATTCCCTTTGCCGAAGTGCTGATCGTCCGCGCCGACGGCACGCGCGCCGCGCCGGGTGAGCCCGGAGAGCTGGTCCATGCCGGCCCGCTAGTGGCGCAGGGCTATTGGCAGGATGCCGAGCGCACTGCGCTACGCTTCCGGCCGGCGCCCGACTTTTCCGAACATGGCGGCATGGCAGTCTGGTCGGGCGACACCGCGATCGAGGACGAGGGCGGCCTGCTGCGCTTCGTCGGCCGCGATGACGAGATGATCAAGAGCGCTGGCAACCGCATCAGCCCGACCGAGATCGAGGAAGCGGTGATGGCCGGAGGCGACGTCGTCGAGGCGGCAGCGTTCGGGGTCGCCGATCCCCGCCTCGGCCAGGCGATCACCGTCGTCGCCAGCGCGCGGGGCGATGCGGGTGCTGTTGAGGCGGCACTGCGCGAACGGCTGCGGCGCGATCTGCCCGCCTTCATGCAGCCGCAGCGATATGTCTGGCTGACCGCGCTGCCGCGCAATGCCAATGGCAAGCTCGATCGCGCAGCCCTGAAAACGCAGGTGACGTCATGAAACCAATGGGCCCGATCCCGCCCGCCTTTGCCGGACGCCAGGTGCTGACGATCGCCGGGCACGATGCCGAGTACTGGATCGCAAGGGCGGGAGACACTCCGCTCTTCGTCTACGACCTTGCGCTGATCGCCGCGCGCGTGGCCGAGGTACGCGCGGCGCTGCCCGATCGCATCGACCTGCATTATGCAATCAAGGCCAATCCCTTGCCCGCGTTGCTTGCCGCGATTTCTCCGCTGGTCGATGGGCTCGACGTCGCGTCGGGGGGCGAACTGGCAAAGGCGCTGGAGGTCAAGGACGCGGCGGCGATCAGCTTCGCCGGCCCCGGCAAGCGCGACGACGAACTCGAAGCGGCGATCGTCGCCGGCGCCACGCTAAACCTCGAATCGGAAGGTGAAGGTCGGCGCGCGCTGGCGATCGGCCATCGTCTCGGCATCGCGCCGCGGGTCGCGGTGCGGGTCAATCCCGACTTCGAATTGCGCGGCTCGGGGATGCGGATGGGCGGGCGCGCCTCGCCATTCGGGGTCGATGCGGACCGGGCGGCGATACTGGTGCGCGATCTGATCGCGAACGGCGCCGACTGGCACGGCTTTCACATCTATACCGGGTCGCAGGCGCTGGACGCCGAAGCGATCGCCGAGATGCAGGCAGCGACGCTGGCGCTTGCCGATCGCCTCTCGGACGAAGCGGGCGCGGTGCCGCCGCTGGTCAATCTGGGCGGCGGCTTCGGCATTCCCTATTTCCCGGGCGACACCCCGGTCGATCTCCCGGCGGTGGGAACCGCGCTCGGCGAGGCGCTGACATCGACCCGGCTCGCCAGCGGCCCGACCCGGTTCGCGATCGAACTCGGCCGCTATCTGGTCGGCGAAGCGGGCGTCTACCTGACCCGCGTCGTCGATGTGAAGCAAAGCCAAGGCGAGACCTTCGTCGTCGTCGACGGCGGACTGCACCATCAGCTCGCCGCCTCGGGCAATTTCGGCACGGTGGTGCGGCGCAACTATCCGGTCGCGAATGCCGCGAAACTGGGCGCCGATCCGACCGGCACGGTATCGGTGGTGGGCTCGCTGTGCACCCCGCTCGACCGGCTGGCAGACCGTGTCTCGTTTCCGGACACCGCCGTTGGCGACGTTGTCGCGATCTTCCTCGCGGGCGCTTATGGTGCCACCGCCAGTCCTTCGGCTTTCCTGGGGCATCCGGCGGCGCGAGAATTGCTAATCATGCCGCAGACCTAACGCTAATTTAACCCCCACAGCCCCATAGCATTGGCGATCCGATGCCTGCCCGGTCGAAGTTCGGCGGGGCGCGCAGCGAACGGCAGGGGACGTGTGGGTGATGCGTGTGACGAAGACGGTCAGGAACATGGTGCTCGCCCCGGCGACAGCGGCCTTGCTGGTATCGGGCTGTGCGGGCGGCAACCGCCCCGAACTGCCGCCGGCGTCGTTCGTCGCCAGCCAGGAAGGGCCGGGCGAGGAATATGTCATCGGACCGCTCGACACGCTCCAGGTGTTCGTGTGGCGCAATCCCGAATTGTCGGCAAAGGTCCAGGTGCGCCCCGACGGCCGCATCACCACGCCGCTGATCAACGACATGCCCGCGGTCGGCAAGACTCCGGCGATGCTCGCCGACGACCTGAAGATCGCCCTGACCGAATATATCCAGGCGCCGATCGTGTCGGTGATCGTCGAGAATTTCTCGGGCACCTACGGCCAGCAGATCCGCATCGTCGGCGCGACCGAGAAGCCGGCCTCGATCCCCTACCGCGCCAACATGACGCTGCTCGACGCGATGATCGCGGTCGGCGGCTTGTCCGAACTGGCGGCGGGCAATCGCGGGCGGCTGGTTCGCTTCGACCGCGACACCGGCAAGCAGCGCGAATATGCGGTGCGCCTGTCCGACCTGCTCAAGGACGGTGACACCAGCGCCAATGTCCGCCTGTCGCCCGGGGATGTGATCATCATTCCCGAGAGCATGTTCTGAGGACGCGCGCATGAACGGGCTGATCGACGAGCTGCGCATTGCGCTGCATCAGGTCTGGGCACGCCGCTGGGTGGCGCTGGGCGTCGCCTGGGGGCTGTGCCTGGTCGGCTGGCTGGTCGTCACGCAGATTCCCAACCGCTTCGAATCGACGGCCAAGGTCTCGGTGCAACTCCGCTCGATCCTGCCGCAGCAGACCGGCGTCAACGCAGAAGCCGAAGCGACCAAGGACATCGACCGCGTCCGCCAGACGCTGACCTCGGCGATCAGCCTCGAAAAGGTCGTGCGAGGCACCGACCTCGCCAAGACCGTGTCGAGCGACCGCGACGTCGCCGCGCGGATCGCCACGCTGCAGAAGAACATCAAGATCACCGCCCAGCCCGACAATCTGTTCGACATCTCGGCGACCGTCGCGGCGCCAAGCCTGTCCGATTCGGAAAATGCGGCGCTCGCCCGTGCCGTCGTCCAGAAGCTGATCGACATCTTCGTCGAGGGCAATCTGGCGAGCGGTCGCGACGAGACCGGCCAGTCGCTGCGCTTCCTCGATGAACAGGTCGCCGAGCGTGAAAAGGCGCTGCAGGAGGCCGATCTCAAGCGCGCCGATTTCCAGAACCAGTTCCTGGGAACGCTGCCCGGTACCGGCACGCTCAACGAACGCGTCAACGCGGCGCGCGCGCAGATCGCGCAGGTCGAGAACGACCTCGCCGCCGCGCGTTCCAGCCTCGCCGCAGTGGCCGGCCAGATGTCGGGCACCGACGCCGCGGTCGGCGGCAGCGGCGGGATCGCCGTGGCTGGCCCCGCACGCGCCCGGCTCGCGGCGATCGAGGGTCAGCTTGCCGAAGCACGCGGCCGCGGCTGGACCGCGTCGCATCCCGACGTGATCGCGCTCAACAACCAGCTGGCGGCGGCACGCGCCGCTGCCCAGCGCGAACCGACGACAATCCAGGGCGGCGCGGGCGGCTCGGCCAACCCGCTCTATCTGTCGCTGCGCTCGATGCAGGCCGAGCGCGGGGCGCAGGTCGCCGCGCTCGAACAGCGTCGCGCTCAGCTCCAGTCGGACCTGCAGATGCTACAGGACAAGATCGCGTCCGAGCCCGGCGTCGCCGCGGAGCAGGCCGAGATCGACCGCAATTACCAGGTGCTCAAGGATCAGTACGACAAGCTGCTGACCGATCGCGAGCAGATGCGGCTGCGCAGCCAGGTGCAGAGCGGCGGGGACGCGGTGAAGTTCACCGTGCTCGATCCTCCGTCCAGCCCGCGCGCGCCGATCGCGCCCAACCGGCCGTTGCTGATGGCGGCGGTGCTGATCGTCGCGCTGGGCCTCGGCGTTGCCATCGCCTTTGCGCTGAGCCGCCTCAACTCGACCTTCCCGACCGCGCAGCGGCTCGAGAAACTCAGCGGCATGCCGGTGATCGGGTCGATCGGTGAAGTCGTCACCGAGGCGCAGACCGCGCTCCGCCGCAAGCGGATGAAGACCTTCGCCGGCGCCGCTGGCGGGCTGGGCGTCGCATTCCTGGTCCTGCTCGGCATCGAGTTCGTCCAGCTCGGCATGATCGCGTGAAGGCAGGCGAGATGAACCAGATGACTCCCGGAAAGATGCGCGGATCGCTGCTCGAACGAGCCGGATCGCTGTACGATTTCTCCGCCCCGCCGAGCGCGCCGCCGATCGCCGATCCGGCGCCGACCGCCCCGCCGCAGACCGATCTTGCGACCCGGACGGCCACGCCTCCGCCGCGCGTGCGTGGTGCGCAGCGCCGCGTCGCGATCGATCGCGACCAGCTGGCCGAGCGCGGCATGCTCCTGCCCGGCGGCCCGGTCACCGCGCTCGCCGAGGAGTTCCGCATGGTCAAGCGCCAGCTGCTGCTGACGTCGCAGGCGCTGGCCGCCGGTGATCCTGCGCGGTCGCGAATGATCCTGGTCTCGTCGGCCCAGCCCAACGAAGGCAAGACCTTCTGCGCGATCAATCTGGCGATGTCGCTCGCCGCCGAAAAGGATGTCGAGATCCTGCTGGTCGATGCCGACTTCGCCAAGCCCGACATCGTCGCGACGCTGGGCGTTGAGGATGGCCCCGGCCTGCTCGACGCCATTGCCGATCCGCAGGCCGATGTCGAAGATCATATCCTCGCCACCGATATCGCGCAGCTGTCGGTGCTGCCCGCCGGCGCGCGCAGCAACAGCGATACCGAGTTGCTCGCCAGTAAGCGCGGCCGTCAGGTCATCGAATCGCTCGCCGCGGCCGATCCGCGCCGCATCGTCCTGTTCGATTCGCCGCCGATCCTGGCCGCGTCGCATGCATCGGTGCTCGCGAGCCTCGTCGGGCAGGTACTCGTGGTGGTGCGTGCCGACGGTACCAGCGAAAGCGACCTGCGCGACGCCGTCGCCGGGATCGACACCTGCGAGCACATTCATCTCACGCTCAATGCAGTGACCTATCAGCCGGGCGGCCGCCGCCTCGGCACCTATTACGGGGAACAGCCCAAGTGACGCGCATCCTCATCGGCGGCGGCGCTGCGGCGCTGTTCGTTCTCGCCGCAACGCCCGCTGCGGCGCAGCAGGCGGTGGTGATCTCGCCCTATATCGAGGCGGGGCAGATTCTATCGGCCGACCTCACCAACGACGACGTGCTGACCTACACGACGCTGTCGGCAGGCGTCGACGCCAGCATCCAGACCCGCCGGGTCGAGGTCCAGCTCAACTACAACTACCAGCACCGTTTCTCGTGGGACGACGACATTGGCGACGACGACGTCCATAACGGACTAGCCCGCGCCGCGGTGCGCGTCGCCAACGGCGTCAGTATCGAAGGCGGAGCGATCGCCACCCGCGCGCGCTCCGACATCCGCGGCGACGCCGGCCCGGTGTTCGGCGCAGGTGTCGATAATGTCAGCCAGCTCTATTCGCTCTATGTCGGCCCGACCGTGGCGACCACCAGCGGGCCGTTCTCGCTCAACGCCGCCTACCGCTTGGGCTACACCAAGGTAGAGACGCCCGGCTTTCGCAGCGTCGGCGACGATTTCCAGCCGCTCGACCTATATGACGACGCCACCAGCCAGTTGCTGTTCGGAAGCGTCGGCACGCGGGCAGGCACGATCGCCCCGTTCGGCATCACGCTGAGCGGCGCGTGGGAGCGTGAGGAAGCCTCGCAGCTCGACCAATATTATGACGGCAAATACGCCCGCATCGACCTGGTCCAGCCGGTGTCGCGCACGCTCGCAGTAGTCGGCGGCGCGGGCTATGAGGATATCGAGATCGGCCAGCGCGATCCGCTGTTCGACGCCGATGGCTTTCCCGTCACCGACCGCAACGGACGCTTCGTCACCGACCCCGATTCACCGGTGCGGCTGGCCTATGATCTCGATGGCTTCATCTGGGACGCCGGCGTGGTGTGGCGCCCCAGCATCCGCACCATGCTCGAGGCGCGGGTCGGCGAACGCTATGGCAGCACCATCTATACCGGCTCGCTCAGCTGGGCGGTGCGCTCGAACGCGTCGCTTCAGGTCGGCGTCTATGACGGCATCCAGAGCTTCGGGCGTCAGCTCAATGATTCGCTGGCGGCCCTGCCGACCAACTTCGTCTCGCCCAGCGATCCGTTCGGTGGTCAGTATAATGGCTGCGTCACCGGCGGCTCCAACGGCGCTACCGGCAGCTGCCTCGCGCCGGTGTTCCAGTCGATCGCCACCGCCAACTACCGCGCGCGCGGGGTCGATGCGATCTATGCGGTGACGTCGGGCAACCTGCGCTACGGCCTGGGGGCGGGCTATGCTAGCCGCCGCTTCTACGCGCCCGATCGCGGCCAGGGCTTCTCGATCGACGGCGTTATCGACGAAAGCTATTATGCGCAGGCGTTCGGCCAGACCACGCTCGATCCGCAATCGACTCTGGCGGGCAATGTCTACGTCAATTATTTCGACAGCGGGCTGGGCGCCGCTCCCGACGTATGGGGCGCGGGCGCGACCGGCAGCTATTTCCGCAGCTTCGGCCGGATCAACGCCGGGCTGTCGGGTGGGCTCTATACCTTCGAACAGGAAGGGCTCAACAACCAGACCTATCTCCAGGCGCTCGCAGCGCTCGGCTACCGGTTCTAACGGGCGACCCCCGCGGAGACGCATGATGTACGACACCCATTACGGATTGGCGGAGCGGCCGTTTCAGCTCACCCCCGATCCGCGCTTCTGGTTCGACACAGCCACGCACCGCAAGGCGATGGCGTATCTCGGCTATGGCCTGAGCCAGGGCGAGGGCTTCATCGTCATCACCGGCGATCCCGGCGCGGGCAAGACTACGCTCGTCGGCCATCTGATGGACCGCATCGACCGCGGCCGCCTCAACGTGATCCGCATCGTCACTACCCAGATCGATGCCGACGACCTGCTGCGGCTCGTCGCGCAGGGTCTCGAGGTCGATGCCACCGGCATGACCAAGGCGCAGCTGCTCGGTGCGATCGAGCGCGGGCTGCACGCCGTGGCGCGCACCGGCAGGCGTACGCTGCTGATCGTCGACGAGGCGCAGTCGCTGCCGGTCGCCAGCCTCGAAGAACTGCGCATGCTGTCGAACTTCCAGGCGAGCGGGCATCCGCTGCTGCAGATCTTCCTGCTCGGCCAGCCCGAATTCCGCCATCTGCTCAACAAGCAGGGCAGCCTCGAACAGCTTCGCCAGCGTGTGATCGCGATGCACCATCTCGATCCGATGGGTGAGGAGGAAGTCGAACCCTATCTGATGCACCGGCTGTCGGTGGTCGGGTGGCAGGGGCGCCCCGATTTCACGACCGAAGCGGTCGCGGCGATGTATCGCTGGTCCGAAGGCGTGCCGCGCCGCCTCAACCAGCTGGCCAGCCGCGTGCTGCTCCACGGTGCGGTCGAGGGAATCGACCTGATCGATGCAGACGACGTCGCGACGGTCGCCGGCGATCTCGACGGCGACGCGCGCATGCCGGCGTCCGCGCCGCCGCCGCTCGAAACGCAACAGCCCGCCGCGTTCGCCGTCCGCGCATCGTCGCCGCAAGGTGACCCGCGCATCGACGATCGCATCGCCGAACTCGAAGCCCGGCTCGAGGTGCAGGACGCGGCATTGCGCCGGGTCTTGACGCTGCTGGTCGACTGGGTCGAAGGCGATGCGCTGCGTCCCGAGCGGCAGCCGCTGCGCGGAACCGCCGCCTGACCGGAGAGCGACGATGCTGAACGGCCAGCTGCTGAATGGCCTCTCGGTCGATGTCGAGGACTGGTTCCAGGTCGGCGCGTTCGAGACCGTCATCGACAAGCGCGCCTGGGATACGCTCGACAGTCGGGTTGCGGCGAATACCGATGCGGTGCTCGACTTGTTCGCCGCAGGCGGGGTCAAGGCGACATTCTTCACATTAGGCTGGGTGGCACAGCGTCATCCGGCGCTGATGCGGCGGATCGCCGATGCAGGGCACGAAATCGCCAGCCATGGCTGGGACCACCAACGCGTCTTCACCATGACCCCCGACCAGTTCCGCGCCGATCTCGCCAAGGCGCGCGCGGTGCTTGAGGACAGCACGGGGCAGGACGTCACCGGCTATCGCGCGCCCAGCTTCTCGATCGATCAGCGCACCCCATGGGCGCATGCCGTGCTGGCGGAGGCCGGCTATGCCTATTCCTCGAGCGTCGCGCCGGTGCGGCACGACCATTATGGCTGGCCGGGCGCCCCGCGCTTCGCGCATCGTCCGCTGGCCGACAGCGATCTGATCGAGCTGCCGGTGACCACGGCGCAGCTATGGGGGCGCAACCTCGCTACCGGCGGCGGCTTTTTCCGCCTGTTTCCGGGCGCCTTCACAGATTGGGCGGTGCGCCGCGTCAACCGGGACGAGCAGCGCCCGGCGGTGTTCTACTTCCATCCGTGGGAAGTCGATCCCGATCAGCCGCGCGTGCGCAATGCCCCGTTCAAGTCGCGGCTGCGCCATTACAGCCGGCTCGGGGCGATGGCAGGCAAGCTGTCGAGCTTGGTCGCGCGGCATCGCTGGGGCCGGGTCGATGCCGTGGTCGCGCGCGAAGCCGCTCGTCTCGCATGAACGCGCCATTCGCCTCGCTGGCGCCCTGCGTGCGAACCGCCTCGCTGGACGACCGCCACGAATCCGCCCGCATCCGCGCCTTTGTCGATGCCCATCCGGACGGCACGCCCTTTCACCTGCCGCCATGGAGCCGCGCCATCGCTGCCGGGTGCGGGCAGGCGGCACAATATCTGGTTGCCGAGCGGGCAGGGGCGCTTGTTGGCGTGCTTCCGCTGACCGAGGTCCACTCGCCGCTGTTCGGACGCGCGCTGGTGTCGAGCGGGTTCGCGGTCGAAGGCGGCATCCTCGCCGACAGCGATGCCGCCGCCCGCGTGCTCGAAACAGAGGCGTGGCTGCTCGCGCAGCGGCTCGCCTGTTCTACCCTCGAACTGCGCGGCGGACAGGTGCACGGTAGCGGCTGGCAGGTAGATGCGGAGCATTATTGCTATTTCGCCCGGCCGATCGCTGCCGACGACGATGCCGAGCTTCGCGCGATCCCGCGCCGCCAGCGTGCCGAGGTGCGCCGTTCCTTCACCTTCGACCTCGGTGTCACGATCGGATCGGGTGCCACCGACCGCGCCGCACATTATGCCGTTTATGCGCAATCGGTGCGCAATCTCGGTTCGCCGGTATTCCCGCGCGCGCTGTTCGATGCGGTGCTGCATGAATTCGGCGGGGATGTCGATATCCTGACGGTTTGGAAGGACGGCGTGCCGCTGGCGAGCACGCTCAGCCTCTACTGGCGCGGTGCCATGTATCCCTATTGGGGTGGCGGCACCCGCGACGCGCGCACCTGGCGCGCGAACGACCGCATGTATTTCGCGATGATCCGCCACGGTTTCGCGCGCGGCTGCACGCGCTTCGATCTGGGCCGGTCGAAAGTCGGCACCGGCGCGGCAGCGTTCAAGAAGAATTTTGGCTTTCCCGCGCGTCCCTTGGTCTATTTCAAGAAAAGCGCCGCCGGCACGGCGCCGCGCGAGATCAATCCGCTCGACCCCCGCTTCAGTCTTGGCGTCGCGCTGTGGCAGCGTCTGCCGCTGGCGGTCGCGAACCGCGTCGGCCCGCTGATCGCCCGGGGGCTGGGGTGAGCGGGGACTTGCTGTTCCTCGCGCATCGCATTCCCTATCCCCCCGATCGCGGCGACAAGATCCGGGCGTTCCACCTGCTCAAGCATCTCGCGCGCACGCACCGTGTCCACCTGGTCGCCTTTGCCGACGATCCGCGCGACTTGGGCCATCGCGGCGCGCTCGCCGAATGGACGGCAAGCTGCACCATCGTGCCGCGCACCAAGCCGAAATGGCGCGCCGGGGTCGAGGCGTTGGCGTCGGGCAAGCCGATCTCGCTGACCGCGTTCGACGATCCGGCGATGCACCGCGCGGTTGCTGCTGTGATGGCCCGTCCCGCGCTCGACGACATCGTCGTGTTCTCGGGCCAGATGGCGCAGTATCTGCCCCGCGACAGCGGCTGCCGGATCGTCATGGATTTCTGTGACATGGATTCGGCCAAGTTCGCATCCTACGCCGCCAGCGGCAGCGCGCCGATGCGCTGGCTGATGGCGCGCGAGGCCCGGCGGCTGCAGGCGTTCGAAAGCGACGTCGCGGCGCGCGTCGACGCTAGCCTGTTCGTCAGCGCGGCCGAAGCGGCATTGTTCGCCGAGGCGACCGGCCACACCGCGACCGTCGTCGAGAACGGCATCGACACCGAGCGCTTCGACCCAGCGGCCGCGTTCGCGCAGGTCGATCTCGGCAGCGCGGCGATCGTCTTCACCGGGCAGATGGACTATCCGCCGAACGTCGATGCGGTGACCTGGTTCGCTGACGCGGTGTGGCCGGCGGTGCACGCACGCCATCCGGGATCGCGCTTCGTCATCGTTGGCCGCGCTCCGACCGAGGCGGTACGCCGACTCGCCGACCGCCCGGGCATCACCGTCACCGGCGAAGTCGATGACGTCCGCGGCTGGCTGGCGGCGGCGGCGGTCGCGGTGGCGCCGCTGCGCGTGGCGCGCGGTGTCCAGAACAAGGTGCTCGAAGCGATGGCGATGGCGCGCCCGGTGCTGGTCTCCGCCGTCGCTGCCGAGGGCATCGATCATGGCGGCACGTTGCGCGTCGCCGATGATCCCGCTGCGCTCGCCGCCGCGATCGACACGCTGCTCGGCGACGCCGATGCGGCGGCGGCGCTTGGCCGCGCAGCGCGCGAGCGGGTGCGCGACCGCTATGGCTGGGACGCCCGGCTGGCCGTGCTCGATGCGATCGTCGATCCGTCGCGGCGCGCAGCCGCATGAACGCCGTCCTCCCGATCGCGCGCGCCGCGCCCGCCGACGACCGGCGCCGTGCATGGATCACCTGCGGCACCGCGCTCGGCTTCGCCGTCTTCGCGCTGCTGCTGCTGTTTCGCAGCGACGTCGCCGATCTTGCGGACATCTACTGGAACAGCTCGGATTACGGGCATTGCCTGTTCATCCTGCCGATCGCCGCATGGCTGGTATGGCAGCGGCGCGAAGGGCTGGCACAGCTGACGCCGCAGCCCTGGGCGCCGGGCCTTGCGCTCGCGCTCGCCGCCGCTGCGCTGTGGGTGATCGGCGCCGCCGCCGGAGCGGGCATCCTGCGCCATCTCGCGCTGGTGACGATGCTGCAGGCGGCGGTGGTGACGCTGCTCGGACCCCGCGTCGCGCGCGCGATTGCCTTCCCGCTCGCCTATTGCTGGTTCCTCGTTCCGTTCGGCGACAGCTTCCAGGCACCGCTGCAACAGCTGACCGCGGCAATGGCGATGCAACTGCTCGCGCTCTCCGGCATCGACGCCGTGTCGGACGGCGTGCTGATCACGACTTCGGCGGGATATTTCGAAGTTGCCGAGGCCTGTTCGGGCGCCGGCTTCGTGATCGCGATGATCGCCTTTGGTGCGCTCGGCGCGCATGTCGGCTTCGTCACGTGGCACCGCCGCATCATCTTCTTCGCCTTCGCCATCGCGGTGCCGATCCTCGCCAACGGCGTTCGCGCCTTCTCGACGATCGTGGCCGCGCACCTCACGTCGATCGAGGCTGCGACCGGCTTCGACCACATCGTCTATGGCTGGTTCTTCTTCGCCTTCGTGCTCGCCGCGGTGATCGCCGGGGCGTGGCGCTGGTTCGATCGCGATCCGCGTGCGGCATGGTTCGATCCCGGCGCACTGCAGCGGCCGGTGCGCCACCGCCTCCCGGCAAGTGTCGCGGCATGTGCGCTGGTGGCCTGCGCCTTTGCCGCGATCGGCTGGAACGCGGTCATCGCCGGCCGTTTCGATCGCCTGCCCGCCGCGATCACGCTTCCCGATGTCGCGGGATGGCAGCGTACGGCCATGAGCACGCGCGCGCCGTGGGTTCCGGTCTATCGCGGCGCCGATCATTTCCTGCACGGACGCTATGCCGACGGCACCGGCGCCACCGTCGATCTTGCCATCGCCGTCTATGCGCGGCAGGGCGAGGGAAGGGAACTCGCCGCGTTTGGCCAGGGGGCGATCGGCGAGGACTCGCAATGGGTGTGGATCGAGGATCGGCCCGATCTGCGCGGCGGGCACGTCATCCGGATGACCGCGCCGGGCCCGGTCGAGCGCGAGACGGCGACCTGGTATCGGGTGGGGGACAAGGTGACGGGAAGCGAGACCATCGTAAAACTCGAGACGCTGAAGGCAAGGCTGCTCGGCGGACGCCAGTCGGCGGTCGCGGTGGTCGCCTCCGCCGAAACCGTTCCCGGCACCGACAGCCGCGCAACGCTTGCCCGTTTCCTCGATGCGCTCGGCCCGATCGATCGCGTCGCCGACACCGCTGCGGGCCGCTGAACCGATGTGCGCGATCGCCGGATTGTTCTATCCGGCCACGCCCAAGCCCGTCGATCCCGCGCGCATCACCGCAATGACCGACGTCATGGCGCATCGCGGCCCCGACGGTTCGGGGGTGTGGACCGCGCCCGGCGTCGGGCTTGGCCATCGCCGCTTGTCGATCATCGACCTTGCCGGCGGGGCCCAGCCGATGGCGAGTGCCGACGGCGCGCTGACGGTCACCTTCAACGGCGAAATCTACAATTTCGCGCAGGTCCGCGCCGAGCTCGAAGAGCGCGGCGCGCAGTTTGCCACCAACAGCGATACCGAAGTGCTGCTCCACGGCTGGCAGGCCTGGGGACCGGCGCTGCTCGATCGGCTGAACGGCATGTTCGCCTTCGCGCTCCACGATGCCCGCGCGCAAAGCCTGTTCCTGGCGCGCGATCGCCTGGGGGTGAAGCCGCTCCATTATGTCGAGCTTTCCGACGGCGGCGTCGCCTTCGCGTCGGAGCTCAAGGGCCTCGTGGCGCATCCGCTGCTGCGACGATCGGTCGATCCTGCCGCGATCGAGGACTTCATGGCGCTTGGCTACGTGCCCGACGACGCCTGTATCGTCGCCGGCGTGCGCAAGCTGGCGGCGGGCCACTATCTCCATCTCCAGCGCGGTAAGGCGATCCCGGCACCGGCGCGCTGGTGGGATGTCGATTTCAGTCGCCGGGCCCGGGGGTCGGTCCGCGATCTCCAGGCGGAGCTGACCGAGCATCTGCGCGCCGCCGTGCGATCGCGCATGGTCGCCGACGTGCCGCTGGGCGCATTCCTGTCGGGCGGCGTCGACAGCTCGGCGGTCGTCGCGCTGATGGCCGAGGCGAGCGGGCAGGCGGTCAAGACCTGCACGATCGGCTTCGACGAGACAGGCTATGACGAACGCAGCCATGCGCAGGCGATCGCCGACCGCTTCGCCACCGATCACCGCGTCCGCACCGTCGCCGCCGACGACTTCGCGCTGATCGACACGCTGGCGCACGCCTTCGACGAGCCCTTCGCCGACGCTTCGGCGCTTGCCACCTACCGCGTCTGCGAACTCGCGCGCGAACAGGTCACGGTGGCATTGTCGGGCGACGGCGCTGACGAGGCGCTGGCCGGGTATCGCCGCTATCGCTTCCACCGCGCCGAGGAACGCGTGCGCGGTCTGCTGCCCGAGCATCTTCGCGCTTCGGTATTCGGTACGCTTGGTGGCTGGTATCCCAAGGCCGATTGGGCGCCCCAGCAGTTCCGTGCCAAGACGACCTTGCTCGCGCTCGGCGACAGCGGCGGTGCGGCCTATGCCAGGAGCGTCGGCGTCACGTCTCCGGCGCTGCGCATCGCGCTCTACGCCGATGGCATGCGACGCGGCCTTGGCGCCTATCGCGGCGAGGACCGCTACATCGCGACGATGGCCTCGGCCCCCGCGCGCGATGGGCTCGATGCCGCGCAATATGCCGATTTCAAGCACTGGTTGCCCGGCGACATCCTCACCAAGGTCGATCGCACCAGCATGGCGGTCAGCCTAGAAGCGCGCGAGCCGCTGCTCGATCACCGCCTGATCGAGTTCGCCGCGACCTTGCCCGCATCGCTGCGGATCCGCGGCGGGCAGGGCAAGTGGCTGATGAAGAAGGCGATGGAGCCGTGGCTCCCCCGCGATATCCTCTACCGTCCGAAAATGGGCTTCGTCACCCCCGTCAGCGCGTGGTTCCGGGGGAGGCTCTCAGGCGAAGCCGCCGGCCTCGCACGCTCGCCGATCCTCGCGACCTGGTTTGATCCCAAGGCGATCGAGCGTCTCGCCAGCGACCATACGCTCGCCCGTGCCGAACACGGCCGGACGCTGTGGCAATTGCTGATGCTCGACCGCGCGCTGGGTCGGATGTTCGTTTAGAGCGTTTGCCCAGACCCAAAACCGTTCGTGTCGAGTGAGGTCGAGACACCCTGCTCGGACGCCAGAAATCATTCTGCCAATTGCCGCGTGATCCACCGGTCGAAGATATCGGTCCACCCCGCCGCCGGGTGATCCGGCCCGTTGCCGACCCCGAACCCGTGCCCGCCTTTCTCGTACAGATGCGCCTCGACCGGCACTCCCGCCGCTCGTGCCGTCGCCAGCGTCGACAGGCTCATCTCGACCGGCACCAGATCGTCGTCGATCGCATGGACCAGGAAGATCGGCGGCGTCTCGTGATCGATGCGGCTCTCCGCGGCATAGCGCGCGACCAGTGCCGGCGACGGGTTCTCACCAAGCAGGTTTTTGCGCGACTGGCTCTTCGGCCCGGCCACCGCGATCGTGGTGACGGCATAGACCAATCCGGCAAAGGCCGGCCGCGCCGATAGCCGGTCGGCGGCATCCACCGGCGCGTAGACCACGTCGTCATATCCCGTCGCCAGCGTCGCACCCAGATGCCCGCCTGCCGAAAACCCGACGATGCCCAGCTTGTCTGGATCGATGCGGAACTCGCCCGCGCGTGATCGGATCAGCCGCATCGCCCGGATCGCGTCCTGCTGCGGCACGTCGGCCGGGTTCTTCCATCCGTCGATCGGCAGGCGATAGGTCAGCACGAACACCGTGATGCCTTTGGGATTGAGCGCCTTGGCGACGTTGATCCCTTCATTCTCGACCGAAACGAAGCTGTAGCCGCCGCCGGGGATCGACAGCACCGCGCGCCCGTCGGGGCGTTCGGGCCGGAACACCGACACGGTCGGCACCGCGACTCCGCGCATCCACAATTCCGGATTCGCGGGATTTCCCGACATCTCGCCGCGCTGCCGGGGCGGGGTAGGGGGCGAATTGGGCGGAGGGCCGGGCCATAGCGGAAAGCTTTCGGACCCCGGCCAGGGCGTGACCTTCGCAGTGCTGCTCTGTGCACGCGCCCCGGTCGAGGCGACGGTCGCGGCAAGGCCAAGGCCCATCAACTGTCGGCGATCGATCATCCTGCGCTCCTTTGCCGCTTGGAGGTAACGGCGCGGACCATGCTTGTCATCCGCCTGCCACCCTTGATCGCTAAGCTTTGCATCCACTGCGCCGCTCCCATATGGGAGCCGCATCACATCTACCCGGGAGAAGCGCGTGAAGGATGTTCTGGTAATCGGCGCGGGCGGCGTATCGTCGGTCGCGGTCCACAAGATGGCCAAGAACCCCGACCTGTTCGGCAAGATCACGCTTGCCAGCCGCCGCCAGTTCAAGTGCGATGCGATCGCCAAGTCGGTGAAGGAGCGCTTCGGCGTCGACATCGCCACGGCGCAGGTCGATGCCGACGATGTCGATGCCACCGCCGCGCTGATCGAGCGCGTCAAGCCGGCGCTGCTCGTCAACCTCGCGTTGCCCTATCAGGATCTCACCCTGATGGACGCCTGTCTCAAGGCGGGCGTGCATTATCTCGACACCGCCAATTACGAGCCGCGCGATGTCGCCAAATTCGAATATCACTGGCAATGGGATTATCAGCAGCGCTTCAAGGACGCCGGGCTGATGGCGCTGCTCGGTTCGGGCTTCGACCCCGGCGTCACCAGTGTGTTCGCCACCTACATCAAGAAGCACTTGCTCGATCGCATCGACACGCTCGACATCCTCGATTGCAACGGCGGCGACCACGGCCAGCATTTCGCGACCAACTTCAATCCCGAAATCAACATCCGCGAGATCACCGCGCCCGCGCGCCACTGGGAAAATGGCGAGTGGATCGAAACCCCGGCGCTCAGCAAGCGTCAGGTGTTCAACTTCGATCAGGTCGGCGCGAAGAACATGTACCTGATGTATCATGAGGAGATTGAGAGCCTCGCCAGGCACCTGCCCGAGATCAAGCGTATCCGCTTCTGGATGACGTTCGGCGACCAGTATCTCAAGCATCTCGAAGTGCTGCAGAATGTCGGCATGACCTCGATCGAGCCGGTCCTGTACGAGGGCCGCGAGATCGTGCCGCTGCAGTTTCTAAAGGCGGTGCTGCCCGAACCCTCGACGCTCGGCACCACGACCAAGGGCAAGACCAACATCGGCGACATCGCGACCGGCGAAAAGGACGGCGCGCAAAAGACGGTCTACGTCTACAACATCTGCGACCACGAGGACGCCTTCGCTGAAACCGGCAATCAGGCGGTGAGCTACACCACCGGCGTCCCGGCGATGATCGGCGCCGCGCTGATGCTGAACGGCACGTGGAAGGGAGAGGGCGTGTTCAACATGGAACAGTTCGATCCCGACCCGTTCATGGACATGCTGAACCAGCATGGTTTGCCTTGGCAGGTCAAGGAACTGCCCGAACCGCTCAAGTTCTGACTATTCCGGCTGACCCGAACCACACTCGGAACCACACCCCGAACCGTTCGTGTCGAGCGAAGTCGAGACACCCCGCGTAACGCCGGAGCGTTTAACTAACGATGTGAAAAAGCGCCGTTCAAGTTCGCCCCATATAACCCATCTGGTGAAAGTGTCAATGGTGACCGCAAATTGACTCAGTCCTCCGCGCCCATGACCACCAAATCCGGCGGCCCCGGCGCCTTCACGAAGTTCGACCTGTCGCGCGTGCCGTCGCCCGCCTTCGTCGTCGACAAGGCCGCGATCGAACGCAACCTGTCGATCCTCGCCGATGTCCGCGACGCGAGCGGTATCAAGCTGCTGCTCGCGCTCAAGGCATTCTCGATGTGGTCGCTGGGCGATCTCGTCGGCAAATATCTCAACGGCACGGCGACGTCGGGCTTGTGGGAAGCGCGCCTCGCGGCCGAGCAGTACAACGGCGAAGTTGCGACCTTCTGCGCCGGCTACAAGGCGGCGGACATCGCCGAGATCGCGCGTCTGTCGGACCATGTGATCTTCAATTCGCCCGGCCAGCACCGGCGCTTCGCCCATCTACTCGAAGCCGCTCGCAGCGACGGCAGCCGGTTCGACGTCGGCTTGCGCCTCAACCCCATGCATGCCGAGGGAGAGGTCGCCAAATACGACCCCGCCCAACCGCATTCGCGCCTCGGCCATCCCGCCGACCAGCTCGTCGCTGCCGACCTCGACGGGGTCGACGGCCTCCACATCCATTCGCTGTGCGAACAGGATTTTCCGCCGCTCCGGCGTACTTGGGAAGCGCTGCATCCGCGCATCGCACCGTATTTCGGCCAGCTCAAATGGCTCAATTTCGGCGGCGGCCACCACATCACCCGCGACGACTACCAGCGCGACGACCTGATCGCGTTCCTCAACAACATCCGCCGTGAAACCGGCCTCGACCTCTATCTCGAACCCGGCGAGGCGATCGCGCTCGACGCGGGCATCCTGGTGGGCGAGGTGCTCGACGTGATCGACAACGGCATGCCCGTCGCGATCCTCGACATTTCCGCCACCTGCCACATGCCCGACGTGATCGAGGCACCGTATCGCCCCGCGCTGCTCGGCGAACCTGCGGAAGGGATCACCGTGCGCCTCGGCGGTCCCTCATGCCTCGCCGGCGACATCATCGGCGACTACCGGTTCGAGCTCGTGCCGCGCCCCGGCGACCGCGTCGCGTTCCTTGACCAGGCGCATTATTCGATGGTGAAGACGACCACCTTCAACGGCGTGCCGCTCCCGTCGATCCACCTGTGGGACAGCCGCGACGATACGCTGGCGATGGTCCGCGAGTTCGGCTGGGAAACGTTCCGCGATCGGTTGTCGTGACGGGGCGACTTTTGGTGGATAGCTGTCCGGGCAACTTCCGGAACGGAGTGATCGAAGGCTACCGTCCCGCGGTTGGGCGCATCTTAAGCTGAAATCAATGGAGAGGAGTTAGCTCGCACGTCATGCGCAGCGTCCCGGCTCTCTTTCTCGTTTCGATCGCTTTAACTGCGTGCGGCAACGGCAGTAAAGCCTTTGATCGAATGGCTGCCCACAAGTGGACTAATACCGGCGCGGATTGTAGCAAGACTTTCGTGACGTTCGATGAAAACGTCATCCGCTTTCATTATCCCAATGGCGATTACGACTTTGGCAACATAGTCGACGTGCAGGAGTATGATAACGGCCAGGTCGGGCTGACAGTAGAGCCCTCAAATATGACCAAAGAAGCGGCAAAGCGCGATCCATCTTCCAATCGGCTACCCAATGCTGCTGTGATGGGATTTCAGCTTACGGAGATCAGCCTGAAGCTGGTCGCAGTGGTTTCGGGAAAAGAAGGAGAGGTCGGGGGAGCAGTGTCTACCGACAGCATGGAGTACCGCCTGTTCGACCTCAACATGTGCAAGGCGTGAAGCACCAGGTCGCTTCCGATATGATTAGTCATAGGCGCGAGCGGCTGTCGCTTAAACGAACCGGTCGAAACAAGAAGGGCGGCGACCGATCCGATCCCCGCCCTTACATTTGATCGCGAAACCGTCAGCCCCGCGCGCCGAGCCGGACGACGTTGTCGCGCGTCTCGTCGGCTGCCTCGTCGTACAGCGTCGCCATCGGCGCATCCTCGACGATTACCGCCTGCTCCGCCCCGAAGCCGTTGAACGCGGTGCGCATGGCGCAGCCATAGGCTCCTAGCATGCCGACCTCGATATAATCGCCCGCCTGCGTGTCGGCGGGGAGCAGGAACGGCCCCGCCATATGGTCGAGATCGTCGCAGGTCGGGCCGTAGAAGCTGAACTCGAGATCACGGGCGCGGCTTTCCGGCTCGCGTAGCAGTTCGACCGGAAAGCGCCAGCCGACATGCGCCGCATCGAACAGCGCGCCGTACGCGCCGTCATTGATATACAGCTCGTCGCCGCGGCGCTGTTCGACGCGCACAATCAGCGAGCTGTATTCGGCGCACAGCGCGCGGCCCGGTTCCGCCCACAGCTCGGCCGAGTACGAGATCGGCAGATCCTCGAACGCGCGGTGGATGACGTCGAAATAGCGTTCGAGCGGGGGCGGTTCCATGCCGGGATAGGCCGAGGGGAACCCGCCGCCGACGTCGATCACGTCGACCGTCACCGCCGCCTCGACGATCGCCGCGCGGACGCGCTCCATTGCCTGGGCGTAAGCGTCGGGCGACATCGCCTGGCTGCCGACGTGAAAGCAGATGCCGAGCGCATCCGCCGCCTGGCGCGCTGCGAAGAGCAATTCCTTGGTCTCGCCGGGCGCCGCACCGAACTTGGCGGCGAGGCTCAGCTTCGACAGGTCGGACGACACGCGCAGCCGCACGCACAGGGTAAGGTCGTCGGCGGCATTGGTCGCGCGGACGATCTTCTCCAGCTCCTCGATCGTATCGAGCGAGAACGTGCGAACGCCGTGCGTGAAATACGCCTCGGCGATCGCCTCCTCGGCCTTGACCGGGTGCATGAAGCACAAGGTCGCGTCCGGCAGCGTGCGTGCGACGAGGCGCACTTCGCCGATCGACGCCACGTCGTAATGGGTGATGCCGCTGTGCCACAGGATCTGCAGCAGGTCGGGCGATGGATTCGCCTTGACCGCATACATCGACGTGCCGGGAAAATTCTCGACGAAGAATCGCGCCGCACGCCGGGCGGCGTGCGGTCTCAGCAGCGTTACCGGCTGAACCGGACGGAGATGATCTGCAACGCGAACCGCGTTGGCGAACGGGGCAGTCGCTAACCCCAGCGCGCTATCGTGCTTGGCCAATTCAAGGGACCTCCAATTGCCTTTCGGCATCGTGTGACAAAAGCTGCCTTGCGGTTGGAAGTCCCATGGGGCAGCGGGGGGTGCATCTAGGGTCCATGACCCCCCATGTAAAGTCTTATGGCAACGGTTTTCCGCAGGCGGGATGGTGTGTGACGATTTTGCGACAACCCACGCGAGCCGGGGTCCGTGACGCAGCTTCCAAGATCGCGGCGATCCTGCCGCCGTCACCGTTGCTCGTCCATGACCTTGGGGGGCATGGCGTCGGTTTCAAGGCCGAATGTCTGCAACCGGTCGGGGCGTTCAAGCTGCGCGGCGCGTGGCACCGCCTGACCGCGATCGAGCCCGAGCAGCGATCGCGCGGCGTCGTCGCCTTCTCGTCGGGCAATCATGCGCAAGGGGTTGCCTGGGCGGCAAGGCGGCTCGGCATGCCCGCGGTGATCGTCATGCCTGCCGATGCACCGCGGGTGAAGCGCGATGCGACGCTTGCGCTTGGCGCGGAAGTCGTCAGCTACGACCGCGCCACCGAAAGCCGCGAGCGGATCGCCGCGCACCTCGCGCATGCCCGCGGCGCGGTGCTGGTCCCCAGCTTCGACGACCCCTGGGTGATCGAGGGGCAGGGCAGCGCCGGGATCGAGGCGGCGGCGCAGATGGCGGCGGCGGGCCTGGGCGAGGTGGCGCATGTCGTCGTGCCATGCGGCGGCGGCGGACTGGCCGCCGGGCTGGCGCTCGCGCTGCCCGGTGCGCGCATCACCGTGGTAGAGCCTGTGGGATGGGACGATATGCGCCGCTCGCTCGAGGCTGGCTGGATCGAGCCGGTCGGGTCCAATCCGCCGCCGACGGCGTGCGATGCGCTGCAGACGATGGAAGTCAGCCAGCGCACCTTCGATGTCTTGTCACGCCGCGGCGCGACCGGCGTTGCGGTCAGCGAGCCGGCGATCGCCAGCGCGCAGCGCTGGGCTGCCGAGCGCCTGCGGCTGGTACTGGAGCCGGGCGGAGCGGTCGCGCTGGCGGCGGTGCTGAGCGGCGCGGTGGTTTCCGGGGTTGGCACGCTGGTCCTGCTGTCGGGCGGCAATGTCGATCGCGCAGCCTATGCGCGTGTGCTGGCTTCCGACGGCACGGGGCGCTAGACGGCGGCGATGACCGACATGCTGCCGACGATCCTGACGCTGCTGATGCTCGCCAGCTTCGCGCTGATCGCGGGCGGACTGCATCTGATCCTGCGCCGCAAGGATCGCAGAAAGGGCGCGCTGATGCTCGCCTGCGCGGCGGTATTCGTCGGCAACATCGTCATCCTGACGATCTGAACCGCTAGCGGGCTGCTCCGTCGACGCTGCGGCGGGAAGTCTTGCGGCGGTCGACCTTCCACCTGCGGCGATGGTCCTGCCGCATCGCCACGCCGCAATACATGCAGATGCTGCGATAGGCGGAGCTTCCATCGGCTACCGCATGCGCCTTCGACCGGACATGGCGGCCGAACACGCATTTCAGTCGATTAAACACCCTCTCGTTCCGTCTTGTTGTCGCGATAAGGTGGTTCAGCGGATCGGCGAGTTGGGGTCAAGCCGCATGTCGAGATATTTGTCCACCGATCCCATCAATTCCGGCATCTCGTGTTCGAAAAAGTGATTCGCGCCCGGAATGACGTCGTGATGGATGGTGATGTGCTTTTGCGTGCGCAACTTCTCGACCAGCTTCTGCACGGCGCCTGGCGTCACCACTTCGTCGGCATCGCCCTGGATAATGATCCCGGACGACGGGCAGGGCGCGAGGAAGGTGAAATCGTACATGTTGGCGGGCGGGGCGATCGAGATGAAGCCGCGAATCTCCGGCCGCCGCATCAGCAACTGCATGCCGATCCACGCACCGAAGCTGACGCCGGCGATCCAGGTCGTCTGCGCCTCGGGATGAAAGCTCTGCACCCAGTCGAGCGCGGAGGCGGCATCCGACAATTCGCCGACGCCGTTGTCGAACGTCCCCTGGCTCTTCCCGACGCCGCGGAAATTGAAGCGCAGCGTCGCGAAGCCGCGGCGCTGGAAGGTCTTGTAGAGCTCCTGGACGATGCGATTGTTCATCGTGCCGCCCGATGCGGGATGCGGGTGCAGGATCATCGCGACCGGCGCGCGCGGGCGGGGGCCGGGAACGAACCGGCCTTCGAGACGGCCTTCGGGACCGGGGAAGATGACTTCTGGCATGATATCCTGCTTGGCTGGACGGACGCTCGCTGGCGCGCGCCAAAGTGTGGGCTATATAGGCGTCTGCCTTTCCCGCGCAATCATTCGGAGCGCCCATGGCCGACCGTCTCTATCTGGACCATGCCGCGACCACCCCGATGCGTCCGGTCGCGCGCCAGGCGCTGACGGACGCCTTGACCCGCTGGGCCAACCCGTCGTCGCCGCATCACGAAGGCCGCGTGGCACGTGCGGCGCTGGAGGATGCGCGCACGCGCGTGCGATCGGCCTATGGCTGGAAAGGGGAATGCATCTTCACCAGCGGCGCGACCGAAGCGATCCAGATCGCGCTCGCCCGCGGCGACAGCGAAGGATGCTTGGTATCCTCGGTCGAGCACGACGCGGTGCTGCGTGCTGCGACCAAGGCCGACCGGCTGGCGGTGGGGGGTGACGGGCTGGTCGATCTCGCCGCCCTCGACGTGAAACTGGCTGAAATCGGCGAGGAGCCGCTGGTCGCGGTGCAATGGGGCAATAACGAGACCGGCGTTTTGCAGCCGCTCGCCGCGATCGCCGAGCGCGTGCATGCGCGCAGCGGCCTGCTGGTGGTCGATGCCGCGCAAATGCCGGTGGGCTGGGACGATGGCGACCTTCCCGTGGACCATGCCGATATGATCGCGGTGTCTGGCCACAAGCGCGGCGGTCCGCCCGGCATCGGTGCGCTGTTCGTGCGCGATCTCGCACATCTGCGCCCGAGCGGGGGGCAGGAACGCGGGTATCGCGGCGGTACCGAGAATGTTCCCGGCGCGATCGCCTTTGCGGCGGCATTGTGCGCGCCCGAAGACATTGAGGGCATGGCCGAGCTGCGTGCGATGCTAGACCAAGGCGTCGAGGCGGCGGGCGGAACCGTCATCGCGCGCGCCAGCCCCCGCAATCCTGCGATCGGCTCGTATCGGATGCCGGGCACCAGCGCCGCGGCCCAGTTGATCCGCTTCGACATGGCGGGGATCGCCGTATCTGCCGGTGCCGCCTGTTCGTCGGGCAGCATGCGCCCGAGTCACGTGCTGGCGCAGATGGGGATCGATTCGGCGGCCGCGGGCGAAGTCGTCCGGGTCAGCTTCGGCCTCGACACCAGCGAGGAGGATGTCGAGCGCTTCGTCGAGCAATGGTCCGCGATCGCCCATGCCACGCGCGACGCGCCGACCCCGGACCTCGGCCCGACCCTGGCATGACCTATCTCGACTATCAGGCGACGACTCCGCTCGCGCCCGAAGCGCTGGCGGCGATGCTGCCGTGGCTTGAGCGCCAGCATGCCAATCCACATTCGGCGCATGCCCCCGGCCGTGCCGCCAAGGCCGCGGTCGAGGTGGCGCGCGACTGGATCGAAGGGCTGTTGCCGGCCACAGGACGGCTGGCCTTCACCAGTGGCGCCACCGAAGCGCTCAACTGGGCGATCAAGGGTAGCGCTGGTCCGATCGTCACCTTGGCCAGCGAACATGCCGCCGTGCTCGATACGGTCGCGGCAGAGCGTGCGCGCGGCCGGCAGGTGACGATCCTTCCGGTCGAACGCGACGGCCTGGTCGATCTCGATCGCGCCGCAACGGCAATCATTCCCGGCACCGGCTTGGTCGCGGCGATGCTGGTCAACAACGAGATCGGCGTCATTCAGCCGATCGCGCAGCTTGCCGACCTCGCGCACGCGGCGGGGGCAATGATGCTGTGCGATGCCGTCCAGGGCTATGGCCGCGTTGCGATTCCCGAGACCTGCGACCTGATCGCGATCTCGGCGCACAAGCTGCACGGACCTAAAGGAATCGGCGCGCTGTGGATTCGCGACGGCGTGGCGATCGAGCCGCTGCTGCACGGCGGCAATCAGGAGGATGGCCGGTCGGGCACCTTGTCGCCCGCGCTGTGCGCCGGCTTCGGTATGGCCGCGCGGATCGCGATCGAGCGCCGCGATGCGGATTCGGCGCACGTCGCCGCGCTGTTCGATGTCGCACGCGAACGGCTGGGTGACGACTGGATGCTCAACGGCTCGCGGCACGCGCGCTATCCGGGCAATCTCAACCTGCGCCGCGACGGCCTCGACGTTGCACGCCTGATGAGCGAATGCCGCGACATCGCCTTCTCAGCCGGATCGGCGTGTGCGAGTGGCTCGGGCCGCTCGAGCCATGTGCTGCGCGCGATCGGGCTGAGCGATACGCAGGCGCGGTCGAGCGTCCGCATCGGCTTCGGCCGCTACACCACCAGCGAAGAACTGATCGCCGCGCTCGATCGCATCGACACCGCCGCCCGTGCGCAGCGGATCGCCGCATGATCCGCGTCCGTTTCGTCGCGTCCGACGGCATCGGCATGCGCGAAGTCGATGCGGCGGCCGGCGACCGGCTGCTCGACGTCGCCCAGAATGACGGCCAACCGCTGGAGGGCACGTGCGAGGGTCAGATGGCATGCTCGACCTGCCACGTCATCGTCGCTGCGGAGGATTTCGAACGATTGCCGCCCGCCAGCGCGGACGAGGAGGACATGCTCGACCTCGCCGTCGGCGCGACGCGCACCAGCCGCCTGGCGTGCCAGATCACGCTGAACGCCGATCTCGGCACGCTGACCGTGCGGATGCCGCCGGGGCACCGCGACATGCAGGGGCGGTGATGCCGACTCGGCGAGCGCTGCTGCTCGGTGCGGGGGCCGCGTCATTGCTCGGCATGTCAGGTACGGCAGAAGCGCGCGCGCGGGATGCGCTTCGCGACATCGCCCGCGCTTCCGGCGGGCGGCTTGGCGTGTTCGCTTACGACACCGGCACCGGTCGGCGACTGAGCCTCGACGCAGGCGCGCGCTATGCGCTGTGCTCGACCTTCAAGGCACCGCTCGCCGCCGCGATCCTGGCGCAGGTCGATGCGGGGCGGCTCACGCTCGATCGTACGATCCGTTTCGGCGAGGCGGATCTGCTCGGCTATGCTCCGGTGGTGCGCGAGAACCTCGCCACCGGCGCGCTGTCGGTCGAGCGACTGTGCCGCGCCGCGGTCGAGGTGTCGGACAATTCCGCCGCCAACCTGCTGCTGCCGCAGCTCGGCGGACCGGCAGGGCTGACCCGCTGGCTGCGCTCGATCGGCGATCCGGCCACGCGGCTCGACCGCGACGAGCCGACGCTCAATATCGTGCGCGGCGGCGATCTGCGCGACACCACCACGCCGATGGCGATCGCGATGACGATCGACCGCCTGCTGTTCGGCGACGTGCTCATGCCTCAATCGCACGCGCTGCTACAGCGCTGGATGGCGGCGAGCACCACCGGGCGGGCGCGGTTGCGCGGCGGGCTCCCGGCCGACTGGCAGTGCGGCGACAAGACCGGGACCAGCGGCGAAGGCTGTTTCAACGACGTCGCCTTTGCCATCCCGCCGGGGCGCAAGCCGATCGTGATCGCCTGCTATCTCGACGCGGCCGGCCTCTCCGACGCCAACGCAAACGCCGCCCATGCGGCGGTCGGAGAACTGGTCGGGCAGGTGTTCGCCTAATCCGCTTGCCCGAACCGGCCCGCTTCGTCCAAACGCTGCGCCGATGACCTTTCTCGTCGACATGGGAAACGACGGTTCGGGAAAGCCCGTCCCGATCGACCTTGAGGAATTGCTGGCGACGCGGCTGCTCGTCCAGGGCAACTCCGGGTCGGGAAAGTCGCATTTGCTGCGCCGCCTGCTCGAACGCAGTGCCGGGCAGGTGCAACAGGTAATCGTCGATCCCGAGGGCGATTTCACGACACTGTCCGACGCTTATGGCCACATCGTCATCGAGGCGGTCGACCATAGCGAGCGCGAGATCATCCGCTTCGGCACGCGCATCCGCGAACATCGCGCGTCGGTGGTGCTCAATCTTGAGGGGCTGGAGGCGGAGGCGCAGATGCGCTGCGCCGCCGCGTTCCTGATGGCGCTGTTCGACGCCCCGCGCGACCATTGGTATCCGGCGCTGGTGGTGGTCGACGAGGCGCAGTTGTTCGCCCCTGCCGCGGCCGGTGAAGTCGCCGAGGACGCCCGCCGCGCATCGCTGTCGGCGATGACCAACCTGATGTGCCGCGGCCGCAAGCGCGGGCTGGCCGGGGTGATCGCGACGCAGCGCCTCGCGAAGCTCGCCAAGAACGTCGCGGCGGAGGCTTCCAACTTCCTGATGGGGCGCACATTCCTTGACATCGACATGGCGCGCGCCGCCGACCTGCTCGGGATGGAGCGACGCCAGGCCGAGGCGATCCGCGACCTTCAGCGCGGGACGTTCCTGGCGCTAGGCCCGGCCGTATCGCGACGCCCGCTGTCGGTGACGATCGGTGCGGTCGAGACCTCGGCGCGGTCGTCCTCGCCCAAGCTGACACCGCTGCCGCAGGCGCAGGAGGGCGTGCGCGACCTGCTGTTCGCCCCTGCTGCCGACGAAGCCCCGCCGCTGCCGCCGCCGCCCGCCCCGAAGCCGAGCAGCGACGACGTGCTGTGGGCGATTACCCGCCCGACTGGCGAAACCGCACCTGAACTGGACTTGCCGCCGCCGCCCGGGGATGCCGAGGCCGATCCCATCATGGCCGAGGCGCTGCGCACGATCGTCGCCGACGCTGATTCGGCGTTCCAGTCGGCTAGCGTGCTGTTCCAGGATTTTCAGGTGCGCTGCCGGATGCTGGGGCTGGCCAGGCCGCCGCTCGACCTGTCGGGATTCCAGCGGCGGCTGGCGTGCGCGAGGGCGGGCATCGTCGATCCGGCAGGCGAGGGCTATACCGACGCCATCGCGCTTGCACGCGACCTGCCCGACGACATGCTCGGCGCGTATCTGCTCGTCGCCCGTGCCGCCCGCGAAGGTGCGCCGACCCCGCCCGACGAGCGGATCGCTCAGACCTATGGCACGCATTCGCTGGGCCGGGTGAAACGCCTGCTCGCCTATATCGAGGAGCGCGAACTGTTCGTCACCCGCGTCGATATGGCAGGCAAACGCTCGATCACGCTGCCGCGGCTGGGATGGACCACCGCGCCCGCCTGAACCTTGCTACCCGGGCGCGCATGCGCCAAGACACCGGCGATGCACGCCTCCTACCCCGCGCTCCGGCTCCGTCGCACGCGATCCGCCGACTGGTCGCGGCGGCTGCACCGCGAGACGCAACTCACCCCCGCAGACCTAATCTGGCCGATGTTCGTCAGCGAAGGCGATGCGGAAGAGCCGATCGCATCGCTGCCCGGCGTGTCGCGCTGGCCGATAGCGGGCATCGTCGAGCGCGCGCGCGAGGCCCGCGCGCTCGGCATTCCATGCGTTGCCCTGTTCCCGAACACACCGCACGGCCTGCGCAGCGACGATGGGCGCGAGGCGCTCAACCCCGACAACCTGATGTGCCGCGCGATCCGCGCAATCAAGGAAGCGGTGCCCGAGGTCGGCGTGCTGACCGATGTCGCGCTCGACCCCTATACCAGCCACGGCCATGACGGGCTGGTCGATGCCGCAGGCTATGTCCTCAACGACGCGACCTCGGACATGCTGGTGCAGCAGGCGGTGGTACAGGCCGATGCCGGCGCCGATATCGTCGCGCCGTCCGACATGATGGATGGCCGCGTCGGCGCGATCCGGGAGGCACTGGAGGGGGCGGGGCACGCCAACGTCCAGATCATGGCCTATGCCGCGAAGTACGCCAGCGCCTTTTACGGCCCGTTCCGCGACGCGGTGGGTTCGCGCGGGCTGCTCAAGGGCGACAAGAAGACCTATCAGATGGACCCCGCCAATGCCGAGGAGGCGCTGCGCGAAGTCGCGCTCGATCTCGCCGAGGGCGCCGACAGCGTGATGGTCAAGCCCGGGCTGCCCTATCTCGACATCGTCGCCAGGGTGAAGGCGGCGTTCGAAGTGCCGGTATTCGCGTACCAGGTGTCGGGCGAATATGCGATGATCGAGGCGGCTGCTGCGGCAGGCGCGGGCGACCGCGACGCGCTGGTGCTCGAGACGCTGATGGCGTTCAAGCGCGCCGGCTGCTCGGGCGTGCTGACCTATCACGCAAGCCATGCGGCGCGGCTGCTCGGCGCGTGATCGCGACCGAACGACTGGTGCTGCGGCCGTGGCAGGATGGTGATCGCGGCGCATTCGTCGAGATGATGGCGGCACCGCATATCGTCCAGTTTCTCGGGCCGGCATTCGCAGACGATCCCCTTGCCGCGCTCGACAGGCATATCGACTATCGCGCCAGCCACGGCCTTGGCTTCTGGGCAGTCGAGCGCCGCGCCGACGGAGCCTTGATCGGTCAGTGTGGGCTCAAGCCCGGCGGTGAGGGCACCCCGATCGAGGGTCTGCTCGAAATCGGCTGGGCGCTCGGCAGTGCCGGGCTGGGACAGGGCTATGCACTCGAGGCAGCGCGCGCCACGCTTGGCTGGGCATGGGCGAACCGCCGCGAAGCCGAAGTCGTCGCGATCACCTCGGCAATCAACGTCCGCAGCCGCGCCGTGATGGAACGGCTGGATATGGTTCGCGACATCGATGGTGATTTCGACCATCCCGTGGTTCCCGACGGCAGCCCGCTCAAGCGCCACGTGACCTTTCGCATCGCCCGGCCGGCCCAGATCTAGCGCAGCATGGACGCCGTCACCGAACCCGCGCAGCGCGGCGCGACTCGCTGGGGCGGTGCGCTGTTCGTCGTCGCGATCCTCACCGGATCGTTCCTGCTGTTCCTGGTACAGCCGATGATCGCGCGCATGGCGCTGCCCCGCATCGGCGGCGCGCCGGCGGTATGGAATTCGGCGATGCTGGTCTATCAGGCGCTGCTGCTCGGCGGCTATGCTTATGCCCACTGGCTGGGGCGCATCGGCATCCGCACCCAGGCGGCGATCCATCTCGGGCTGCTCGCAATTGCCGCCCTGTGGCTGCCGATCGGGCTCGGCGATTTCCGCATGCCGCCGGGGGGGGAGCCCGCGCTCTGGGTGCCGTGGCTGCTCGCCGCGTCGATCGGGCCGCTGTTCCTCGCGGTCTCAGCGCAGGCGCCGCTGCTCCAGCGATGGTACAATGCCGCATCGGGAGGGCGCGATCCCTACGCGCTGTACGCCGCATCGAACCTCGGCAGTTTCGGTGGGCTGATCGCCTATCCGCTGATCGTCGAACCGGCGCTGGCGCTCGACGGGCAAAGCGTGCTGTGGAGCATCGGCTACGGCGCGCTTTTCCTGCTGGTCGCCGCCTGCGCATTGCTGCTTCCCAAGGGTGCTGCGGCAGAGGTAGCCGCGCGGGTCAGCGAGACGCCGACGGCAACGCGCGTGCTTCTGTGGATCGCGCTGGCGTTCGTGCCGTCCGGGCTGATGCTCGCGACCTCGACCTTCCTCACCACCGACATCGTCGCGGTGCCCTTGCTCTGGGTGCTTCCGCTGGGGCTGTACCTGCTGAGTTTCTCGATCGCCTTCGCCGGCGGGCGTACGATCGCCGACCTGCTGACCAAGGTCGCGCCGATCACGATCCTGCTGTTTGGCGGGCTGGTGATTTCGTGCACGCACGAGAACCCGTTCCTCAACGCGGGCGTCGCGCTCGTCCTGCTGTTCATGGTCGCCGTGGCGCTCCACACGCGGATGTACGATCTGCGGCCTGCGCCCGACCGGTTGACCGGCTTCTACCTCGCAATGTCGCTTGGCGGAGCATTGGGGGGCGTGTTCGCCGGATTGATCGCACCGGTGGTGTTCGACTGGACCTATGAATATCCATTGCTGATCCTTGCCGGCGGGGCATTGGTGCCGCAGGCGTTCCTGCTGCCGGCCGTCGCGCAGCTGTGGCAGTCAGGCATGGCGTGGCGTGTCGCGGCGTTCACCGCGGCCGTGGCGGCGCTGGCGTGGCTGGGCATCGCCAATCCGGGCGAAATCCTGGGTCCGAAGGCCGAAAATCTCGCGTTCCTCGGCGTTGGCGTGCTCGGTCTCGCCGCGATCGGCGCGCGCGTCCCGTTTGTGATCGCGCTGACCGGCGCGCTCTTCATCTTCGGCGGATATCGCGCGCTGGCTGTCAGCATCGACGGCGATTCGCGCACGCGCAGCTATTTCGGCGTCTATACGATCACCGACTATCCCTCCGAGCGCACCCTGGCGCACGGCACCACGCTGCATGGCACGCAACTGGTCGGCAGCGCCGAGCGCGAGCGGCAGCCGACGACCTATTACGTCCCTGGATCGGGCGTGGGGCAGGCGATGCTGGCGCTCGGCCCGCTGTTCGGCCCCGGAGCACGGGTCGGCGTGGTCGGGCTCGGGACCGGCACGCTGGCTTGCTACAAGCAGCCGGATCAACGGTGGCGCTTCTATGAAATCGATCCGGTCATGGTCGAGATCGCGCGCGATTCGGGCAAATTCAGCTTCCTGCGCAATTGCGCGCCGAACGTGCCGATCGTCATCGGCGATGCGCGGCTGCGGCTGGAGGAAGCGGCGCCCGATAGCCTCGACCTGCTCGCGCTCGATGCCTTCTCGTCCGATGCCGTGCCGATGCACCTGATGACGGAGGAGGCTTTTGCCACCTATTCCCGCGTGCTTTCGCCCGAAGGTGTGCTGCTGGTTCACATCTCGAACCGGTTTCTGTCGCTCGAGCCGATCGTTTCGGCGACCGCGCGGTCGGGCAAATGGTGGGGGGCGATGCTCAGCTATGTACCTGAACCCGACGCCACCGGCGACGCGACCATGTCCGACTGGATCGCACTTACCCAGGATCCGGCGTCGCTGGCGGTGCTGATGATCCAGAACGACCAATGGCGGCCGCTGCCCAGCTATCGCGAATTCGCGCCGTGGACCGACGATTATGCGACGATCCTGCCGGTGCTGCGCAGCCTCGACCCCGATCTTCCCTGAATTCAGGCCGGACCGAGCCGCGTCTCGATCGCGGCCGCCCGCGCCGCCTGGGCAGCGTCGCGCGTCCGGGCATCGGCGATTGCCGCATCGAGCGCGGGGTAGGGTGGCTTGCCCTCCACGCCGCGGTCGATCGCGAGCGCCTCAAGCGATGAGACGATGCCGACTACCGGAGCGCGCAGCGTATCGAGCTCGGCCAGCACGACTTGCGCGGCGATCCAGCTTTCGCTGCCCGGCGCACCTGCCGCCGAGGCAAGCCGCTCGGCTCGCGCCGCGACCGCATCGAAGGAGCGGTCGGATTGCGCCAGTTCCTCGCGATATCCGGAAATCTGCCGGTCGAGTGCCGGGTCGGGCGCAACCGGCGCGGGGGGCACCACTGCGATCGCATCGCTGCGCTCCTCGATCGCGCGCGGCATCAAGGAGGGGAAATCGGTGCGCGTCGGCGCGCAGCCGGGCACCAGCGCTAATAGCCCGAAGGCGGATGCGAGTACGTGCGAAGCGCGGCGGTTCATCGCGCAGCGTCTATGGCGCGGCGAAACCAAGCGCAACGGGCTTGCGCTTGTGGAAACACGCTTCTATGGACCCACTTCCGTTGCGCCCGTAGCTCAGCTGGATAGAGCACCAGACTACGAATCTGGGGGCCGGGCGTTCGAATCGCTCCGGGCGCACCAACGAAAACCCCGGTAGGCCAATGGCTTGCCGGGGTTTTTGTATTACGGATGAGAGCGGTTCTGGGCTGGTGCCGGGTGTCGGACTCGAACCGACGACCTACTGATTACAAATCAGTTGCTCTACCAGCTGAGCTAACCCGGCATGTCTGCGCTTCCATGCGTCAGGTGACGCCGAAGGTCCAGCCTTCGGTGCGGGCGATGTCGGGGGTCAGCGTGGGCGGATTCCACAGCTCTGCGCGGCGGGCATGGGCGCGCAGCCACGCCGCGGTGAGCAGCGCATCGCTGCGATGATCGTCGATCGGGCCGTCATGGCCGAACGGCTCGCTGCCGAGCGCCGCCAGCGCGGAGTCGAGCGCGGCGCCATCGCGGATTTTGGTCCGGCCCTTGGTGCGCCCGGCGGCGATCGCGGCGATGCTGGTATAGATTTCCACTACGCACGAACCCGATCGCGGCGCCGGGTCGATCGGCCATATCGGCAGCTCCGCCCCGATCCGGTGCAGCACGCGCATCCCCGTCAGGCTCGACTTGCCGACCTGTGCCGCCCCGACCAGATTGAGGTTGCTATATGGATTGAGCCCCTGGAGCCGCTGCGCCTGCTCGGTCGCGCGCAACCGGCCGCGGCCCTCGAACCATCGGCCCTTGCGTCCACCATGGCGGCGGAAATGCTCGGCCGCATCGGCATGATCGACGAAGCTGCACGCGGCCAGATGCGGATCGCGCGCGCATAGCGCATCCACCAGCCGCCACAGCGCGCGCGCGTCGGGCGGGCTGCGTTCCCAACCGGGGAAAAAGGCACCGCGATCGACGAACGGCAGCGACTGGCCAAGATCGAGGCCAACCAGCGTGTCGGAAGGCATGTCCGACGTCAGCCATGCCGCCACTTCGGCCCGCGACCAGCGTCGGTCGGGCTCGACGAGCTGGGGCGGGGCGCTACCGCCGGTGCAGATCGCGACGGCAATCCCGCGATGTCGCTCGCCCTTGGCCCCTGACCAGTCGATCGCGGCGAAGTGCCGGAAATGATCAGGAACGATCGCCGCGTTCCTTCAACTGCGCCCACCATGCCATACGCTCGGCAATGCGCCTCTCCATGCCGCGGTCGGTGGGGGTGTAGAAGGTTTCGGGCGTCATCTCCGCGGGCCAATAGTCGCCGCCGGAATAGCCCTCGGCCGTGTCGTGGTCATAGGCATAGCCCTTGCCATAGCCGATATCCTTCATCAGCCTGGTCGGCGCGTTGAGGATATTCTGCGGCGGCATCAGCGAACCGGTGGTCTTCGCCGATTTCCAGGCCGCCTTCTGCGCGCTATAGGCGGCGTTCGACTTGGGCGCGGTCGCGCAATAGAGGCATGCCTGCGCGATCGCCAGTTCGCCCTCGGGCGATCCTAGGAACTCGTACGCATCCTTGGCGGCCAGGCACTGGACGAGCGCGTTGGGGTCGGCCAGCCCGATATCCTCGCTGGCGAAGCGGACGATCCGCCTCAGCACATAGAGCGGTTCCTCGCCCGCGGTCAGCATCCGCGCGAGATAATAGAGCGCGGCCTGCGGGTCTGATCCGCGCAGCGATTTGTGGAGCGCGGAGATCAGGTTGTAATGCCCTTCGCGATCCTTGTCGTACACCGCCACGCGGCGCTGGAGCAGCTCCGACAGCGCTTGGGGATCGAGCAGTTCATCGAGCGCGATCGAGAACAGGGTCTCGGCCTGGTTGAGCAGGAAGCGTCCGTCTCCGTCGGCACTGGCGACAAGCGCGGCGCGTGCCTCCGGCGTCAGCGCAAGCGCACGCTCCTCGATCGCCTCGGCACGATCGAGCAGGGTGCCGAGCGCCGCCGCATCGAGCCGGTGGAGGATCAGCACCTGCGCGCGGCTGAGCAGTGCGGCATTGAGTTCGAACGACGGGTTCTCGGTGGTCGCGCCGACCAGCGTGACCGTGCCGTCTTCAACGAACGGCAGGAACCCGTCCTGCTGCGCGCGATTGAAGCGGTGGATCTCGTCGACGAACATCAGCGTCTTCTGCCCGATCCGGGCATGGTCGTGCGCTTCGGCGAACACCCGCTTGAGGTCGGCGACGCCCGAGAACACCGCCGATATCTGGGCGAAGCGCAGCCCGACCGCGTCCGCCAGCAATCGCGCGATCGTCGTCTTGCCGGTGCCGGGCGGTCCCCACAGGATGATCGACGACAGCTTGCCCGCCGCCACCATCCGCCCGATCGCGCCGTCGGGACCGGTCAGATGCTCCTGTCCGACGACCTCGTCCAAAGCAGCCGGGCGCAGCCGATCGGCGAGCGGGCCGGTCGGCGCAGGATCGGGAGAGGTCGGTTCGAGACCGGCAAGAAGGTCGGGCATGGGCGCAACATAAGCACTTGCGCTGCGATGTCAGCGCGCGCGGCGCTCCAGCACGTCGCAATAGGTGTCGAGCACGACCTGGTTGATCCGGTCCCACTGATAGGCCTGCGCCGCAGCATGCCCCGCTGCCCCGGCTTTCCTGCGCAGTTCGTCGTCCTCGCAATAGGCCTGGATCGCGTCGGCATAGGCGGCCACGTCGCGCGGCCCCACCAGGCGGCCGGTCGTCCCGTCAGCGACCAGCCCGACCGCGCCGGTTGCGCGCGCGGCGACCACCGGCACGCCCGCCGCCATCGCTTCCAGGGTGACATTGCCGAACGTCTCGGTGATCGACGGATTGAAGAAGATGTCCATCGACGCGACCGCCCGGCCAAGATCGTCGCCCGACTGGAACCCGGCAAACACCGCTTCGGGGACCTGCTGCGCGAACCAATCGCGCGCAGGGCCGTCGCCGATCACCAGCACGCGGTGGCGGACGCCGCGCCGCTGCAATTCGGCGACCACCTCGGCAAAGATGTCGAGGCCCTTTTCCAGCACCAGTCGCCCGAGGAAGCTGATTGCGACCTCGTCGTCGCCGATGCCCAGCGAGCGCCGCCACGCCAGGTTGCGCATGCCCGGATTGAACCGGTCGTGGTTCACCCCGCGCGACCAGATGTCGATCGGCGTCGTCACCCCCCATTCGTGCAGCAGGTCGCGCATTCCTTCGCCCGGCACGACGACATGATCGAAGCGGTTGTAGAACCGCTTCGACAGGGCGACCGCGAGCGGCTCGAGGAAGCCGATGCCGTAATAGCGCGGATAGGTTTCGAAGCGGGTGTGCAGCGATGCCACCGACGCGATGCCGTGGTCGCGCGCCCAGCTCACTGCTCGGTGACCGGTCACGTCGGGCACCGAGCAATGCACGATATTGGGGCGAAACGCGGCCAAGTCGTCCCTGACCTTGCCCGGCAAGCCCAATCCAAGCCGATATTCGCCGCGTCCGCCCGGCAATCCGAATGCAGGTACATCGACCAGGTCGCCGGTCGGCTCGAACGCGGGCTCGTCCACCGTCGGCGAATAGATGCGCAGTGTTACGCCCCGGTCGAGCAGATGGCGCGCCAGCAGGTTGAGCGCCTGGTTCGCACCGTCGCGGACATAGTTATAGTTTCCGCTGAACATCGCGATGCGGAGGTCGGAGGCCTTCATGGGGCAAGCCGCTTAGCGGGGCGCGCGGGCTTTGGCCATCGGAACGATTTGCCGCGTCGCGCGCTCCCGCGCCGGAGCCAGAGGAGGTAGTTGATGTCGAACGCTTTTCGCAAGGGTCAGGCGGTGAAATGGTCGTGGGGCAGCGGCACTGCCAAGGGCAAGGTGGCCGAACGCTTCGACCGTCGCGTCCAGCGGACGATCAAGGGGTCGAAGATCGTCAAGAACGGTACCAAGGACAATCCCGCCTATCTGGTCGAACAGGAAGACGGCGATCGCGCGCTCAAACGCGGTTCGGAACTCTCCGCCGGTTGAAGCATATTCCCTTTTCGTTCCCGGTGGGATAGGCCGCGTCATGGCCAAGCCCCGCAAACGATATGTCTGCCAGCAATGCGGTTCCTCAACCAGCCAGTGGGCGGGGCAATGCGGCGATTGTGGCGAATGGAACAGTCTGGTCGAGGATGCCGGTGCGGCGGTGACGCCCTTCCAGGCGAAGCACCACCTGCAATCGGGCGGGCGCACCATCCTGATGTCGAAGCTCGATACCGACATCGCGCTGCCCGAGCGCATGCCCAGCGGCATTGCCGAGTTCGACCGCGCGCTGGGCGGGGGCTTCGTCGAAGGGTCGGCGACGTTGATCGGCGGCGATCCGGGAATCGGCAAGTCGACCCTGCTGCTCCAGGCAGCGGCGAAGATCGCGCTGCGCGGACTTTCGGTCGCCTATGTGTCGGGTGAGGAGGCGGCCGACCAGGTGCGGCTGCGCGCGCGGCGGCTGGGGCTCGGCGAGGCTCCGGTGCTGCTCGCGGCGGCGACGTCGGTGCGCGATATCCTGACCACGCTCGGGTCGGGGCCGCCGCCCGCGCTGCTGGTGATCGATTCGATCCAGACGATGCACAGCGACCTGATCGAGGGCGCCCCCGGCACCGTCAGCCAAGTGCGCGCGTCGGCGGGCGAGCTCATTCGCTTTGCGAAGGAGCGCGGCACGGCGGTGGTGCTCGTCGGCCACGTCACCAAGGACGGGTCGATCGCCGGGCCGCGCGTGCTGGAGCATATGGTCGATACCGTGCTGGCGTTCGAAGGCGAGCGCAGCCATCAGTATCGCATCCTTCGCGCGATCAAGAACCGCTTCGGCGGCACTGACGAGATCGGCGTGTTCGCGATGGAGACGCAGGGGTTGAGCGAAGTCGCCAATCCGTCGTCGCTGTTCCTGACGCAGCGCGACGAGGGCGTCACCGGCACCGTCGTATTCCCCGCGCTCGAAGGCACCCGTCCGGTCTTGGTGGAGGTACAGGCGCTGGTGGTCCGGCTGGCGTCGGGCGCGACGCCGCGCCGTGCGGTGGTCGGCTGGGATTCGGGGCGGCTGGCGATGATCCTGGCGGTGCTCGAGGCGCGCTGTGGCCTCAGCTTTTCGACATGCGAGGTCTATCTCAACATCGCCGGCGGCTATCGCGTTCAGGACCCGGCCGCCGATCTAGCGGTCGCGGCGGCTTTGGTCTCGGCCTTGTCGGAGCGCGCGGTCGCGGCCGACGCTGTGGCATTCGGCGAGATCGCGCTGTCGGGCGAGGTCCGCCCGGTCGCGCACGGCGCGCTGCGCATGCGCGAGGCGGGCAAGCTGGGCTTTACCCGCGCGCTCGCCCCGTCGGCGCAAGCGGCCGATGGCAAGGCGATGACCTTGTCCGGCTTTCGCACGCTCGCGCAATTCGTTGACCATATGCTCGGGCGCGGGTAGCGGCGCGCTGCATGGACCTGACCGGCCTCGACATCCTCGTGCTGCTGATCGTCGGCGGTGCCGCCGTGCTCGGGTTTCTGCGCGGGTTCGTCACCGAAGTGCTGTCGCTGATGGCGTGGGTGTTCGTCGTGTTCGCCGTACGCCTGTTCCACACGCCGCTGACCGCGATGTTTCTCGGCAGCGTCGGCACCGCCGCGGGCGCGGCCACGCTGGCCTTCGCGATCATTGCCGGGGTGACCTATTTTGCCGGACGGCTGGTCGCCAACATGGTCGGCAGCCGCACGCGCAGTTCCATACTCGGCCCGATCGACCGCGCGCTGGGGTTCGGCTTCGGCCTGCTCAAGGGGGTGATCCTGGTCAGCCTGGCCTTTCTGCTGCTGGTATTGGTGCTCGACACGCTGAGCGGTGGGCCGCTCCAGCGCCCCGACTGGATGACACAGTCGCGCACCTATCCGCTGCTCAACGCGACGAGCGCCGAGGTCGCCGACTTCGTCGACAAGCGGCGGCGCGGCGAACCGCTGTTCGAGCGCGAGCAGGCCGACGAGTAGAACGACCCTCGGGCACGCGCAGCGGACCCGGCAATCCCCCTCGCACTTGTTGAGGCGCTCGCCTACATGCGGGGGGTGAACGCTCCGCTCTACAACACCCGCATCCTGCGCCTCGCGGCCACCATCCCGCATCAGCAGCGGCTGGAGGCGCCGATGGCCAGCGTCGAGAAACGCTCGCCGATCTGCGGCAGTCGGGTGACGGTCGATGTCGATACCGACCAGGACGGCCGGATCGAACGGATCGGGCTGCTGGTCCGGGCGTGTGCGCTGGGTCAGGCATCCGCGTCGCTGATGGCGTCGCACGCGGTGGGCAAGACGGCAGCCGAATTGGGCGCTGCCCGTGATTCGCTTGCGGAGTGGCTCGCCGGGGCCGAAGCGACCCCCGACTGGCCCGGACTGGACATCTTCGTGCCGGCGCTGCCGCACAGCGCGCGCCATGCGTCGATCCGGCTGGCGTTCGAAGCCGTCGCCGAAGCTGCCGCGCAGGCGGCCGCGACGCAGCCGGTTCCGCGCTGATGGAAGCGCACGGCATGTCGGTGGTGAGCGAGTTCGCTCCGCTGTTCGGTGCCGCGCTGATCTCGGTCCTGGTGTTTCGAAAGCTCGGCCTCGGTGCGACGCTGGGTTATCTGGTCGCAGGCGCCGTTGTCGGACCGCAGATGCTTGGGCTGGTCGGAGGTGCCGAATCGAAGATGGGCATCGCCGAACTCGGCATCACGTTGCTGCTGTTCCTCGTCGGTCTCGAACTCAGCCCGTCGCGGTTGTGGCGGATGCGGCAGGATATTTTCGGCTTCGGACTGTTGCAGGTGGTGCTGTGCGGGTTGGCCGTCACCGCCATCATCTGGGGTGGCGCAGGGTTTTCGATCGCCGCCGCGCTGGCGCTCGGCCTGCCGCTGGCATTGTCGTCGACCGCGCAGGTGCTGCCATTGCTGCAATCGGGCGGGCGGCTGAAGACTCCGTTCGGCGAGCGCGCCTTCTCGATCCTGCTGTTCCAGGACCTGTCGATTGTTCCCCTGATCACGATCATCGCCGCCTTGTCGCGCAATCCGGCCGACGCGGCGGGGCCGCCGGGCTGGCTGCTCGGAATCTACACGGTGCTGGCGATCGCCGGGCTGATCCTGGCCGGGCGATTCGTGCTGCGCCCGCTATTCCGCCTGATTGGCAATCTCGGCGAGCGCGAGATGTTCGTGTTCGCGGGCTTGTTCACCGTCATCGCCAGCGCCGCGCTGATGGAATCGCTCGGGCTTTCGACCGCGCTCGGCGCGTTCATCGCCGGCGTGATGCTCGCCGACAGCCCGTATCGTCACGAGCTGGAGGCCGATGTCGAGCCGTTCCGATCGATCCTGCTCGGGCTGTTCTTCCTCGCCGTCGGGATGATGCTCGATCTCAATGCGATCGCCGAGCGGCCGGGCTTCGTGATAGGCATGGCGGCGGCGCTGATCGTCGCCAAAGCAGGGGTGATCTTCCTGCTGGCGCTCGCGTTCCGAATGCCGTGGCGGCAGGCATTCGCGCTTGGGCTGCTGCTCAGCCAGGGCGGCGAATTCGGATTTGTCCTGTTCGCGCAGGCGCAGAGTGCCTTCCTGATTGCGCCTGCCGCGGCTAGCGTGTTCGGGGCGATCATCACACTGTCGATGGCGACGACGCCGTTCCTGATGATGCTGACCAAGGGCCTGCGCGCCGAGCCGGCCGCGGGCGGGGCGGGCGAGGGGCTGGAAGGTCCGCGGCACGACGGCGCCAGCGCGCTGGTGGTCGGCTATGGCCGGTTCGGCCAGACCGTTGGGCAGTTGCTGATCGGACAGGGCATTTCGGTGACGCTGATCGACACCGATCCTGAAACGATCGAGGTTGCCGGTGATTTCGGCATGAAGGTCTATTATGGCGACGGTACCCGGTTGGACATGCTGCGCCAGGCGGGTGCGGCCGATGCCGAGCTGATCCTGTTCTGCCTCGATGGCGACCAGCTTGACCGCGAACTGCTCGACAGCGTGCGCGCGGCTTTCCCCGATGCCGGCATCTTCCTGCGCGCCTATGACCGCCGCAGCGTGCTCAAGCTCAAGAACGCTCCCGTCGACGGTATCGTCCGCGAAGTCTATGAATCCGCGATCGAGATGGCGCGCCAGGCGATGGTCTGTGTCGGCGTCGATGATAGCGAGATCGACCGGACCGAGAGCGATTATCGGCGCATGGATTCGAAAAGGCTGGGCATCCAGACCGAGGCCGGCGATCTCTATGCCGGGCGCGAGGACATGTTCACCCAAGAGCGCATTGCTCGCGAAGCGCGGCAGGCGGAGGCGTGAAGGCGGTCGTGCTGGCGGCGGCGCTGTCGGGTGCGATGGCGGTGGCCGCGGGTGCCTTTGGTGCGCATGGGGCGAGCGGGCAGGCGGCCGAATGGCTGCGGACCGGTGCGCAGTATCAGATGGTGCATGCCGTCGCTGCCCTCGCGGTGCTGTGGCTGATCGACAGCAGGGTGCCGTCGGCGCTGTTCCTGGCCGGCGGGCTGGGTTTCGCGGGCACGCTCTATCTGATGGCGCTGGGCTTGCCGCGGTGGCTCGGCGCGGTGACGCCGATCGGCGGACTGCTGCTGATTGCCGGATGGTTATGGCTGGGATGGAGCGCCATCCGCTTGCAGGTCCGTCCTGACTGACGGGAGGCCGCAAAGGGGGATCGTTCCGAGCCTGCTATAAACCCCCGACGTCGCTGCCTGGTGCCTAGTCGGCGCGAACCGACGATGCGGGGTGGCACTTCCCGCCGCGCCGGCATCGCTCCGAACAGTAAACCACCGCTTCCCAGTCGCGCGCCCATTTCTTGCGCCACGCGAACGGACGCTTGCACACCGGGCAGGTCTTGGTGGGCAGATCGCGCTTGGCGACGCCTTGCGGCATCAGGCGGCGGCGTACTGGCGATCGAGAAACGCGGCGACGTCGGCCAGATCGACGTCGCGGTCGAGATAGCTGCGCCCGATGCCCTGCGTCAGCAGGAACGGCAGCGTCCCGCCCTCCATCTTCTTGTCATGCAGCATGTGCCCGACCAGCGTCGCGCCGGTAGCGGCAACGCCCGCCGCCGCAAGCCCATCGGGCAATCCGACCGAGCGCAGATGGGCGGCGACGCGCTTCGCGTCCTCACCCGGGCACAGCCCGCGATCGGCGGAATAGCGGTACGCGAGCGCCATGCCCGCGGCGACCGCCTCGCCGTGGAGCAACGCCTGCGAAAAGCCGGTCTCGGCCTCGAGCGCATGGCCGAAAGTGTGGCCCAGGTTGAGCAGCGCGCGCCTGCCGCTGCGCTCCTCCTCGTCTTCCGCCACGATCCGCGCCTTGGCGGCGACCGAGTGCGCGATGGCATGCGCGCGTGCGGCTGGGTCGCCGGCGAGCAGCCGCTCGGCATGCGCTTCGCACCACTTAAAGAACTCCGGGTCGTCGATCAGGCCGTATTTGACGACTTCGGCATAGCCCGCCGCGACCTCGCGCTGGGGCAGCGTGTCGAGCACGCTCGGATCCACCAGCACCAGTGACGGCTGATGGAATGCACCGACCAGGTTCTTGCCCATCTGGCTGTTGATCGCGGTCTTGCCGCCGACCGACGAATCGACCTGAGCAAGCAGGCTGGTAGGAATCTGCACGAATCGGCAGCCACGCTTGAGGATCGCGCAGGCGAATCCGGTCAGGTCGCCGATGACGCCGCCGCCCAGCGCGATGACATGGTCGGAACGTTCGACGCCCAGTTCGAGCAGCCGGTCGGTGACGAAGGCGAGGGTGTCCCAGCTCTTGGTCGCTTCGCCCGGCGACAGCGCGATGCGCGCGTGGTCGACGCCGGCGGCGGTCAGCGATGCCTCGAGCGTCTCGGCATGACCGAGCACATTGCGGTCGGTGACGATTACCATTCGCCGTCCCCCGGCGAGCGGCGCCAGGACCTCGCCCGCGCGAGCGAGCAGGCCTTGCTCGATCCGCACGTCGTAGCTGCGGGTCCCCAGTGCCACGGGAATCGTCGTCATCTGCCCACCGTCATTGGCCGATCGCCTCCAATATCGCGTTGACCGTCAGGTCGTGCGGCGCGTCATGGCTGGTGACGCGGATCGGCGCCAGCGCATAGACTGGATTGCGCTGTTGAGCGAGTTCGCTGAGCACCGTCAGCGGATCGCGCCCGCGCAGCAGCGGCCGGGTGTCGCGGCGCTTGACCCGTTCTGCGAGCACCGCGGGATCGGCGTCGAGCCAGATCGCGATCGACTCGTCTAGAATCAGCCCACGGGTTTCCTCGTTGAGGAACGCGCCGCCGCCGGTGGCGATCACCTTGGCGCTGCCGTCGATCAGCCGCGCGATCACCCGGCGCTCGCCGTCGCGAAAATAGGGCTCGCCGAACCGGTCGAAGATATCGGGAATGCTCATCCCCGCGGCTTCCTCGATTTCGCTGTCGGCATCGACAAAGGGAAGCTTGAGCCGCAGCGCGAGGCGGCGTCCCACCGTCGATTTTCCCGCGCCCATCAGTCCCACCAGGACGATCGGCCGTCCGGTCCAACGGGGAATGGGATGGGGCGTTTGCAGCATCGGAAACGGGGCTATACAGCGCAAGGGTGCGTCGGGCAAAAGGCGCGGGCGCTTTCATCACACGGGATTTCCCAACGCCATCATGTCACGCTCCATCGTCATCCTCATCGTCGTGCTGGTCGCCATCGTCGGCGGCATGTTCCTGCTGTCGCAGCAGGCGACCGAACAACCAGCGGTTCCAGTCGAGAAGGCGGTCGCGCTTGAAAATCTTTCGAGCTGAGATCGCGCTGGCGGCGCTAGCCGTCGCGATTGCCAGCGTCGCCGTGCCGGTGGTGGGACATGCACTGGTCCAGGATCAGGACGCACCCGAATCGCTGTTGCCCGAAGGGTTCGGCGATCCGGTAGCTCCGCCGCCGCCGGCCGCCGCTCCGCGTCCGGCGAGGCCGGCACCGGGCACCGTGCAGCCGCTGCCGCCCAGCAGCACGGCATCGCCCACGCCGAGTCCGACCCCGACGCCGACCCCCAGCGGCACGCCAACGCCGATCGACCCCGAAGTGCTCGCGCAATATGAATTGCCCGATTATGCGCGGCGCTCGCTCGACCGGGTCGGTGCGATCGGAACCGACAGCGACGGGATCGCGGCGGACGGGTTCGGGCGCAGCGACGGGCGCTTCCTGACGACATTGATGCGCCGCACCGGAATGCCGATCGCCTCGCGCTGGCTGTCGATCGTGCTGCGGCGCGCCTTGCTCTCCCGCGTCGATACGCCATCGAACGTCAACGGCGCCGATTTCGCGGCCGAACGGGCATGGCTGCTGCTGCGTATGGGCGAATCGGTTGCCGCGCGCGACGTCGTGCAATCGGTCGATACCGAGAACTACACGCCTAAAATGTACCAAGTGGCAATGCAGGTCGCGCTCGCCACCGCCGATCCCGCGGCGATGTGCCCGCTGGTCGATGGCGCGATGCGCGTGTCGAACGAGCGCGGCTGGGTCATGGCCCAGGCGATGTGCGCCGGGTTGGAAGGCAGGCCGCGCGAGGCGGGCCGGCTGATCGACCAGGCGCGCCGCGCCAATCGCAACCGCGAGGGGATCGATGTCGATCTGGCTGAGAAGGTGCTTGGCGCGGGTGCCGGTGGCCGCCGGGCGGTGACGATCGAATGGGACGGCATCGATCAACTCGACGCATGGCGCTATGGCCTGGCGACCGCGACCGGGGTCGAGATTCCGGCATCGCTGATTGGCACGGTACGACCCCAGGTGCGCGCATGGCAGGCGCAGGCGCCGCAATTGCTTCCGCACGAGCGGCTTGCCCCGGCCGAATATGCCGCGGCGCGCGGCGTGCTATCGAACCTCGCGCTGGTCGATCTGTACGGCGCGGTCGAGCAATCGGACGATTCGGGCGCTGCGGAGGTGTCGCTCGCGCGCGATCTTCGCGCGGCCTATACCGACAACACCGCCGCCGGACGTCTGGAAGTATTGCGCGGCCTGTGGGGGGACAGCGGTGATCCGCTGGAACGCGCGGCGCGGCTGATCCTGACCGCGCGTGCGGCGGCGCGCATCGTACCGAACGAGGCGTCGCTCGCCGATGCCGACCGGCTGGTGGCGGCGATGCTGACTGCCGGTCTCGACACCGCGGCAGCGCGATGGGCACCGCTGGTGCCGGCGTCGGGCACCGCCTGGGCGCTGATCGCGCTGAGCGATGCCTCGCGCTCGCAACCCTACGATGCCAGCGATGTCCGCGGCTATAGCGGCGGCGACGATCAGTGGTCCGAGCGCCGACGCCAGCTGTTCTTTGCCGGCGTGGCGGGGCTCGCTCGGATCGACGAAGGCTCGATCGAGGGGCTCGCCGACTCGCTCGACGTGCCGATCGGAGATCAGAATGCCTGGACCCGCGCGATCGCGCAGGCGGCGCAGCGCGGCGAAGCGGGCACCGTCATCCTGCTTGCCGCCACCGGCATGCAGACGCCGGGCTGGGCAGGGGTGGCTCCCGCCACGCTGTTCCACATCACCGCCGCTTTGCGCGCGGTCGGGCGCGAGGGCGCCGCGCGAATGATCGCGGCCGAGGCGTTGAGCGGGCTGTGACCGCGGGCGGGGACCGCGAACTGATCGACCGGTTCCTGGAAATGATGGCTGCCGAAGCGGGAGCGTCGGCGAACACGATCGCAGCGTATCGCAGCGACCTCGCACTCGCGTCGCAGGCATTGTCGGGCGAACTGGTTCAGGCCGACGCCGCGGCGATTGCGGCGCTTGCGGAACAGTGGCTGGCGCTTTCACGCGCGACGGTAGCGCGCAAGGCGGCAGCGCTGCGGCGCTTCTACGCTTTTCTGTGCGATGAGGGATTTCGCGGCGACGACCCGTCCCGCGCGCTGCCGCGGCCGGGATCGGAGCGGGGTCTGCCCCGCATCCTGTCGCATGCCGAGATCGACGGGCTGTTCGCGGCGATTGCCGAGCGAATCGCGCGAGTTCCTGCCGATCCGCTCGACCTGCGGGCCGCAGCGTTGATCGAACTGCTCTACGGGTCGGGCCTGCGCGCCACCGAACTGGTCAGCCTGCCCCGAAACGCGATCGCCCCCGACCGCCCGTTCGTGATCCTGCGCGGCAAGGGTGGGCGCGAGCGGCTGGTGCCGATCTCCGACCGTGCGCGCGCGGCCGTCGCGGCTTGGCGCATGCATGTGCCCGAAGAAAAACCGTGGCTGTTTCCTTCGGGAAAAGCGCATCTCAGCCGGGTTCGTCTCTACCAGATCGTCAAGGCGCTGGCCGCCGCGGCCGGGATCGATCCGGCGCGGGTCAGCCCGCACGTCCTGCGCCATGCCTTTGCCACGCACCTGCTCGAAGGCGGAGCCGATCTGCGGGCATTGCAAGCGATGCTGGGTCATGCCGACATCGCCACCACCGAAATCTACACCCATGTCGACGGCCGCCATCTGGTCGAGCTGGTCAACCAGCGTCACCCGCTCGTTGACGCGCTGGCGCAGCGGCCCTAACCGACCGGCCTGATGGCAACCTTTCTCGATTTCGAAAAGCCGATCGCCGAGCTTCAGGGCCGGATCGATGAACTGCGCGAAACCGCCAACGGCGGCGCGATGGACATCGATGCCGAGGTCGGCAAGCTGCAGGTCAAGTCCGACAAGATGCTGCGCGATACCTACCTTCGGCTGACGCCATGGCAGAAGACGCAGGTCGCCCGGCATCCCGAACGCCCGCATTTCCTCGATTACGTCACCGCCTTGATCGACGATTTCCTGCCGCTGGGCGGAGATCGCGCTTTTGCCGACGACCAGGCGATCCTGGGCGGACTCGGCACGTTGCGCGGGCGGCGGGTGATGGTGATCGGGCACGAAAAGGGCAGCGATACCGCGACGCGGCTCAAGCATAATTTCGGCATGGGCAAGCCCGAGGGCTATCGCAAGGCTATCCGGTTGATGCAGCTCGCCGACCGCTTCGGGCTGCCGGTGGTGACGCTGGTGGACACTTCGGGCGCGTTTCCGGGCGTCCAGGCCGAGGAGCGCGGGCAGGCCGAGGCGATCGCCCGCTCGACCGAGCAATCCCTGGCGCTGGGCGTGCCGCTGATTGCCTCGATCCTGGGCGAGGGCGGATCAGGCGGCGCAATCGCGCTGGCCAGCGGCAACCGCGTGCTGATGCTGGAACATGCGGTCTATTCGGTGATCTCGCCCGAAGGCTGCGCGTCGATCCTGTGGCGCACCGCCGACAAGGCCGCCGATGCGGCGGAAGCGATGAAGGTTACCGCGCAGGATCTGAAGGCGCTGGGCGTGATCGACGCGATCGTGCGCGAGCCGCTGGGCGGAGCGCATCGCGATCCTGCCGCGGCTATCGCCGCGCTGGGCGATGCGATCGAGGCGGAACTGGCCGCGCTGGAGCCGCTGTCCGCGGACGCGCTTCGGCGCGACCGACGTAGCAAGTTCCTCAAGATGGGCCGCGTCTGATCCCCCAAAGCGGACGGGCGCCGGAGTTGCCTCCGACGCCCGCTTTCCCATTCGACGTCGAGATTAGCCGCCCGTCACAACCATGTTCGACGACACGTTGTTGAACGTGTTCTTCAGGTTGGTGCCGAGGCCCTGCATGGCGGCGATTGCGGCGACTGCGATCAGTGCGGCGATCAGGCCGTACTCGATTGCGGTGGCGCCCTTCTTGTTACCAATAATCTTGCGAATCTGAGTCATTCCGGTCTCCATCGATCCAACTGCTTCGTTACCCGGCTGAACCGGGAGCTCCCGACCAGCACGCCATGCGTAGCGCCGTGCTGGTTGAGAAAAGGTTTAAGGACCGACGTTTTTCTCGGCGGTCAGGTCGTCGCTTCGGTGACCTTGGTATCGACATCGTCCCACATGCCGATCGTCGCGCTTGCGACGCCCTGAATGCTGGCAATGATGGCGATCACGATCAGTGCGACGATGAGGCCGTATTCGACGGCGGTCGCGCCCTTGCGATCGCGCAGGATCGCGGGCAGGCGGGGGCGTTCTGGTCGCACGGTGGAATCTTCCCCGGTCATGGGTCGCCTTTCTATGAGCAAAAGCGTTAACGAACCGCTGCCGCGGACCGCCCCGGTCAAGATTTCGCTGGTGGTGGCAGCCGCGCTGATCGACGCCGACGGACGGGCGCTGGTGCAGCAGCGGCCGCCCGGAAAGGCGCATGCCGGCTTATGGGAGTTTCCCGGCGGCAAGGTCGAGCGCCACGAAGCGCCGGAAGCGGCACTGATCCGCGAACTGTCCGAGGAACTGGCGCTCGATGTCGAGCAATCCTGCCTTGCCCCGGCGATCTTTGCGAGCCGGGCGACCGGCGCGGACGGACATCTGGTGCTGTTGCTATATGTCTGCCGCAAATGGTCGGGACAGCCGCAACCGCTGGCAGCCAGTGCGCTGGCATGGCATCGCCCGGTGGCGCTGCACCGCTTGGACATGCCGCCGGCCGACCGCCCTCTGATCGGGTTGCTGGAGGCGCTGGTCTAGGACAAGGGCCGGGTGCCGCGTCAGAAGGCAAGCAGCCGGTCGTGAGGACCGTCCGCGAGCATGCTTACAAGCCCGCCCGGTTCGACACCCTCGATCAGCGCGTCGAAGGGGACGCGCGCATCGGCCAGGCCTGTCTGGCAGGCGACCAGCTTCACGCCGGCCGCTTTCGTCTCTGCGAGCAGCGGCGTCAGCTCGGCCCCGGGCTGGAGCAGGCGTACCGAATGGCCCTGAAAGAACATGCGCACCGAAGTGCCGAGCGCTGCGGCGGCGAGCGCGGTCAGCAGTGCAGCATGCCCCCGCTCGCGGTCGGCACTGATGATCAGGATCGTCAGGCCGCTCATCGCGATCCGCCGCATGCGCGGCAGCCCGGGTCGGCGGGCAGGGCGATCGTGCGAAAGCGCAGCGCCAGCAGGTCACAGAGGAGTATCGTTCCCGCCGGGTCTTCACCGAATGGCACGAGCGCGCGAATCGTCTCGATCGCTGCGAGACTGCCCACCACACCGGTCAGCGCGCCCAGCACGCCGGAGGCCGCGCAGCTGACATCGGGCCGTTCGGGGGCATCGCCCACCCAGCAGCGGTAACAGGGCAGCGCTGGCTCCCACCCGCGAAACACGCCGATCTGGCCTTCGAACTCCCCGACCGCGGCGGCAACCAGGGGGATGCGCAGCGCCAGCGCCGCGTCGGCGACCGCCAGGCGCGTCGCGAAATTGTCGGTGCCATCGACGATCACGTCGGCGCCCGCGAGCAGCGCCGCGGCGTTGGCCGTGCCGATGCGCTCGGCCACCGCAGTGATCGCGGTGTCGGGCGCCTGGCGCGCGATGGCTTCGCTTGCCGCGGCGACTTTCGGGCGTCCGATGTCGCCCGTCCCGAACACGATTTGCCGCTGGAGGTTGGACGTCTCGACCCGGTCGTCATCGATCAGCGTGATCCGGCCGATCCCTGCCGCGGCGAGATATTGCAGCACCGGTGCGCCGATACCGCCCGCACCGACGATCGCGACATGGGCTTCCAGCAGCGCCCTCTGGCCCGCGGCACCGATCTCCTTGAGCACGATATGCCGTGCATAGCGCTCAAGCTGATCGTCGCTGAGGGTCACTCGCGCCAATTGAAGACCAAGGTGGCGCGATACCAGCCGCCCTCGCTGCGCAGACTTTGCGCGCGCAGGTTGTCGCGGGCGCTGCTCTTGACGAAGCCGACGGCGAACTGTTCGACGGTCGGGCAGTCAATCGCGCGCGGAATGATCACGCGGATCGCTCCGTCTTCGCCGACCAGCACCGCGACATCGGCCTGCACCGTCGCCTGTCCGTCGGCGCGCCGGGTTACCGGACAGGCTCGGATTGCGGTCTCGCGTGCGACATAATCATGAACCGCGGGTGGCAACGTGGGTGCCTGGCGATACGGTAGCATCGGCAGTGCGCGCCAGTCGATTACCGACTGACGCCCCGGCGCGATCAATTGCGCCGCTTCGAACATCAGGGCGAGCGCCGCGATCATTGTCCGGTCGATCCGAAGCCGTCTGCACCGCGCTCGGTTTCGTCGAGCGCGGCGACCTCTGTCAGCACCGCACGCTGGACTGGGGCAGGCACGAGCTGCGCGATGCGATCGCCGCGGCGGATGGCAAACGGATCGGCCCCCAGATTGGCGAGGATGACCTTCACTTCGCCGCGATAGTCGCTGTCGATCGTTCCCGGGGTGTTGAGGCAAGTGATGCCGTGCTTAAGCGCGAGCCCGGAACGCGGCCGCACCTGGACTTCATACCCTGAAGGAATTGCGATCGCGAAGCCGGACGCGACTGCACGGCGCGCACCCGGCGCCAGGTCGAGATCCTCGGCGGCGACGATGTCCATCCCGGCCGCCCCGCTGGTTGCGTAGCGCGGCAGCGGCAATCCTTCGCCATGCGGCAGGCGCTGCAGTGCGATCGTGATCGGCGCCGTCATGTCGGCTGTAGTCCGCTGAGCGATGCGACAATGCGTCGCACCGCATCGAGCGTCTCGGGGGCGCCGAGGATATCGTGGGTCTGACCCGGCAAGACGCGGAAATCGGTGGCGATCCCGCGCAGTGCCAGTGCTTCGGCATAGGCACGCGAAAAGCGCACCGGGGTGCGCTCGTCGGAAGCGCCGACCAGAATGGCGGCCCGCATGTCGGGCTCGATGCCTCCCGCGGTCAGTAGCGGATCGAGGTCGGGCGCGCCGGTCGATACGGTGCCGCCATTATGCTCGCGCCATTCGGGCAAGGTGCAAGGGCAGGACAGCAGCACCAGCCCGTCGATCAGCGCGTGGTGCGTCCCCGCTACATCGGCGGCCAGCGCCGCCCCAGTGGCGTCGCCGAGCAAGACGAGCCTGGCTGAGGGATAGCGCTGGCGCAGCACCGCCAGTGTCGCGCCGATCGCCCGGATGCGCCCGATCGACAGCGTCTCCTCGCTGCCGCCGCCGGCGATCGGGGGAAGGATGGTAACGGCGGCGCTGTCGGGCAGCTGCTGCGACGCATTGCGCGCGAAGGCGGAGCGTTCGGCATTCATGCCGTCGCCACCGTCGACGATGGCGACGACAGTTCGCACGTCGGACCCGCGCTTCGGGCCATAGACCTCGATCGGCAGCGGAGTCGCGGCGGATCGCCCCGGTCCGGGCAGCTGCGCGCAACCGCCAAGCAGCAGCAGCGCGGCAAGCGCCGAATTAGCCCAGCGCATCGGCGATCCGATCGGCGAGCCGCCTGGCGATCGCATCCTTGCGTGCCCGCGCCCAGGTCTCGACACCTTCGGGGGTGACCAGGTGAACAGCGTTTTCCTCCCCTCCCATCACGTCGCCCGACACGTCGTTGGCGACGATCCAGTCCGCCTGCTTGCGCTGCCGTTTCGCAACCGCATGTTCGACGACCCGGTCGGTTTCGGCGGCGAAACCGATCAGCAGCTGCGGACGGTTCGGATGCACCGCGAGTTCGGCGAGGATATCGGGATTCGCGACCAACGTCAGGTCGGGCGCGCCGATGTCCTTCTTGAGCTTGTTCGTCGCCGGATCGGCGCTGCGCCAGTCGGCGACCGCGGCGACCATCACCGCGCAGTCCGCCGGCATCGCCGCGTTCACGGCGTCGCGCATTTGGAGCGCGGTTTCGACATCGATCCGCGCAACCCCGGCCGGCGTGGCGAGCGCGACGGGACCGGCGACCAGTGTGACGCGCGCGCCCTGCGCCGCCAGCGCCCGCGCGATCGCGAAACCCTGCCGCCCCGACGATCGATTGGCGATATACCGCACCGTGTCGATCGGCTCATGCGTCGGACCGGCGGTCACGACGATGTGTCTGCCGGCCAGACGGCGTTCGCCGGGGCGCAGCGCATCCTCGATGGCAGCGAAGATCGCTTCGGGTTCGGGCAGACGGCCCGGACCATATTCGCCGCACGCCATCGCGCCCTCGTCGGGTTCGAGCACGGTGACGCCGTCGCCGCGAAGCTGCGCGACGTTGCGGCGCGTCGCGGCGTGCTGCCACATGCGCACGTTCATCGCGGGTGCCGCCAGCACCAGTTTGTCGGTAGCGAGCAGCAGCGTCGTTGCGAGATCGTCGGCGATCCCCGCCGCCATGCGTGCCAGCAGGTTGGCGGTGGCGGGGGCCACGACGACCAGATCGGCCTCGCGGCTGAGCTGGATATGGCCCATCTCCGCCTCGTCCTTCAGATCCCATAGGCTGGTATGCACCGGCGTCTCGCTGAGCGCCGCTAGCGTCATTGGCGTAACGAACTTTGCTCCACCGTCGGTCAGCACGCAGCGCACGGCGATGTCCGCGCGGCGCAGCAGCCGGATCAGCTCGCACGCCTTGTACGCCGCAATGCCGCCACCGACGATCAGGAGGATGCGCTTCATCCCGGCGTCCTAACCACACGCACCCGCCGCCTGTCGAGCGCACGGCGCGCCAGATCGCGTGCAGCGTCGGGAACGAAGACCAGGCCGACGAGCAATATGGGTGCCACCATCAGCCCCCAGTAAAAGGTGTCGATCCGCCCGAACACGCCGATCAGCGCTGCATATCCGCTGAAGGTCGCCAACGCGCGCAGTGCGATCGGATCATCCCACGCCGCCCAGCCAAGCAGCGCCAGTGCCACGAGCATCGCCGCCAGCGCCAACGGCAGGGCCTGCAATGCGGTCGCCAGCGTCACGGACCGGACGAACAGTCCGAAGCCGTGCAGCCCCGACCATCCGGGCGACGCGGCATCAAGCGGGCTCGTCACCGCGCCCACCGCTGCCGCATGAAAGCCGATAACGATCGCGAACACTGCCAGCGCCGCGCCCCAGCCGGCGGCTTCGCGGCGAGCGCCTTCGAGCCAGGCGAGCGCGCCCATGATGACCACGAACAGTGCGGCCGTCTCGCGCACCAGCATTGCCATCAGCGCAAATGCGACCGCCTCGATCCAGCGATCCTGTCGGCGCAGCGCCAATGACAGTGCCACTAGCATTGCCGCCCATAATTCGTGGAATGCGGCAAGGTCGCTATCGACGAACACCACCATTCCGCCCGCGATGAGGATCGCGGCAACGATCCGCGCAGGCGGTCGGGGCAGCGCCGGGCGCAGCCGCCACAGCCAGGCGCCCGCGACCGCCGCGGCCAATGCCCATTGCAGCAGCGGCACGATGACGGGCGAAAGCGTCGCCAGCATCACGGCAAGGGTAGGCAGGCGGAAGGTAAGGAACGGGCGCAGCGGAAAACTTCCGGCCCGCAGTGCATCGACCGCGACCGGGTAGTAATTGTCCCCGACGCGGACGCCCTCGATAATCGTCTGGTACAGGATCAGATCGGTCATGTCGCCAGCGCCGACCGATGCGGACGCGGTCATGTCGATGTCTGCGGTGGCCACCGCGATCGCGAGCAGCATCGCTACCACGAACACTGCTGCCAGGGCCGTGCGCGGCGACAGCCGGGCAAACCGGGTCGGCCGCGCCAGCCACAGCGGGGCGTCGCCGCGAGGCGGAGGCGGGGGCAGGTCGATCATCCGGTGGCCAGCAGGATTGCCGCGGCGGAGATGCCCGCGCTTGCCACCGCCACGGCGGCATAGCGCCAGCCGCCGCCGACGCGCACGACCTCGATTTCGCGCAGCGGGGGGGCGGGGGGTGCTCCGCCGGGGTTGGGATAGGCGCGTTCGATGTTGCGAATCAGCTGCGGCAGCCGCGCGAACGTCCGCAGGTCTTCGACCAGCCGGTCGGCGATCGCCGCTTCCGGGCCCAGTTCGGTGCGGATCCATTCGCCGATGAACGGCGCGCCGACTTCCCACAGATTGACGTCGGGATCGAGGCTGGTGGCCACACCCTCGACCATCACCATCGTCTTTTGCAGGAGCAGCAGGTGCGGCTGCGTCTGCATGTCGAAATCGCGGGTGATGTTGAACAGCGAATCGAGCATCGTGCCGACCGACATGTCCTTGACCGGCACGCCGCGCACCGGCTCGCCGACGGCGCGCAGCGCGGTCGCGAACTCGGCGACATTGTGGTGCGCGGGAACATAGCCGGCTTCGAAATGAATCTCGGCGACGCGGCGATAGTCGCCGGTGATCAGGCCGTAGAGGATTTCCGCCAGCCACACGCGCGCGCGCCGGTCGATCCGGCCCATGATTCCGAAATCAATCGCCGCAATCCGCCCATCGGCCAGCGCGAACAGATTGCCCTGGTGCATGTCGGCGTGAAAGAAGCCTTCCGCGATCGCCTGGCGCAGGAACGCCTTGACCAGTTTCTGCGACAGCGCCGGCAGATCATGCCCGGCTTCGATCAGCGCGGCGCGGTTCGAGAGCTTGATGCCATCGACCCATTCGAGCGTCAGCACACGGCCGGTGGTGCGCGCCCAGTCGATCGTCGGCACGGTGAAATCCGGTTCGGCCTGCATCGCGTCAAGCAGTTCGGATGCTGAGGCAGCTTCGCGCCTGAGATCGAGTTCGCGCAGCGTCCAGCGCTTGAACGTCTCGATCGTGAGGCGCGGTCGCAGCCGGGCAATCTCGCCGCCCATCTGCTCAATCTGCGCGGCGGCCCATTCATAGGTGTCGATCGCCGACAGGAATTCCGCCTCCACGCCCGGGCGGATCACCTTGATCGCGACCTTGCGTCCGTCGGTGGTGATCGCGGCATGGACCTGCGCGATCGACGCGGCACCGATCGGCACTTCGTCGATCGACGCGAACATGGTCTCGAGCGGCTTGCCGAAGCTCGCCTTCATCGCCTCGCAGATCACCGCATAGGGGACAGGCGGCAAAGTATCCTGCAGCCGCAGCAGGTCGCGCGCCGCTTCCTCCCCGACGATATCGGGCCGCGTCGCCAGCGTCTGGCCCAGCTTGATCGCCGCCGGGCCGATCGCCTGGAACGCGTCGGCGTAGGCGGGCTGCTTTGGGACGCGCGCGCCGAACCGCGCAATGCGGACGATGCGGCGCACTGCGGGCGGCGTGTTGGGATTGCGCTCGATCCCGCGCAGCGCACCGTGGCGCGCGAGGATGCGACCCCATTTGAGCAGGCGCCAGAAATGGACGGCGGGAGCGGTCAAATCTTCCAGCCGCTATGAATGGCGACCAATCCGCCCAGCATCGGCTCGACGCGGGTCTGGACGAAGCCGGCATCGCCGATCATCGATTCGAATGTCGCCATGTCGGGAAAACGGCGGATCGATTCGACGAGATAGCGGTAGCTTTCCTCGTCGTCGGCGATCCATTTGCCGAGCTTGGGCACCAGATGGTGCGAGTAGCGATCATAGATGGTGTCGAAGCCGGGCCACAGGGTGGTCGAGAATTCGAGGCAGAAGAAGCGCCCGCCGCGCCTGAGTACGCGGTGCGCTTCGCGCAGCGCCTTGGGAATGTCGGTCACGTTGCGGATACCGAACGCGATCGTATAGGCATCGAAGAACCGGTCGGGGAATTGCAGCGTCTCGGCATTGGCCTCCGTCCAGACCAGTCCGTCGATGCCGCGCGCCGCCGCGCGCTGCATGCCGACCTCGAGCATGGCGGGATTGATGTCGGCGACCGTGATCGCCGCGCCTGAAGGCTCCATCCGGAACGCGATGTCGCCGGTCCCGCCGGCCATGTCGAGAATGGTTTCGCCAGTCCGCGGCTTGACCCGCTTGACGAACACGTCCTTCCAGATCCGGTGCAGCCCGCCCGACATCGCGTCGTTCATGCGATCGTAGCTCGCCGCGACATTGGCGAACACCTCGCCGACGCGGCGCGTCTTTTCCTCAGGGGCCACGTCCTGATAGCCGAAGGATACGGTGTCGGTCATGAAAGCCCCTGATCTCCACCCCAAGATGGTTGGTCGCCCGGCCTTAGCCAAGGCTTGTGGGGGGAGCAAACGCTGCCTAGCTGGAAATCTTCATGCCCGAACTTCCCGAAGTCGAGACCACCGTCCGCGGGCTGCGCCCGGTGCTCGCGCAGCAGCGCATCGCGTCGATCCTGGTTCGGCGTCCCGATCTGCGCCGGGCCTTTCCGGTGGACCTCGGCCAGCGGTTGACCGGCGCGGTTGTGACGGACGTTCGCCGGCGAGCCAAATACGGCCTGATCGACACCGACCGCGGCGATACGCTGATCTTTCACCTAGGCATGTCGGGACGCTGGCGAGTCGATCCGGAAACGCTGCTGCCGCACGATCATGTGGTGATCGAGACAGAGGCGGGGCGGCGCCTAGCCCTCAACGATGCGCGGCGATTCGGCTCGCTCGATCTCATGGCGACGGCGCAGGTCGCAGCATGGCCGCCCTTTGCCGCACTCGGCCCCGAGCCGCTCTCGGGCGATTTCGACGGCGCGCATCTGGCAATGGCCTTCGAAGGCCGCACCGCGCCGATCAAGACGCTGCTGCTCGATCAACGGATCGTCGCAGGTCTCGGCAATATCTATGTCTGCGAAGCGCTGCATATGGCCGGGATCGCACCGATCCGCCCTGCTGGAGGGATTTCGGTCAAGCGGCTCGGAGCGCTGGCCGACGCCGTTCGTGCGGTGCTGCTCTCGGCGATCGAGGCCGGGGGATCGACATTGCGCGACTATGCCCGCCCCGATGGCGAGCTCGGCTATTTCTCCAAGCAGTTCCTCGTCTACGGACGCGAGGGAGAGCCGTGTGCGTGCGGCGCATCGATCGCACGGATCGCGCAAGGCGGGCGGTCAACCTTTTGGTGCCGAACCTGCCAGCGTTGATGGTTGACCGAACCCGTCCAAGCCGCTAATGGCCGCGCTTTCCCGGGCGCTGCGACCTGTTCTCCGCGCCCATCCAGCATTGATAGGGACTTGGACCAGGCATGGCGAATACGCCACAGGCGAAAAAGCGCATTCGGCGCAACGACCGTCGCGCAGAGATCAACGGCGCACGCGTCGGCCGTATTCGGACCTTCGTCAAGAAGGCGGAAGCCGCGCTCGAATCGGGTGACAAGGATGCGGCGACGCTGGCGCTCGCGGCGGTGCAGCCGGAGCTGGCGCGCGGCGTCGCCAAGGGTGTGGTCCACCGGAACACCGCTTCGCGGAAATTTTCGCGGTTGACGAAGCGCCTCGTCGCGCTGGGCTGATCGCTCAAGGTTGACGGGTCGGTAACGATCGAACAGCAACCCCGCCGGGCATTCCGGCGGGGTTTGTTTTTGCGTCTGTCCGGAACGAAAAGGCAACTTGGATCAACCGCGCAGGAAGCCGCGAGTCGGTGCCGCGTTCCCGAAAGCGCGGGGCAATAATCGCAGCTAAATCAAAGGTTTGTAAGATATCCGACGCGTTTCCTTGGGGGGAGGCGAGTCAACATTGTTTATTTCAGATTGTTTACACCTGCGGCCCTTGATCGAATCCCCATCCGGTTTCTAAACAGTCCTTCCCGGCGCATCGTCCGACGCGCCGGATCGACCGTAGCGATGCGCTTCAGGGCGCATTCGATTCGGTTTCAGGGGGTCTTCGGCTGAGAGACGACCGGGGGGCGAAGCCACTGGTTTCGCCGTGGGAGAGGTGTGTTCGCGTGAACGACGAAGAACAGTCCCGGCGCACGACGCTCGATGCCGCATGGGGCCAGGTCCGCAAGAACCTGCGTGTCTCTCCGGGCCCGCGCGTGTTCGACCAGTGGCTCGAACCGGCCGTGCTGATCGACGACAGCGAACCCGACCTCATCCGCATCGGTCTGCCCTCGGCGTTCATGACCAACTATGTCCGCAGTCATTTCGCCGACCGGCTGTTCCACGAATTCCGCGCGCAGGTGCCGGGCGTCGTCCGCGTATCGATCGAGACGCTGACCGATTCGCGCGTGCGCCGGACGCTCGATACCGCCGCTCCCGAGCTCAAGGCGGCTGCAACGCCTGCCGAGGGGGCAACGGTGCCGGGCGCGGCGGTCTCGCCGCGCGAGCGCTACGCATTCGACCCGCGCTTCACCTTTGACAGCTTCGTCACCGACCAGTCGAATCAGGTCGCGTTCAACGCCGCGCGCAAGCTCGCTGAACCGGGCGCGCCGCAGTTCAGCCCGCTGTACCTCCATTCGCAGACCGGGCTCGGCAAGACGCATCTGATGCACGCCATCGGCCATGCGTTCCTGGCGTCGTCGCCGAACGCCAGTGCGATCTACATGCCTGCCGAGCGCTTCATGTTCGAGTTCGTGCAGGCGGTGCGCGCACGCGACACCTATGCGTTCAAGGCGCGGCTGCGCAGCGTCGACATGCTGATGATCGACGACCTGCAATTCATCGCCGGCAAGGATTCGACGCAGGAAGAGTGTTTCCATACCGTCAACGAGTTCATGACGATGGGCAAGAGGCTGGTGATCGCATGCGATCGCAGCCCGCAGGCGCTGGAAGGCGTCGAGAGCCGGCTGGTCGGACGCCTGGGTTCGGGGCTCGTCGCCGATATTCGAGCGCCCGAACTGGCGCTGCGCCGCGCGATCCTCGCCGCCAAATGCGCAGCGATGCCGGGTGCGCGCGTTCCCGCCGAGGTGCTCGACCTGCTGGCGACGCGGATTTCGAGCAGCATCCGCGAACTCGAAGGCGCGCTAAATCGCCTGGTCGCCTATGCGCAACTGATCGGTTCGCCGGTGACGATGGATTTCGCGCTGGCGACACTTGGCGACATGCTGCGCGGCACCCAGCGGCGCATCACCATCGACGAGATACAGAAAGCGGTGTCGAGCCATTTCGAGGTCAAGCAGCTCGATCTCGTCTCCGACCGCCGCGCCGTCGCGATCGCGCGCCCGCGCCAGATCGCGATGTACCTCGCCAAGCGGCTAACCACGCGCTCGCTGCCCGAGATCGGCCGAAAGTTCGGCAATCGCGATCATTCGACGGTGATCCACGCGGTCAAGCGGATCGAGGATCTGCGTACCAAGGATGTCGAGATCGACGGAGCGGTGCGCTCGCTGCTGATGCAGCTCGAGGGTTGAGCCAACAGCGGATTACCTGCTGCGAAGGCGCCGGGCGGCTGCCCACGAGCGACCGCCGTCCATAGCCGGTCTATGCAGCCCGCAGTTTTGCGCTATGCCACGACGGCGAGTGGCGTAGAGGACCAAGACGAATGACCGAAGCAGGCGGGGAGGTGCGGAGCGACTGGGCAGCGAGCATCCGCCCGTATCTCGAAAAGGCCCCGCTGGCGGCGCTGGCACTGGGCATCTCCTCCGGCTTTCCGTTCGCGATGATCGCATCGACGCTGACCACGCGGCTGGCGCAGGACGGTATCGAGAAATCGACGATCACCGCGTTCAGCCTCGCGTTCCTCGTCTACAACTTCAAATGGCTATGGGCATGGGCGGTCGACGGCGTCCGGTTGCCGTTCCTGGGGAGGCTGGGCCAGCGCGTGTCTTGGCTGCTGCTGTCCGGCGTGCTGGTGATGGCGGCGGTTGCCAATCTGGCTCTGGCAGAGCCGACGCAGGACATCTGGTGGACGGTGATCGCGACGATCCTGGTCGCCGTTGCCGGTGCGACATTCGACATCGTCATCGACGCCTATCGCATCGAGATCCTCGAGCCGCGCCAGCTCGGCGTGGGATCCGGCATGTCGCAATATGGCTGGCGGATCGGGTCGGTGACGGCCGGGGGCCTCGCGCTGATCCTCGCCGCCAGGGTCGGGTGGGAAGCAGCCTATATCGCCTGCGCGCTGTTCGCACTGCCGGCGATGCTCGCGGGCCTGATCGTGGGCGAACCCAAGCGCCGCCGCGATCCCATGGTGCGCAAGGGGCTGGCGCGCGCCGTCAACGCCGTGTGGAGCCCGTTCGCCCAGTTCTTTTCCCGCGAGGGAGCGCTGGTCGTGCTGCTGTTCATCCTCGTCCACAAGATCGGCGATACGCTCGCCAATCTGACGCTGCGGCTGCTGTTCGACGATCTGGGATTCAGCAACGACGAGATCGCGATCTACGACGTGTGGTTTGGGTTCGTCGCCTATCTGGTCGGCATCTTCGTCGGGGGTATCCTCTATGCGAAGATGGGGATGAAGCGCTCGGTGCTGCTCAGCCTGGTGCTGATGGCGGTGTCGAACCTGAGCTTTGCGGCTCTCGCGTCGGTCGGGCATTCGAACTGGGGAATGGCCGCGTCGATGGCGTTCGAGAATTTTGCCAGCGGTTTCGGCGGAGTGGTCGTGGTCGCCTATTTCTCGGCGCTGTGTGATCTGCGCTTCACCGCTTTCCAATACGCGCTGATCTCGGCAGCGGCGAGTATCGTCGGGCGTTTCGTCACCGGAACCACTGCGGGCGGGCTGATCGAGGCGATCGGCTATGTCAATTTCTACCTGCTCACCACACTCGCGGCGGTACCGGGTATCGCCTTGTTCTTTTGGATGATGGTTTCCGGAATGGTTGATCGCTCGATCGGCTCGGCCGGGGTCGAAGGCGAGGGCAATGCCGAAGGCGGGCCGCAGCCCGGCTAGTCGATCGGCAGGCCGAGATCGCGGAACGCGCTTGCGAGCAGGTTCGCCGTGACCGCGACCGAGTCGGCATCGCGCACGCCGATCAGGTCGGCGAGCAGCATCGCCGCGATTTCCGGCTCGCGCTCGATCCGGCCAAGAATGTCGAGCAGCGTCGCCTCGCCACCGGTCATTCGGTAGCAGCACCACGGCGCGATCTGGATCGGGTTGGCCGCGGCCTGCGACATATCGAACATGAAGGTGCGCATCAGCACCAGCGGACGGCGGAAATCCTTGCCGAACGCGGTCAGCATCGCCTGTGCGGCGCTGGCTTCCTGAAGCCCGTGCGCGCCGATCTGGCGGATCGCGAACAGCAGGAGTCGCCGCGCCGGATCGGCGGGCTGAAGCATCGTGAGGCTCTGGCTGAAGAAGCGAGTCGGGGAAGGGTGCTGCGTCATGCGGAGCAGTCTTGCCACTTCGCTATTGATAGTCAATCTCAATAGTTTTCAGTCGGGCAGTTCATCATTGCCGGCAAGCACGGTGCCCGCAAGGTACAGCGACCCGAGGATCAGCACGTCTCCATCCGTTTCCTCCGCGCCGATGGTCTTCAGCGCCTGCTCGACATCTCCGGCGGTGCGTGCGGTGGCGATTTCAAGCTGGCGGGCAATCGCCGCCAGGCGTTGCGGAGCGTGATGCGCATGACCGGGGATCGGTACCGCGGTCAAGCTGGCGACGTGGGGTGCGATCGGGGCAAGCAGCCCGGCCGGGTCCTTGTTGGCCAGCATGCCGAGGATGAGGTGGAGCGGGCGTCGCCGATCACCAGCCAGCCCCTCGGCGATCGCAGCACCGGCGGCCGGGTTATGGCCGCCGTCGAGCCACACGAAGCTCCCCGGCGGCAGCAGCCGGGTGAGCGGTCCGGCGGACAGTCGCTGCATCCGCGCCGGCCAGCGCACGGCGGTCGCCGCGGCAACGATGGCGGCGTCCGATACCGGTAGGCGGTCCTGATGCCGCAGCATCGCGATGGCGAGGCCGTAATTGCCGAGCTGGTGCGCACCGGGAAGGGAGGGCAGGGGAACGCCGAGCGCCCCTTGCGCATCGCGGTACCGCGCTGCGTTGCCCTGCGTATCGATATCCCACGCATCGGGCGCGGCAACCACCGCCGCCTCGCCAGCTACCTGTGCGATCGCGGCGCGCAGCGCTGCCGGATACGCCATCGTCACTAGCGGGCGGCTGGGCTTGGCGATCCCAGCCTTTTCCCGCGCGATCCCGACGATATCGCTGCCCAGAAATGCTTCGTGATCGACACCGAGTTGCGCAATTCCGCACACCGCCGGGTCGGACACCACATTGGTGGCGTCCAGCCTTCCGCCGAGCCCGACCTCGACGATGCAGGCAGCGGCAGGCGTTCTCGCGAATGCGAGGAAGGCGGCCGCAGTCGTCACCTCGAAGAAGCTCGCGCCGATGTCCCCTCCGCGATCGAGCACTTCCTCGAGCAGCGGCGCCAGCGCAGCGTCGTCGATCAGCGACCCGGCGATCCGGATGCGTTCGTTGAAGCGCACCAGATGGGGGCTGGTATAGACATGAACGCGCTTTCCGTCGGCTTCGAACGCGGCGCGCAGGAACGCACAGGTCGATCCCTTGCCGTTGGTTCCGGCGACATGGAAGAGCGGCGGCAGCGCGCGATGCGGATCGCCGAGCCGCGCGAGCAGCCGGGTGATGCGATCGAGGCCCAAAATGTCCGCCCCCGGCCCGAGCGCGCTCAGCCGGTCGAGCTGCGCCTGGACCGCAGGGTCCGACGATCGCGCATGGTCCATGCGGCGACGGAGGTCAGGCGGCAGCGCGGGCGGCGCAGAGATAGCCGATCAGCTGCGCCAGCGTCGCTTTCAGGTCGTGGCGATCGACCACCATGTCGATCAGGCCGTGGTCGCGATAATATTCGGAAGTCTGAAAATCCTCGGGCAGTTTCTCGCGGATCGTGCTCTCGATCACGCGGCGTCCGGTAAACGCCAGCGTCGCCTTCGGCTCGGCGATCTGGACGTCGCCGAGCATGGCATAGGCGGCCATCACCCCGCCCGAAGTCGGGTCGGTGAGCACGACGATATATGGCAGCCCGGCGTCGTGCAGCATTTGGATCGCGACGGTGCTGCGCGGCATCTGCATCAGGCTGAGGATGCCCTCCTGCATCCGCGCGCCGCCGCTGGCGGTGAACACGATGTAGGGCGTGCGCGCGGCGATCGCGGCCTCGACCCCGGCGATGAACGCCTCGCCGACCGCCTGACCCATCGAACCGCCCATGAACGCGAAGTTCTGAACGCCGATCGTCGCGCGGCGGCCGAGGATCGTGCCGCGCGCATTGACGAACGCGTCCTGGTCGCCAGTGTCGGCGCGTGCCGCCTTGAGCCGGTCGACATAGCGCTTCGAATCGCGGAATTTCAGCGGATCGTCGCTGACCCGCGGCGCCGGGACGAGCTTGCAGCTGCCATCGTCGAACAGTTGCGCGAAGCGCTGCTTGGGGCCGATGCGATCATGGTGCTGGCACAGCGGGCAGACGTGAAGATTCTCCTCGAATTCCTTCATGAACACCATTTGCCCGCAGCCCTTGCACTTGTGCCAAAGATTATCGGGCGTCTCCTTGGTGGTCGGAACGACCGAGGCGATGGCGTTGCGGACGCGGTTCAACCAGCTCATGCGATTTCCCTTGCGGCGCCCAGCGCCATGCGTAGCGATTGGATATAGGCGCGAACCGGCTCTGCGGCATCGGCGCCATGCTGTGCGACCAGTTCGACGATAGCCGAACCGACGACGACGCCATCGGCGACGCGGCCGATGCCCGCCGCCTGCTCGGGCGTGCGGATGCCGAACCCGACTGCGATCGGCAGGTCGGTGCTGGCCTTTAGCCGCGCGACCGCGTCATCGATCGATGCCTGCGCCGCCTGCTGCTTGCCCGTGATCCCGGCGACCGAAACATAATAGACGAAGCCTGCCGCGCCATCGAGGACTGCGGGCAGCCGCGCCGCGTCGGTGGTCGGGGTGGCGAGGCGGATCGGCGCGATGGCCGCGGCGCGCAGGGCAGGGCCGAGGGCATCGTCCTCTTCGGGCGGAATATCGACACAGATCACGCCGTCGACTCCCGCATCGCGTGCGGCAGCGGCGAACCACTCCGGTCCGCGCCGCAACATCGGGTTGGCATAGCCCATCAGCACCAAAGGCGTGTTTGGATGGCGCGCGCGAAATCCCTTGGCGATCGACAGAATGTCGGCGGCGGTCGTGCCGGCGCCCAGGCTGCGCAGGTTCGCCGCCTGGATCGCCGGGCCGTCCGCCATCGGATCCGTGAACGGCATGCCCAGTTCGATCACGTCCGCGCCCCCCGCAACGAGCGCGTCGAGGATGGCGGGGGTGGCGGCAGGGGTGGGGTCGCCCGCGGTGACGAAGGCGACGAGCGCCGCTCGGCCTTTGCCGAACGCTGCGGACAGCCGAGTCACATCGCCACTCCGAGCGCTTCGGCCACGGTGAAGATGTCCTTGTCGCCGCGCCCGCACAGGTTGGCCAGGATCACCTTGTCGCGCGGCATCGTCCGGGCGCGGGCCGCGACCGCGGCGATGGCATGGGCTGGTTCGAGCGCGGGGATGATGCCTTCGGTGCGGCACAGCAGCTGGAAGGCGTCGAGCGCTTCGGTGTCGGTGACGCTGGTATATTCGACGCGGCCGATGTCTTTCAGCCAGGCATGTTCGGGACCGATGCCGGGATAGTCCAGCCCAGCTGAGATCGAATGCGCTTCGGCGATCTGGCCGTCTTCGTCCTGCAGCAGATAGGTCTTGTTGCCATGCAGCACGCCCGGCGATCCGCCCGCCAGGCTGGCCGCGTGGAGGTCGTTCAAGCCATGCCCCGCCGCCTCGACGCCCAGCATCGCCACGTCGGCATCGTCGAGGAACGGGTGGAACAGCCCGATCGCGTTCGATCCGCCGCCGATCGCCGCGACCAGCAGGTCGGGCAGTTTGCCGGTGCGGCCGAGCATCTGTTCGCGTGCCTCGCGCCCGATCACGCTTTGGAAATCGCGGACGAGCTCGGGATAGGGATGCGGCCCTGCCGCGGTGCCGATAATGTAAAAGGTATCGTGGACGTTCGCGACCCAGTCGCGCAGCGCCTCGTTCATCGCGTCCTTCAACGTGCGCGCGCCGCTCGTTACACCGACCACCTCGGCGCCGAGCAGTTTCATGCGGAACACGTTCGGCGCCTGCCGCTCCATGTCGCGCGCGCCCATGTAGATGACGCACGGGATGCCGAAGCGGGCGGCGACGGTGGCGGTGGCGACGCCATGCTGGCCGGCGCCGGTCTCGGCGATGATCCGGGTTTTGCCCATGCGCATCGCCAGCAGGATCTGGCCGATGCAATTGTTGATCTTGTGCGCGCCGGTATGGTTGAGCTCATCGCGCTTGAACCAGATTTCGGCGCCCATGCCGTCCGGGGCATTCTCGCGCAGCGCCTCGGTCAGCCGCTCCGCATAATAAAGCGGACTTGGGCGCCCGACATAATGTTCGAGCAGGTCGTCGAACTGCGCCTGGAACGCCGGGTCCTGCTTGGCCGCGCGATATTCGCGCTCCAGGTCGAGGACGAGCGGCATTAGCGTCTCGGCGACATAGCGGCCCCCATAGGCGCCGAAATGGCCGCGCTCGTCGGGCTGGGTGCGAAAGCTGTTGGGGGCGTTCATGGCGTGGGCTTTAGCATGCGAGGGCGGCGTGGGAAGGGGTCAGGCCGCGGCGACGGCGGCAAGGAACTCCGCGATCTTGCCCGCATCCTTGTCGCCGGGCGTCCGTTCGACCCCCGACGATATATCGACGATCGGCGCGCCGGTCTGGCGGATCGCGTCGCCGACACTTGCGGCATCGAGCCCGCCGGACAGCGCCCAAGGCAACGGGTGGCGAAAATCGGCCAGCAAATTCCAGTCGAACCGCAGCCCCATTCCGCCGGGCAACGCCGATCCCTCCGGGGTCTTGGCGTCGTACAGGATGCGGTCGGCAATCCCGCGATAGCCTGCCGCCGTATCGAGGTCGGCGCGGCGGCGGACCGCTACCGCGACCCATATCTCGCGGCCATGCCGCTCGCGGATCGCCGCGACGCGTTCGGGCGCGGTGGCATGCAGCTGCAGCGCATTGAGCCGGCCCGCTGCGCATGCCGCTTCGACCAAGGCGTCATCGGGATCGACGAAGACCCCGACCTTGCCGACATTCTGCGGCACCAGCGCCGCGAGCTGCGCGGCGCGGTCGAATCCCAGGTTGCGCGGTGAGGGCGCGAAGAACACGAATCCGACATGACTTGCCCCGCCGCGGATCGCCGCGCCAAGCGTGTCTGGCGTCGACAGGCCGCAAATCTTTGCTGTGGTCGGCATTGGGCGCATGTCGGGCAGGTCCGCGCCGAACGCAAGCCATGGCGCTCCGCTTGCATCGCCGCGCGCGCCCGCCTAGGGGAGCGCGACTTTCCACAACCGAACCTACAGGAGCCGCACGGCATGGCCGCGACCCGGACCTTTTCGATCATCAAGCCCGATGCCACCCGCCGCAACCTGACCGGCGCGGTCACCAAGATGCTGGAGGAGGCGGGGCTGCGCGTCGTCGCTTCCAAGCGCATTCACATGACGCGCGAGCAGGCCGAAGGCTTCTATGCCGTCCACAAGGAACGTCCCTTCTTTGGAGAGCTGGTCGATTTCATGATCTCCGGCCCGGTGGTCGTCCAGGTGCTCGAAGGCGAGAATGCGGTGCAGGCCAATCGCGACATCATGGGCGCGACCAACCCTGCCAATGCCGAGCCCGGCACGATCCGCAAGGAACTGGCCGAATCGATCGAGGCGAATTCGGTTCACGGGTCGGACAGCGAAGAAAATGCCCGGATCGAGATCGATTTCTTCTTCAAGCCCGAAGAGATCGTGGGATAATTTCTTCCGTTCGTGTCGAGCGTAGTCGAGGCACGTTTCCGGACGAAGCGAGATGCTGGGGGGCCTCGGCTTTGCTCGGGGGAACGGACGGGATCTACCGCCCGCCCGCCTCCAGCAATCGCTTGGGTGCGGCCAATTCCCAGCTGCGCGCGATGCGGTCCTCGACATGCGCCCATTCGGTATCGGGCTGCCCGATCGCCATCGCGATCCAGCCCGACGGGCCGATATAGGCGGGCCAGGAATAGAGGTCGGGATCGGCCTCGATCAGCAGGTCCTGCTCCTCGCGTCCGCTCGTCTTGACGCAGACCACCGTGCGGCCGTCGCCATGATGGTCGTGGCGGAAATAGGCGAACATCCTGCCCGCCACTTCGAACGCCGGAATGCCGTGCGAGATCTTCTCGCCGGTTTCGGGAAGCGCCTGCGCGGCGGCGCGAACGCTGTCGAGCGCGGCCTGCGGATCTAGTGCGAGAGCCATTGCGCCAGAACCAGCGGGTAGAGTTCATGTTCCGCGGCAAGCACACGCGCGGCCAGCGTGTCGGGCGTGTCGTCGGGCTCGATCGCAACCTCGGCTCGGCCGAGCACGCTGCCGCCGTCTAGCTCCTCCGTCACGAGATGCACCGATGCCCCGGCGATCGCATCACCCGCGGCGATGGCCCGGGCATGCGTGTCGAGGCCCTTGTAGTTCGGCAGCAGCGACGGGTGGATGTTGACGATGCGTCCGCGCCAGCGCGCGACGAAGTCGTCCGAGAGCAAGCGCATATAGCCCGCCAGCGCGATCGCCTCGACCTCGCGTCCGAGGAGCGCGGTCTCGATCGCCGCTTCATACTGCTGCTTGGGCATTCCCTTCGCGGCGATCGCGAAGGTCATGATCCCGGCCTCCTGCGCCCAGCGCAGTCCGGGCGCGTCAGGATTGTCAGACGCCACGATCACCACTTCGTACGGACTGTCGGACGCGCGCGAAGCCTCGACCAGCGCTGCCATGTTGCTGCCCCGGCCCGAAATCAGGATGCCGACGCGGCGCTTAGCCATGATGCACGGCCTGCCAGGCGCTGCGAGCGCCCCAGGCTTCGTCGGACCCGGTGACGGTACAACCGCGTTCCCCGGCAACGACGTCACCGATCGCGAATACCGTTTCCCCGGCATCCTCGAGCGCCAGCCGCACCGCTTCGGCGTCGTGATGCGGCACCACCACCGCCATTCCGATTCCGCAATTGAAGGTTCGCGCCATCTCTTCGGGCTCGATTGCGCCTTGTGCCTGCAGAAACGCCATCAGCCGGGGTTGCGGCCACGCATCGGCGTCGATCCGGGCGTGGCAGCCCCTTGGCAGCACCCGGGGGATGTTCTCCAGCAGTCCGCCGCCGGTGATATGTGCGAGGCCGTGGATGCGACCGGTGCGCAGCAGAGGGAGCAGGCTGCGCACATAGATCCGCGTCGGTGCCATCAGCGCATCGATCAGCCGGACCTCGTGATCGAACAGCGCCGGGCGATCGAGTTTCCAGCCCTTGTCGGCGGCGAGGCGGCGGACCAGCGAAAAGCCGTTGGAATGCACTCCCGACGACGCCATCCCCAAGATGACGTCGCCCGCCGCGATGCGCGATCCGTCGAGCAACCGCTCGCGCTCGACCGCACCCACGCAGAAGCCCGCGAGATCATAATCGCCCGGCGCATACATTCCGGGCATCTCGGCCGTCTCGCCGCCGATCAGCGCGCACCCGGCGATGCGGCACCCCTCGGCGATCGAGGCGATGACCTGCTCGGCCACCGCGCGATCGAGCTTTCCGCTGGCGTAATAATCCAGGAAGAACAGCGGCTCGGCGCCCTGCACGACAAGATCGTTGGCGCACATTGCGACCAGGTCGATACCCACCCCGTCATGCGCGGCATGCTCGATCGCCAACTTCAACTTTGTGCCGACACCGTCATTCGCCGCCACCAGCAGCGGATCGACGAAACCTGCGGCCTTTAGGTCGAACACACCGCCAAAGCCGCCAAGGTCGGCATCCGCTCCAGGCCTGCGCGTGGCACGGGCCAGCGGCGCGATCGCGCGGACCAGCGCGTTGCCCGCGTCGATCGAGACGCCGGCCTGGGCATAGGTATAGGGGCGCGTGCCCGTCGGTTCTTCGCTCATGCGCCAAGCGCCTAGTCGTTTCGCGCTTGGATTTCCACGCCCGCTTCGCCAGAAGGGCGACGACCATGCAATCACGCCCGCTACCCCGCTTGTTCCGCGCCACTGCCGCGGCCGCCCTGCTCGGTGTTGCGGCGGTCGCGGTCGCGCAGATCGAGGGCGGCGGCGGGGTCGCGCCGATCGACAGTTCGGGCAGTTTCGAAGTGGCGGGCGTCGCGGTTGATGTCGCCGCCGACACCGCCGAGGCGGCTCGGCTCGGCGGATGGAAACTCGCTCAGCGCAAGGGGTGGTCGCAACTGTCGCAGCGGCTGACCGGGCGGCCCGGCAGCCTGCCCGATTCGGCGCTCGACGCGATCACGACCGGCATCATCGTCGAGCAGGAGCAGATCGGGCCAAAGCGCTATATCGCCAGGCTCGGCGTGATGTTCGATCGCGGACGCGCGGGGTCGATCCTGGGCGTCACTGCCTTTGCCGAGCGCTCGCCGCCGACGCTGGTGGTGCCGGTGATGTGGTCGGGCGGCGCGGGTTCGGCGTTCGAGCGGGTCAGCCCGTGGCAACAGGCTTGGGCACGCTTTCGCACCGGCAATTCGACGCTCGACTATATCCGCCCGTCCGGCACCGGCCCCGATGCGCTGCTCCTCAATGTCGGCCAGCAGGGACGGCGGGGGCGCGGCTGGTGGCGTGCGATCGTCGATCAGTACGGTGCCGACGACGTCGTGTTTCCCGAGGTGCGGCTATATCGCTCGTGGCCCGGCGGGCCGGTGATCGGTGCGTTCCGCGCTGGCTACGGGCCCGACAATCGCGAACTCACCCGCTTTTCTCTGCGGGTCGAGAATGGCGACGGGCTGCCGGCTCTGCTCGACGCCGGGGTCGCCCGCATCGATGAAGCGTATCAGGCTGCGCTGCGGAACGGCGTGCTGCGGCCCGACCGCCTGCTCGGCGTATCTCCGCCCGATCCGGAAGCCGAGGCCGCCGCCGCCGCTGCAGCTGCCGCCGCTGCCGCGGAAGCCGCGGCAGGCTTGGAGGACAGCCTGGAGATGGTCGAGTCGGCGCTGCCCGGCGTTGCCACGGCCAGCTATACGATCCAGTTCGATACGCCATCGGCGGCGGCGGTGTCGGCGACCGAGGCGGCGGTACAGGCGATCCCCGGCGTGCGCTCGGCGCTGACCAGCAGTCTGGCGCTCGGCGGTGTCTCGGTCATGCGCGTTGCCTATGATGCCGATATTGCCGTGCTGCGGGCCGCGCTCGAGGCGCGCGGCTGGCAAGTCGATCAGGGCGGGACCACGCTGCGTATTCGCCGTGCGGCGCCACCGCCCGCTCCCGCCGCCGATGCCGAAGGCGCCGCGGAGCCGGAATGACCCAGCTTGGCCTGCCGCTCGTCAAGCCGGCCGATGCGCGCGAAGCCGAATTCCTGATCAGCGACGCGAATGCCCGCGCGGTGCATCAACTCGATCACTGGGGAACCTGGCCGGTGATGGCGGCGATGCTGGCCGGCCCTCGCAAGTCGGGCCGCTCGATGCTGGCGCGCTATTTCGTCGGAAAGGCCGGCGGCAGCATGATCGACGATGCCGAGCGCGTGGCCGAGACCGATCTGTTCCACGCCTGGAACATCGCGCAGGTCGAGCGCCGTCCGCTCTTGATCGTCGTCGATGCGCCGCCGCCCGAATGGCGCGTGCGCCTGCCCGACCTGCGCTCGCGCCTCGCGGCAACCCCGGTGCTGCGGATCGGCATTCCCGATGATGCGTTGATCGGCGACTTGTTGACCGAACTGTTCCGGCGCCGCGAGCTCGATGCCAGAAGCGAATTGGTGCGATGGCTGTCGCGGCGCATCGAACGCAGCTATGTCACGATCCACCGGGTCGTCGATACACTCGAACAACTGGCGACGTCGCGCAATAGTCGCAAGCTGTCGATACCGCTTGCCAAGCCCGTCCTGATCGAAGCGCGGCTGTTGATCGACGGTGATACCGATGCACGGAACGAGGCCGAATGACGCTGCTTGCCCCCAAACGCTTCGATGACGACGACCCCTTTTCCGCCGGGCGCGAAGACGGACGCTATTTCAATCGCGAGCTGTCGTGGCTGGCCTTTAACCGCCGGGTCATGGAGGAAGCCTGCAACCCCGCGCATCCGCTGCTCGAGCGCGTCCGGTTCCTGTCGATTTCGGGGTCAAACCTAGATGAGTTCTTCATGGTTCGGGTCGCGGGACTCAAGGGCCAGCAGATGCAGGAGGTCGAGGCGCGATCGGTCGATGGCCTGACGCCGAACCAGCAATTATCGGCGATCGTCGACGAAGTCGCGGAGCTGGTCGATGCGCAACAGGGAATCTGGGCCGACCTGCGCGCCGATCTCGCCGAACAGGGCATCGCGGTACTCGGCGAAGCGGATATCGTCGGCGACGTCGCCGAGCACCTACAAGCCCATTTCCGCGACCAGATTTTTCCAATCCTGACCCCGCAAGCGCTCGACCCGGCGCACCCGTTTCCGTTCATCCCCAACAAGGGTTCCAGCGTCATTTTCGATCTGGTCCGCAAGTCGGACGGCGAAGCGATTCGCGAGCTGGTGCTGCTGCCCGCCACCGCCCCGCGCTTCATCCGTCTGGCCGGTGATCCAGCGCGCTGGGTGCCGGTGGAGACGGTGCTCAAGCGTTTCTCGGCGCTGCTGTTTCCGGGATATGACGTCAAGGCATCGGCGTCGTTCCGGGTGCTTCGCGACAGCGACATCGAGATCGAGGAAGAAGCCGAGGACCTGGTTCTCTATTTTCGTACCGCGATCAAACGGCGCCGCCGCGGCCGGGTGATCCGGCTCGAGATGGAAGACGGCATCTCGCCCGAGCTGGAAGCGGTGCTCAAGGAGGAACTGGGCGGCAGCGATGCGATCCTGTCCGAGACCGGCGGGCTGCTGGGCATCGGCGATCTTGAGCTGTTCGTCGAAGAGGACCGCCCCGACCTGAAGTTCGCGGCGTTTTCCGCGCGTTTCCCGGAACGAATCCGCGAATATGGCGGCGACTGTTTCGCGGCGATCAAGGCCAAGGACATCGTCGTCCATCATCCGTACGAATCGTTCGACGTCGTGCTCGCCTTTCTCAAGCAGGCCGCGGCCGATCCCGACGTCGTGGCGATCAAGCAGACGCTGTATCGTGCCGGCAAGCAGTCGGCGGTGATCAACGCCCTGATCGCCGCGGCCGAGGCGGGCAAGTCGGTGACGGCGGTGGTCGAGCTCAAGGCACGCTTCGACGAGGAGCAGAACCTGCTATGGGCGTCCGCGCTCGAACGCGCCGGCGTCCAGGTCGTCTACGGCTTCATCGACTGGAAGACCCACGCCAAGATCTCGCTCGTCGTGCGGCGCGAGAATAGCGCGTTCCGGACCTACTGCCATTTCGGGACGGGAAACTATCATCCCGTGACGGCGCGGATCTATACTGACCTCAGCTTCTTCACCGCCGACCCGCGGTTCGGGCGTGATGCCGCCCAGATCTTCAACTATGTCACCGGCTATGTCGAGCCGCAGGCGCTCGAGGTGCTCAGCATCAGCCCGCGCGATCTGCGCAACAAGCTCTCCGACCTGATCGATGCCGAGATCAGGCACGCGCGCGCCGGGCGATCGGCGGCGATCTGGGCCAAGATGAACTCGCTGGTCGATCCCGCTACGATCGACAAATTATACGAGGCGAGCGCTGCAGGCGTGCAGATCGACCTCATCATCCGCGGCATCTGCTGCCTGCGTCCGGGACTGCCGGGCCTTTCCGAGAATATCCGCGTCAAATCGGTGGTCGGCCGCTTTCTGGAACACAGCCGCATCTGGGCGTTCGGCAACGGCAATGCGCTCCCCAATGACGGCGCCCGGCTCTACATCTCTTCGGCGGACTGGATGCAGCGCAATTTCGACCGCCGCGTCGAATTCATGCTGCCGATCGTCAATCCCACGGTTCACGACCAGATCCTCGACCAGGTCATGGTCGCCAATCTGCTCGACACCGAGCAGAGCTGGGAATTGCAGCCCGACGGCCGTTACACGCGCGACGAGGCCGGGCCGGAGCCGTTCAACCTGCACCGCTATTTCATGACCAACCCTTCGCTGTCGGGGCGCGGTGCGTCGCTCAAGACCAGCGAGTCGGTGCCGAAATTGTCGCTGCGTCGCCGCCGCGCCGCGTCGCGCGAGGCGGGATGAGCATCGCAACGCTGCTTCGGCGTCCGCGCGCGGACACCGTCGGCGATCGACCGCGCACGGCGATCGTCGATATCGGATCGAACTCGATCCGGCTGGTGGTCTATCAGGGGCCGGCGCGGATGCCGGCCGTACTGTTCAATGAAAAGGTGATGGCGGGGCTGGGGCGCGGCCTGGCCGATGATGGGGCGATTGCCGAAGAGGGCATGGTCGCCGCGCGCAAGGCTCTGGCGCGCTTTGCGGCGGTAGTGCGCGAAATGCAGGTCGCCGGTATTCGCACCGTCGCGACTGCCGCGGTGCGTGAGGCGTCGAACGGCAGCGAGCTGATGGAGATCGCGCGCGAAGCCGGGCTGCCGATCGAGCTGCTGTCGGGCGAGGAGGAAGCGATCGCGGCGGGATGCGGGGTGCTGTCGGCAATCCCGACGGCGAACGGCATTGTCGGCGATCTCGGTGGCGGCAGCCTCGAACTTGTGCGGATCGGCGATGGCGCCGTGCGCGATCGCGTGTCGTTTCCACTCGGCGTGCTGCGCATCGCGGCGATCCGTGCGCGCGGCAAGGGCGCACTCGATCGCACGGTGCAGCAGCTGTTGACGCAAGCGGGCTGGGCCGGCCGCGGCGCCGAGTTGCCGCTCTATCTCGTTGGTGGGTCGTGGCGGTCGCTGGCCCGGCTCGACATGCATGTCACCGGCTATCCGCTGCCCGTGATTCACGAATATGCGATGGCGCCCGAAGCCGTCTCGCGTCTGGTGCGAACGCTGGGGCATGTCTCGAAAGCGACGCTCAAGGCGATCCCGAATCTGTCGGGAGGGCGCGTCAGCACGCTTGGCGACGGAGCGGTGTTGCTGTCGTGCCTGCTGCGCCATCTCGGCAGCTTCACCACGGTGGTTTCGGCATTCGGGCTTCGCGAGGGATTGTTGTACCAGCGGCTGAACGACGCCCATCGTATCGAGGACCCACTGATCGTGGCGGCACGCGAGGAGGGGCGGCTGCTCGGCCGCTTTGCGGAACATGGCGACCTGTTGGAAGACTGGGTCGCGCCCCTGTTCGACGACGATGACGCGATGGCACGGCTTCGCCACACCGCCTGCCTGCTCGCCGATGTCGGATGGCATGCCAATCCCGAGTTTCGGGCGGAGCGCGGACTAGAGGTAGCGTTGCACGGAAATTGGGTAGGGGTCGATGCGCACGGCCGCGCGGTGATCGCGCAGGCATTGTTCACCTCGCTAGGGGGCGGCATCGAGACGCCCGATCCGCTCGGGCGTCTTGCCGATGCGGCATCGCTCCAGCGCGCGCAATACTGGGGCCTGGCGATGCGCCTGGGCCAGCGACTGAGCGGCGGCGTCGCCGCGCCGCTGCTGCGATCGCGGCTGAGCGGCGACGACGCCGCGGTTTTCCTGCATCTGGACGCCGTAGATCGCGCGCTCTACGGCGAAGCGGTCGAAAAGCGGCACAAGGCGCTGGCGAACGCGGTCGGACGCTCCGCCGCGCTTGCCGATTGATCAGCCGCAGCTCAGCTTGACGATCGTCCCGGTGGGATCGGTTTCGACGTTGAGGCGGTCCGCCCTGAAATCCATCGTTACGGGCGAACCGGTGACATAGCGGCGGACGGCAGCCGCGCCTGACCGAGCCTTGGCATCATCGGCGAAGGCATCGGCCGGCTTTCCGATCAGGTCCTGGATGGCGCCTGCATCGCACTGCGCGCCTGCCTGCTCGGCATCGGACGGTGCGGATGGCGTTTGCTGGTTCGCAGCGGTGCACGCCCCCAACAGCAGCATTGAAACTGTCAGCGACCCTCTCACTGCTCGTCCTCCGTGCGCGTCATCTTGAGCCTGCCTTCCTTGACGGTGAAGCCGAGTCGCCCTTCGACCAGCGCCAGCGCGTCGCGCCCGAACTGTTCATACCGCCATCCCTCGAGGATCGCGAGATCGCTGCGCTGTCCCGCAGCCAGCGCCTCGAGATCGTCCGATCGCGCGAGCAGCCGCGAGGCGACGTTGATGTCGCGCGATCGGATCTTGAGCAGCAGCTTGAGCAGGTCGGCGACCAGCGATCCTTCCTTGCCGAGCGACGGCTTGCGATCGTCGCGGCTCGGCATCTCGTCGGCAGACATCGGTACCGCGTCGGCGAGCGCGGCCATCATCCGCCCGCCGATGTCGTTCCCGCCCCAGCTCGCCGACAGCCCGCGCACGCGGGTAAGATCGCCCTGCTTCCTGGGAGGATTGGCCGCCAGATCGGCGATGGTCTCGTCCTTGACGATGCGGCCGCGCGGCAGGTTCTTGTTCTGCGCCTCGATCTCGCGCCACCGCGCCAGCGCCTTCAGCCGCCCCAGCGCCTCGGGCTTGCGGCTGGAGACTCGAATGCGCTGCCAGACCTGTTCGGGATCGTTGAAATAGTTGGCGGGGTCCCCCAACCGTTCCATTTCCTCGTTGAGCCACGCGCCACGCTCGGTCTTGCGCAGCTTGTCGACCATCTTGGGAAAGATCTTCGCCAGATGCGTTACGTCGGCGATGGCGTAATCGATCTGGCGAGTATCGAGCGGACGACGCGACCAGTCGGTGAAGCGCGCACCCTTGTCGACGACGATGCCGAGATAGCTCTCGACGAGGTTCGAATAGCCGATCTGCTCGCCTTGTCCCAGTGCCATCGCCGCGACCTGGGTATCGAACAGGGGATGCGGGGTCTTGCCGGTCAGGTTGTAGACGATCTCGAGGTCCTGCCCGCCGGCATGGAATACCTTCAGGACATCCTCATTCTCGGTCAGCAGGTCGAGCAGCGGCTTGAGGTCGATCCCCGGCAGCATCGGATCGATCGCTGCGGCTTCGTGTTCGTCGGCGATCTGGATCAGGCAGAGTTCCGGCCAATAGCTGTTCTCTCGCATGAACTCGGTATCGACGCAGACATAGTCCGAATTGGATAGTCGCGCGCAGAGATTGGCGAGGGCGGCGTTGTCCTCGATCAGGCCATGAATGTGCATCGCCCCCCCATAGGGGTTCCGCGCCGCTTGACAAAGAGGGGGCGGACAGGGATTCGCGCGGCTTCATATTCAGCCGTCATTCCGGTGAAAGCCGGAATCTCGTTCCTCAGGCGTCGCGCTCGCGGCACGAGACCCGGGCCTTCGTCGGGGTGGCGATCATTGGAAGACATCCGACCATGCACGCCTATCGCACGCACCATTGCGCCGCCCTTCGCGAAACCGACGTCGGCAGCGACGTCCGCCTGTCGGGCTGGGTTCACCGCAAGCGCGATCATGGCGGCGTGCTCTTCATCGACCTGCGCGACCATTACGGCATCACCCAGATCGTCGCCGATGCGGATTCGCCTGCGCTGCCGACATTCGAGGCGCTGCGCGTCGAATCGGTCGTGACCATCGACGGCACCGTCAAAAAGCGTTCCGACGCGACGATCAATGCCAATCTGCCGACCGGCGCGATCGAGGTGTTCGCGCGCGGGGCGACGGTACAGAGTCATGCGCAGGAACTGCCGATGCCGGTTGCGGGCGACGCCGAATATCCCGAGGATATCCGACTGCGCTATCGCTACCTCGATCTGCGGCGCGAGCGGCTGCACGCCAACATGCTGCTGCGCTCGAACGTCATCGCATCCCTGCGCCGCCGCATGATCGACCAGGGCTTCACCGAATTCCAGACCCCGATCCTGACCGCGAGCAGTCCCGAGGGCGCGCGCGACTATCTGGTGCCCAGCCGCGTCCATCCCGGCAAATTCTATGCGCTGCCGCAGGCGCCGCAGATGTTCAAGCAGCTGCTGATGGTCGCGGGCTTCGACAAATATTTCCAGATCGCGCCGTGCTTTCGCGACGAGGATGCGCGCGCCGATCGCTCGCCCGGCGAATTCTATCAACTCGATTTCGAGATGAGCTTCGTCACGCAGGAAGACGTGTTCGCTGCGATCGAGCCGGTTCTGCACGGCGTGTTCGAGGAATATGCCGACTGGCAGGGACGGGGACGGGAAGTCTCGGCGCTGCCGTTCCGCCGCATCCCGTATCGCGAATCGATGCTGAAATACGGCAACGACAAGCCCGACCTGCGCAATCCGATCCTGATTTCCGACGTCAGCGAGCAGTTCGTCGGATCGGGGTTCGGCCGCTTCGCTTCGATCGTCGATAGCGGAGACGTCGTGCGCGCAATCCCGGCACCGGGCACCGCGGAAAAGAGCCGCAAGTTCTTCGACGACATGAATAGCTGGGCACAGGGCGAAGGCTTTGCCGGGCTCGGCTATGCCACGCGCAAGGGCGGCGAATGGGGGGGCCCGATCGCCAAGAACCACGGCGAGGACAAGATGACTGCGATGGCCGATGCGCTCGGCCTCGGCCCCGATGACGGGCTGTTCTTTGCCGCGGGCAAGGAAGCACAGGCGGCCAAGCTGGCGGGGCTTGCCCGCACGCGGGTTGGCGAGCAACTCGGTCTGATCGATCCGAACCGTTTCGAGTTCTGCTGGATCGTCGATTTCCCGATGTTCGAATATGACGAGGACGCCAAGAAAGTCGATTTTAGCCACAACCCCTTCTCGATGCCGCAGGGCGAGATGGAAGCGCTGGAGACGAAGGACCCGCTCGATATCCTGGCGTATCAGTACGACATCGTCTGCAACGGCGTCGAACTGTCGTCGGGCGCGATCCGGAACCACCGGCCCGAGATCATGTACAAGGCGTTCGAGGTCGCGGGCTATTCCAAGGAAGAGGTCGATACGAATTTCGCCGGCATGATCAACGCATTCAAGTTCGGCGCACCGCCGCATGGCGGGTCGGCGCCCGGCGTCGATCGCATGGTCATGCTGCTGGCCGGCGAACCCAATATTCGCGAGGTGGTGCTGTTCCCGATGAATCAGAAGGCCGAAGACTTGATGATGGCTGCGCCGGGACCGGTCAGCGCCAAGCAACTGCGCGAGCTGAACATCCGCTTGGTGGAAGCGCCGGGACCTGCGAAATCCTAACATCGGGAGAAGCGCGTGTTCGACCTCAGCGACTATGAAGCCGGCAAGAAGTTCGACGGCGACTATCCGGATGCGCTGAAGAAAGTGCAGGCGCGGCTCGACCGGATCCAGGTCGCGCACATCGTCCACAAAAAGCCGGCTATCATCGTATTCGAAGGATGGGATGCGGCGGGCAAGGGCGGGATCATCAAGCGGCTGACTGCCGAATGGGACCCGCGCTTTTTCGAGGTGCTGCCGATCGCCGCGCCCAGCGCCGAGGAGAAGGCGCGGCATTATCTGTGGCGCTTCTGGACGCGGCTGCCAGCCAATGGCACCATTCATGTCTTCGACCGTAGCTGGTACGGCCGGGTGCTGGTCGAGCGCGTGGAAGGCTTTGCGCCGGAGGCGGACTGGCGACGCGCCTATGGCGAGATAAACGATTTCGAAGCGCAGCAGGCCGATTGCGGAACGACGATCGTCAAACTGTTCGTCCACATCACCCAAGCGTTTCAGGACAAGCAGTTCCGTCAGCGTCTCGACGATCCTTGGAAGCGATGGAAGACCGGCGCAGAGGATTATCGCAACCGGGCGCAGCGCGCCGCCTATCTCGATGCGATACAGGAGATGCTGGCGCGTACCCACGCCCCGGACGCGCCGTGGAAGGTGATCGACGGCAATAATCGCAAGGCAGCGCGAATTGCCGCCCTGACGGCGATCGCCGACCGCCTGGAAGCGAACGTGTCGATGACGCCGCCCGAACTCGATCCTGATGTCGAGAAGATGGCGCGTGCTGCCCTGAAAGGAGGATCTGACGATGATGCTTGAGGCTCCCCGGATATTTCCGACGATGCGCTGTCGCGATGCGGACACGATGATCGCCTGGCTGGTTGGCACCGTCGGGTTCGTCGAACATGCAGTCTATCGCCACGACGGCGTCGTGATGCATGCCCAGCTCGCCTACGGATCGTCGATGATCATGCTCGGTCAGCATCGGGATGACGAATATGGCGCGATGGTCGGCGATCTCGATGGTCGCCGGACCGACGCGATCTATGTCGCGGTCGACGATCCTGACGCGCTGCACACTCGGCTGGCGGCGGCGGGTACGACGATCGCCACGCCGCCCGCCGACACCGATTATGGCAGCCGCGATTTCTCGGCGCGTGATCCGGAAGGCAACCTGTGGAATTTCGGTAGCTATTGGCCCAAGGCGTCGGACGCGCCGGATTAGGCGATCGTCCGATCGTCGAACAGCCCGAATGCCAGTGTCGAGGCGTACATCGCGATGGCGCGGTCGCGCGGCATGGTGCTGGCCCATTTGCGCATGTCGAAGGCGGCGTTCTGCAGCGCCATCAGCGCCTGACTGGCCACCAGCGGATCGACCGCGCGGATCGATCCCTCGGCGATCCCGTCGCTCATCGTGCCCGCGAAGCGCCGCGCGATGCGGTTGGACCGGTCGATCATCGTCTGGCGCACACGCGGCGGCAGTCCCGACAGCGCCGTCGTGCGCAGCAGCGGCGCGCGTTCGGCGAACTGGACGTCGAGCAGCGCCGCCATCGTGCTGACCAGTCGCTGCCAATGGCTGCCGCCAGCATGGTCGGCGGCGCGCTGGGCGTCGGTAATGGTATCGAAGCTGCGACGATAGCATTCGGTGACTAGGTCGTCCTTGGCATCGAGATGGTGGTAGAAGCTGCCCTTGGTCACGTTGAGTTCGGAAGCGATGCGCTGGACAGAGGCTCCGCGATAGCCAAGCTGATTGATCAGCCGCGTCGCCGCCAGCAGGAAATTCTCCCGCGCCGGATCGGGGGTTTCGTGGCTGAGGTCGAGCGGCTGCGGTGCCCAGTCGTCGTCGGGCATCGCTAGGCCGTGGCGGAACACGTCCATCAGCCGCGCCTCGACCCGATCATACTGGTCGAGTTCGTAGCGATCGAGCCAGGCGGTCAACCAGAAGCTGTTCTCGAGCAGCACATGCGCGCGCGCTCCGGCCAGATCAGTATGCGCGCGGGTGGGGCAGGGCGCCCACAGTCTGCGCGTCTTGCGGAACACGTCGCGCCAGCCTGTCAACAGGCGACCCTTGATCGGTTCCTCCATCGCGCGCAGGTCGGACAGGATGGCGATCGCGTGCTGCTCGCCGCGGCGGACCCGCGCCAAGCGGGCGAAGTTGAGCCTAAGGAAGCAATCGACGCGCGCAGGCGGGTCGGGCTCGGCGAGCGCTTCGTCGAGCATGGCGTGCAGCGTCGCCAGCGTCGCTTCGAATGCCGCAGCGGCAAGGTCTTCCTTGCGCTTGAAATAATAGGTGACGCTGGTGGTATTGAGCCCGACACGCTGCGCGACGTCGGCAAAGGTCATCCCCTTTGCGCTCGCCTCGTTGATGGCGTCCGCCGCCGCCGCGAGGATCGCGTCCCGTTTGGCCTGAAACCGTTTGGTGCTGCGGTCCGCTCCAGTCGCCCCCGCGTCGTCGACAAGCTGCATAGGCCGAGCTTAACCGATTCTTTTCGAAGAAACAGTGTTATTGTAATCTCACGTTACACGCCCTTCGCCCGTGCATTTTATGCGGACCATCGCTTTACCGAAGATCGGGTATGTTCTAGTCGATAGCCGACCACGATCGGGAGAGTGCGACGATGGATTTCACGCTAAGCGCCCGCGAAACGCATTTCCGCGACCGCGTTCGCGGCTTCATCGACCAGCACATCCGACCGCGCACGCACGAATATCATGCGCAGATCGCCTCCGGAGACCGCTGGCAGCCAGTCGCGGTGATCGAGGAGGCCAAGGCAGAGGCGAAGCGGCAGGGGCTGTGGAATTTCTTCATGCCGCCGCATTCCGGGCAGACCCATGTCGACGACAGCTTCGTGTTCGAGGGAGAGCAGCTCACCAATCTCGAATATGCCTTGTGCGCCGAAGAGATGGGCCGCGTCCATTGGGCGTCGGAATGCTTCAACTGCTCCGCGCCCGATACCGGCAATATGGAAGTGTTTCATCGCTACGGTACGCTCGAGCAGAAGGAGCGCTGGTTGCGTCCGCTGATGCAGGGCGAGATCCGGTCGGCGTTCCTGATGACCGAGCCGGCAGTGGCATCGTCGGATGCGACCAACATCCAGACGTCGATGGTTCGCGACGGCGACGATTATGTCATCAACGGCCGTAAATGGTGGTCGTCGGGCACCGGCGATCCGCGCTGCAAGATCGCGATCGTCATGGGAAAGACCAGCCCGGATGCGTCGCGACATGCGCAGCAGAGCATGATCCTCGTTCCGCTCGATGCGCCCGGGGTCAAGATCGAGCGCATGCTGTCAGTCTACGGGTACGACCACGCTCCCCACGGACATGGCGAGGTGTCGCTCACCAATGTGCGCGTCCCCGCGGAGAACCTGCTGCTGGGCGAAGGCCGTGGGTTCGAGATCGCGCAGGGGCGGCTCGGGCCGGGGCGCATCCATCATTGCATGCGCACGATCGGCGTCGCCGAGGAAGCGATCGCGGCAATGGCGCGGCGGCTTCAGTCGCGCGTAGCGTTCGGCAAACGCATCGCCGACTTTTCGGTCTGGGAAGAGCGGGTCGCGCGGGCGCGGATCGATATCGAGATGACGCGGCTGTTGTGCCTGAAGGCCGCCGACATGATGGACCGTGCGGGCAACAAGTCGGCGCATCTCGAGATCAGCATGATCAAGGTGCAGGCGCCGACCATGGCACTCAAGATCCTCGACGACGCGATCCAGGCGCATGGCGGCGGCGGCGTGTCCGACGATTTCGAACTGGCGAGCGCGTGGGCAGGAATGCGCACGCTGCGCTTCGCCGACGGCCCGGACGAGGTCCACAACCGCACGATCGCGCGCGCGGAGTTCGGGAAGCACGCATGAAGGCTGCAATATTACGTGAGGCGGGTTCGCCGCTGTCGATCGAGGACGTTCGCATCGACGCGCCGGGTCCGCGCGAGGTGCTGATCCGTACTGCCGCCGTCGGGGTGTGTCGCTCGGACCTGCATTTCGTCGATGGCAGTTTTCCGCACCCGGTGCCGACCGTGCCGGGGCATGAGGCGGCAGGCGTGGTCGAAGTGGTCGGCGATGGCGTGTCGAGCGTTCGGCCCGGTGATCCCGTCATCACCTTCTTCACGGTGTTCTGCGGATCCTGCGAGTTCTGCACCAGCGGGCGGCCGTCATTGTGCATCGACCCATCCACCCGCCGTCCCGCCGACGCTCCGCCGCGTTTGAGCCTGGCGGACGGCACGCCGCTGGCACCGTTCCTCAACCTGTCGGCCTTCGCCGAACGGATGCTGGTGCACGAGAACGCCTGTGTCGCCATCGACAAGGCTATGCCGCTCGACCGGGCAGCGCTGCTGGGCTGCGCGGTGATTACCGGGGCGGGTGCGGTCTTCAACGACAGCAAGGTCAAGCCCGGCGAAAGCGTCGCGGTGATCGGCGCCGGAGGCATCGGGCTGGCGGCGATCAACGCGGCGAAAATCGCCGGCGCGGGGATGATCGTCGCGATCGATCCGGTCGCCGAAAAGCGCGAGCTGGCGAAGCGCATGGGGGCCACCCACGCGTTCGACGCCGGCGCCGAGGGCCTTGCCAAGGCGGTGCTCACGCTCACCGGTGGCGGTGTGCACTATGCGATAGAAGCGGTCGGGCGGCCGAATACCGCAGAACTCGCCTGGACGATCCTGCGCCGCGGCGGAACCGCGACGATCCTGGGCATGATCGCCCCCGGCCAGTCGGTCAGCATCGCTGGCCCGACCTTTCTGACCGGCAAGAAACTGCAAGGATCGCTTTTGGGATCGACGCAGTTCCCGCTCGACATGCCTCGGCTCGTGCGGATGTATCTGGACGGCAAGCTCGATCTGGACACGATGGTAGCGGAGACGATCGCGCTAGATGACGTCAATACAGCGCTGGCGAAGCTGCGCAGCGGCGACAGCGTGCGATCGGTGATCGTGTTCCCATGACCGGTGATGCAGGCGATACGCCGATCGATACCGCCGCGCTCGAACGCTGGATGGCCGATCGCATGCCGGGGTTCGGCGGGCCGGTTTCGCTCGAAAAATTTCCCGGCGGCCAGTCCAACCCGACCTACCGGGTGGATACGCCGGGCAAAAGCTATGTCCTGCGCCGTCAGCCGTTCGGCAAGCTGCTGCCGTCGGCACATGCGGTCGATCGCGAATACCGTCTGATCGCGGCGCTGCACCCCACAGGCTTTCCGGTGGCCAAGCCCTATTTCGGACTGTGTACCGACGACACTGTGATCGGTTCGATGTTCTACGTCATGGAACTGGTCGAGGGCCGGACGCTGTGGGACGGCACCTTGCCCGGTCTCGCCCCGGCGGAACGCACGGCGCACTATCATGCGATGATCGACACGCTCGCGGCGCTGCACGCGATCGATCCCGAGGCGGTGGGCCTGGGCGATTATGGCAAGCCGGGCAATTATTTCGAGCGCCAGGTCGCGCGCTGGACGCGGCAGTATCGCGCCAGCCAGACCGATGATCTGCCGGCGATGGACAGGCTGATCGAGTGGCTGCCGCAGACTGTGCCGCCGCAGACGCGCACGGCGATCGTGCACGGCGACTTCCGCATCGACAACCTTATCTTCGCCCCCGACGTTCCGCGCGTGGCGGCGGTGCTCGACTGGGAATTGTCGACGCTCGGCGATCCGCTGGCGGATTTCAGCTATTTCCTGATGAGCTGGGTGACCGAGCCAGAAGGCCGCTCGGGCGTGATGGGCCGAACCGGGGAGGCGACCGGCATTCCGACGCTGGAACAGGTGGTCGAACGCTATTGCGCAGCGACTGGGCGCGACGGGGTGCCGGACCTCGACTGGTATTTCGCGTACAACTTGTTCCGGCTCGCGGGCATCGTCCAGGGCATCAAGCAGCGGCTGCGCGACGGCAACGCTTCCAGCGCGCAGGCCGCGCGAACCGTCAAACGGCTGCCGGCGCTGGTCGATGCAGCGTGGAGCTTTGCAGTGAAGGCGGGAGCGACGCAGTGAGGGCACGGTTCGCGGGCAAGTCGATCATCGTCACCGGTGCCGCGTCCGGCATCGGCCGTGCGACGGCAATGGCGTTTGCAGCCGAAGGCGGCGCGGTGGTCTGCGCCGACCTCGACGAAGCGGTGCATGCGACCGCGGCGGCGATCGTCGCTGACGGCGGCACGGCGCGCGCGATCACGCTGGATGCCGGTCGCGAGGCAGATGTCGTACACATGGTCGAACTTGCCGGCGCGGCACATGGCGGGATCGACGTGATGTACGCCAATGCCGGGATTTCCGGTGGGCTGACCGGCTTGCTCGAGGGCACGCCCGAACAATGGGCCGACATCCTGCGCGTCAACCTGATAGGCCCGTTCCTCGCGATCAAACATGCCGCGCCGCGCATCATCGAGCGCGGCGGCGGCGCGATCCTCTGCACGGCGAGTGTCGCGGGGTTGCGATCGGGCGCGGGGTGCCCGCCCTATTCGGCATCCAAGGCAGGCGTCATCAACCTTGTCCAGACCGCGGCGCAGCAGTTGGCCGGGAGCAACGTTCGCGTCAATGCGATCTGTCCCGGCCTGATCGAGACCGGCATGACCGCGCGTGCCTATGAACATGCCCGCGAGGTCGGCAAGGAAGACCGCATCGGTCGGCTAAATCCGCTGCGCCGCGGCGGTGAGCCCGAGGAGATCGCGCGGGTCGCGCTGTTCCTTGCGTCGGACGAAGCCAGCTATGTCAACGGTCAGGCGATCGTGGTCGATGGCGGATTGTCGTCGAGTCATCCCGTGACGCGGCAGGAGTTCGGCAAGACTGCGGCGTAAGTGGCTCGGTTGACTTGCTTCTGTCGCATACCGCCGACAGGATGCGGCCATGTCGATGCTGATGCTGATGGTGCAGGTCGGGGCGACACCCCCTCCGCCAGGCCCGCCGCCGCCGCCGGTGGTGGTCGAGCAGTTCGCCGCGGCGCGAGACCCGCAGCCGCTGATCGTGACCTATCGCGGTAGTCAGGCGCGTTGCGGCGGCACGCCGGTGTCGCCCGTTCATGTCGAGCCGCCCGTGCCCTTCGCGCATTTTGGCGGGCAAAGCGGCATCGCGCCGCTTGCGCTGCGCTTTCGCATCGACGCGCGTGGCCGCCCGGTCAGCATCGACGGCGTCGATGGCCGCAACTATCAGACTGCCGACGTCATCCCCAGCTTCGTCGCGTGGCGCTTCCAGCCGGACGAGCAGCGCAGCGAATGCGCGATCACGCTATATCCGGTCAGCCAGCCGATCGCGGACACCGACCAGGCAACACTGGTGCGGTACTTTGCGGCAGGTGGCGGCTATGGCAGTCCGATGACTGCGCAGTTGGTCCGCCGCATAGTACCCGCCGGATCGGACTGCATCCGGGGCTGGCCGCAATTGTTGACGCAGGTGACGCCGCGCTTCGCCGATCTGCCCGGCGACCCGGGCACCATCACTACCACCGCCGTCGCGTTCGACATCGATGCCGATGGCCGACCAACCGATGTTCGGACCTTCAGCGGGCGCGACAATGTTGCGCTCGACCGCGCCGCGGCCAAGGCAGTCGCGCAGTGGCGCTATGCCGACGGGCCGCGCCGCGGATGTGCCTATCCACTGTGGCGCTCGTCGAGCGATACGCTGGGCGCGCCCGATGCTCCGAGAGGGGGCGGCGCGGAGTGCGGGCTGCCCGACGAATGGGCCACCCCGCCGCGGCTCGAATTCCCGGCCGCTTATAAGCGCCGCAGGATCGAGGGATGGGCACTCATTGGATTCGATGTCGCACCGTGGGGAGCGCTGGGCAATTTGCGAGTGCTTCACGCCGAACCGACATTCGAGTTCGGCGAAGCGGCCCTGGGGGTGGCGCGCAGTGCGACGAAGCCAAAGTCCAACCAGGGGGCGAGCAACTGCTCAGTGATGGTGCAGTTCAAACTCGACCGCGGCTACTAGCGCTCCGTTATCTCGCGGCGGCGCATCGGCATCGCGTCGATCGTCGCAAACAGCGTCGCGGTGCTGACCGGTCGCGGCGAACGCAGTTTCGCCGCGCCGTCCTTGCCGATCAGGATTGCCGCGAAGTCCGCTCTGCCGACCCCGAACTGCGCGCGCAGCCGGGGAGCGTAGTCGCGAATGCCGGACACGCTGTCAGCGACAACTTCGACGACCGTCAGGTCGCGATCGCCGATTTCCGATCGCTCCGCCCGCAGCGCATCGCGCTGCTCCGACAATCTGCGGTCGCTGGCCGCGCCCGCAAACACGATCAGCACGCGCCGATCCCAGCGCAGCGCGTCGATCGATTGGCGCACCGGCGCGGGGGCGATGTGGGCGGGCGGGAGCGCATCGACGATCATATGCTGCAAACGTCCGGCGCAGCATTCGGCTCCGCGCTCAGTCCCGCATCCGGATTAATCCCTCTTGCGCACAGCTCGCCACCAGCCGTCCGTCGCGCGTGAAGATGCGACCGCGGTTGAACCCGCGGGCATGGCCACTCCATGGGCTGTCGGTGGTGTAGAGCAGCCATTCGTCGAACCGAAACGGCTCGTGCAGCCAGACTGCGTGATCGAGGCTGGCGGTCTGCACTTTGTGCGTCATCCAGTTGACGCCATGTGGCAACATGCACGTGCCGAGCAGTGCCATGTCGCTGGCATAGGCGAGCATTGCCCGGTGCAGCGCGGGATCGTCAGGCAGCGGAGCGCAGACCCGGAACCAGCTGTGCTGGACAGGCTCCGACGCCTTGGGCGCGAACCAGCGGGCGGGATTGGTCGGGCGAATCTCGATCGGGCGCGCGCGCAGGAAGAAACGCCGGAGCTTTTCGGGAACCTGTTCGCGAATTTCCTCTCGCAATTCGCTGTCGGGGCGCAGCGTGTCGGGATCGGGCACGTCGGGCATGCGGTCCTGATGGTGCAGGCCATCCTCGGGCACATGGAACGAGGCGATCATGTTGAGGATCGGCTGCCCGCGCTGCATCGCGATGATGCGGCGATTGGCGAAGCTGCGCCCTTCGAAGTCGCGCACAACGCGATAGACGATCGGATGGTCTTCGTTGCCCGGCCGCATGAAATAGGCGTGGAGCGAATGCGCGACCTTGGGCGCCTCGACCGATCGCTGTGCGGCCTGCAACGCCTGCCCGATCACCTGTCCGCCGAACACGCGCCCGACGCCGCCGGGCTGACGCGCGCCGCGATACAGGTCGGTGTCGATCTCCTCGACGTCGAGCAGGGCGGTGAGCTGGGCAACAAGGGCCTCCGGCGTGGTTGCGCGCTCGGTATCCTGGCTCATCAATACCCTGCCTTTCGCGCCAGTCGATCCGCGTGGAAATTGCTGTCGCCGAACATTTCGGCAAGCACGCGGGCGCGTTTCATGTAGAAGCCGATGTCATATTCGTCGGTCATGCCAATGCCGCCGTGCATCTGGATTCCCTCCTGCACCGCCAGCGTGGCGGCTAGCCCGGTCATCGCCTTTGCCACCGATACCGCTTCGTCGGCACGCGCGTCATCGGCGTCGAGCAATTGCTGTGCCTTGAGCACGGCGGCACGCGCAACCTCCATTTCGGAATAGAGATGCGCAGCACGGTGCTGGAGCGCCTGGAAACTGCCGATCGGCGCGCCGAACTGCTTGCGCTCTTTCATATAAGCGACGGTCATGTCCATCGCGCCGCCACCGACGCCGAGCATCTCGGCGGATGCGCCGGTGCGTCCGGCTGCGAGCAGGCGCTCGAGCACGACGCGGCCATTGTCGACCTCGCCGATCACCGCATCGGCATCGACCTCGACCCGATCGAATCTGCTGCGCGCGGCGAGGCTGGAGTCGGCCAGGCGCTCGGTTTCGTGAGAGAGGCCGTCGGCATCCTTCGGAACCGCGAACAACGTGACGCCAGCGTCATCGACGTCGGCGCCAGAAGTGCGCGCCGCGACGATCAGCAAGTCCGCCACATGGGCGTGCGTGACGAACCGCTTTTCACCCGACAGTTTGAACCCATTGCCCGACCGTTCGGCCGTCATCGCAATGGCATCGCCATGCTTGGCGCGCTCGTCGATCGCGAGCGCTGCGACGGTGTCGCCTGCGACGATGCCGGGAAACCAGCGCTCTGCATGGGCGGTGCCCTTCAGCGCCTCGACCGCGGCGACGGCGGTGGTCAGGAAGGGGGAGGGCGACAGGTTGCGCCCGATCTCCTCCAATACGACGCCCGCCTCGACATGGCCGAGACCAAGCCCGCCATGATCCTCCCCGATCAGAATGCTGGTGAATCCCATCTCGGCGAATTGCTTCCACAGGTCGCGTGAAAAGCCCGTCGAGTCGTTGGCGTCGCGCAGTGCGCGCAGGTGGCTGACCGGCGCGTGCTCGGCGACGAATTGCTTCGTCGTGTCGCGCAGCATGACTTGTTCGTCGTTGAGGTAGAGAGGCATTTCAAACGCTCCGTATTCCGGCGAAGGTCGGAATGCTGGGTTAGAGACAGGCAAGCCGGCCAGCGCTCCGGCCTGCGCCGGAGCACGGCATGGCTAGGCGCCGGGCAATTCCAGGATCCGCTTGGCGATGATGTTGAGCTGGACCTCGCTGGTCCCGCCCTCGATCGAGTTGGCCTTGGTCCTGAGCCACGCGCGCGCCTTCGCGCCGCCCGAAGACCCGCGGCTTTCCCATTCCAGCGCATCCGATCCACCCGCTGCCATGACGAGTTCGTGGCGCGCCTTGTTCAGCTCGGTGCCGTAATATTTCATCATGCTCGGTTGCGCCGGATGGGCCTGACCGGCCTTCAATTCGTCGATGAAGCGCTCGGACATGGCCGCAAATGCCTTGGACCGCACGTCGAACAGGGCGAGGTGCGCGCGTAGCAACGGGTCGGCCAGTTCGCCGCGGTCGTTCAGCCCGATCGTGGCGATGGCACCTTCGATCAGGGGATTTCCCCCGGTCGATCCCAGCCCCATCCCCGAGATCATCTCACGCTCATGGCCGAGCAGATATTTCGCGACGTCCCAGCCCTTGTTCTCCGCGTGTACGCGGTTCGCCTTGGGTACCTTCACATTGTCCATGAAGGTTTCGCAAAAGGGCGAATAGCCGGAGATCAGCAGGATCGGCTTCGTGGAGACGCCTTCGCTGGCCATATCGAACAGCACGAAGCTAATCCCGCCTTGCTTGGACTCCTTCGAGGTTCGGACCAGGCAGAAGATCCAGTCTGCCTTGTCGGCGTAGCTGGTCCAGACTTTCTGCCCGTTGACGATATAGTGGTCGCCCGCATCCTCGGCCGATGCCGCAAGGCTGGCGAGATCGGACCCGGCATTGGGCTCGGAATAGCCCTGGCACCAGCGGATTTCACCGCGTGCGATCTTTGGCAGATGTTCGAGCTTCTGCTCCTCGTTGCCATATTTCAGAAGCGCCGGGCCAAGCATCGAGATGCCGAAGCTGTTGAGCGGATTGCGCGCGTGGATCGCCGCCATCTCCTCGCGCAGGATCTTGGTCTGTGCCGCCGACAGGCCGCCGCCGCCATAGGCCGTCGGCCAGTCGGGCACGGTCCAGCCGCGCGATGCCATCGCGTCCATCCATTCCTTTTGCCCCGGTTGGAAGTCGGGATTTCGCCCGCCCCAGCAGGCATCCTTTTCGGAGCGCACGGGCTGCCGCATTTCGGGGGGGCAATTCGCTTCCAGCCACGCGCGCGTATCGCGGCGGAATTGGTCGAGATCGGTCATGATTGCGCTCCGTGAAGGGCGTTGTGGACGAGCGTGGCGATTGCGATCGACTGATGATCGCGGTTGGCGGCGCAGAGGATCTGGACGCCGGCAGGAAGTCCTTCGAGGACGCCGACCGGTACGCATGTCGACGGCAAGCCGGGGAACGTCGCGAGCCCTGCCCAGGCAAGATGCGAGTCATAGGGGCTATCCACGCCGTCGATCGACAGGCGGCGGTTCGCCTGTGGGCTGTGGTCGTGCGGGAAAGCCTGGGTCGCGGCCGGCGGGGCCAGCACGGCGTCGAATTCGGCGAACAATGCGGCCCAGGCCCGGGCGTTGCGCGCCTGTACGTCCTGCAGCGCGAACCAGTCGAGCAAGCTGGGCAGGGTGAAATGCAGGTCGGGCTCGAAGCGAGCGAAGCTCACCCCAAGCATCCTCCCATAATCCGAATGTTGCTGCGCTAGGTCGGGTAGGAGCGGCGTGGTCCGGACGATCTCGACACCGGTGCGTGCCAGCGCCTCGGCGGCGCGTTCGACCGCTTCGATGCACGCGGACGCGGTGCGTGTTTCGGGATGTCCGGTTAGCATCAGCACGCGCTGGGGGGCGCAATTGCTGCGCGGCATCGGCAGCATGGCGAGCAGGTCGAGTACCAGCGCCAGGTCCTCGCCGCAGCGCGCCATTGGGCCGATGACGCCAAGAGGGTCTTCGGCACTGTCGCTGCCGGGATAGCGGTGGCCGTAGCTGGAAAGCGCCCCCCGACTCGGCTTCAATCCCCACACGCCGCAAAAATGCGCAGGGATACGGATCGACCCGCCGATATCGCTGCCCAATTCCAGCGGGACCATGCCGGTCGCCAGCGCGGCCGCCGCGCCGCCCGAGCTTCCGCCACAGGTGCGGCTCGGATCGGAAGGGTGATTGGTCACGCCGTGGATGGAATTGACCGATTGCCAGTCGCCCAAGGCTTTGGGGACATTGGTCTTGCCAAGAATGATCGCGCCCGCTGCCTTCAGCTTGCTGACCGCATCCGCGTCGCTGGGCGCAATGGTGTTAGAATGCTCGCGCAAGCCCCAATGCGTCGGAAGACCCGCGACGTCGAAGGCTTCCTTCACCGTCATCGGTACGCCGAGAAGGGGCGAGGCGTCACCATCGGCAAGGCGGCTGTCGGCATCGTCGGCGGCGGAGCGCGCGCGATCGAAGTCGCGGACGACGACTGCGTTGATCGCCGCATCGCGCGTTTCGATGCGCGAGATTGCGGCGTCGGTTTCCGCGCGCGCGGTGGTATTGCCCGCGCGGATCGCGGCGGCGATCTCGAAGGCGGTCGAGGGCTCCACTAGCTCACCCGCTCCGTTCGTCCCGAGCGAAGTCGAGGCGCATGTTCGAGCGTAGCGAGATCGCAACCCGCGCCTCGGCTTCGCTAGACAGCGGTTCTCGATTACGCTCGGACCGATCGGAATATGGGACCGCCAGCGGCCTCAATTGAACCGCTCGCCCTTCTCGGCCTTGTCCTTTAGAAGCGTGGAAACCTCGAACCCATGCTTTTCCAATCCGGCGACGATCTTCTTCAGCCCTTCGGTATCGGCCCAGAACATCGGCCCGCCGCGATAGACGGGCCAGCCATAGCCGTAGATCCAGACGACATCGATGTCCGATGCGCGCTGCGCCATGCCTTCCTCCAGGATCAACGCGCCTTCGTTGACCATCGGGTATAATGTCCGCTCGACGATCTCCTCGTCCGTGATTTCGTGCTGCGGCGTGCCCGTCTGCTTGCGGAAGTCCTCGATGATCTCGGCCACGCGCGGAGAAGGCGAGGGGGTACGCTTCTCGTCATAATCGTAGAAGCCCGCTTGCGTCTTCTGGCCCCAGCGCTTCTCCGCAGCCAGCGCATCGCGGATGCTTTCGATGCGGGTCGGGTCGCGGTGCCAGCCGATATCGACGCCGGCCAGATCGCTCATTTGGAACGGTCCCATCGGCATGCCGAATTCGACATGGACGCGGTCGATCTGCTCGGGCGTCGCGCCTTCCATCAACAGCTTCATCGCCTCGACCTGGCGCGGCATCAGCATGCGGTTGCCGATAAAGCCGTGGCAAACACCTGCGACGACCGCGACCTTCTTGATCGTCTTGCCCAGTTTCATGACGGTCGCGAGCACGTCAGGCGCAGTCTTGGCGCCGCGCACGACTTCGAGCAGCTTCATGACGTTGGCGGGCGAGAAGAAGTGCATCCCCACGACATCCTGCGGGCGCGAGGTGCTGGCGGCGATCTCGTCGACATTCAGATAGCTGGTGTTCGACGCCAGGATCGCGCCGGGCTTGGCGATCGCGTCGAGCTTGCCGAACAGCTCCTTCTTGACGTCCATATTCTCATAGACCGCTTCGATGATGAGGTCGCAATCGGCGAGGTCTGCGAGGGCGAGCGTCGGTTTCAGCGCGCCCATCGCCGCTTCCACCTGTTCAGGCTTCATCCGGCCCTTGGCGGCCGACGCCTCGTAATTCCGGCGCATGACGCCGGTGCCGCGGTCGAGCGCTTCCTGCTGCATCTCGACAATCGTGACGGGGATGCCCGCCGACAGGAAGTTCATCGAGATGCCGCCGCCCATCGTGCCCGCACCGATCACGCCGACGCGTTTGATGTCGCGCAGCTGGATGTCGGCGGGGATGTCGTCGATCTTCGACGCCTTGCGCTCGGCAAAGAAGATGTGGCGCTGCGCGGCCGACTGGACCCCGAACATCAACTTCATGAAGCTTTCACGCTCGAACTGGACGCCTTCGGCATAGGGTGACTGCGTCGCTTTCTCGACGCAGGCGATGTTCGCCTCGGGCGCGTCGAAACCGCGGAAGCGGCGCGCGTTGGTCTTGCGGAACGCGTCGAACACGCCGGGTTCGGCTTTGGCCTGTTTCTCGCTGGCGCGCGGGAGGGGACGTACACTGGCGACTTCGCGGGCAAAGGCGACCGCCTCGGCGCGCAACGCACCTTCGTCGGCGAGGCGATCGACCAATCCGGCCTCATGTGCCTTCCTCGCCGGGATGGGATCGCCCTTTGCGACCATCTCCAGCGCGAGTTCGACACCGGCAAGACGCGGCAGGCGCTGTGTACCCCCAGCACCGGGGAGCAGGCCGAGCTTCACCTCCGGGGTGCCGAGCTTCGCGCTGGGCACGGCGATGCGGTAATGGCAGGCGATCGCGACCTCGCATCCGCCACCCAAGGCGGTGCCGTGGATCGCGGCAACGACCGGCTTTTCCGAAGCCTCGATCTTGTCGACCAGCGTGGGGAGCAGCGGCTCGACCGGCGGCTTGCCGAATTCGGTGATGTCGGCACCCGCAAAGAAGGTCTGGCCGTCGCAGGCGATCACCACCGCCTTGATGCCGTCATCGCCCGCCGCTTCATCGATCGCGGCGTCGATCCCAATGCGGACGGCGGCACTCAGCGCATTGACCGGTGGGTTGTTCGATACGACGATCAGCACGTCGCCGTCGCGGGTAGTGGTGATGGGCGAGGTCATGGGTCGGGTCTCTCCTGTTGCTTGTACTCTCGCGAAGGCGGGAGCCGAGGGCTGCACGCGCAGCACGGAAAATCTCCTGGCTCCCGCCTTTGCGGGAGCAGGGTGGCTTATGTCAGCGCCGCATAGATCATCGTCTTCAACTCGCGGCGGATCGGATAGGTGCTCGACGGGCTCAACTGCGTCATGAAGATCATGTGCAACCGCTCGACCGGGTCGATGAAGAAGGCGGTCGAGAACATTCCGCCCCAATAATATTCGCCGACGCTGCCCGGGACCATCGTTCTTGCCACGTCGTGGGTGACGGCAAAGCCAAGCCCAAAGCCGACACCGGCATTGGTCGCCTCGCTGAACAGCGATCGCGACATGCTCGCAAGGTCGCCGCCGCCGGGCAAGTGGTTCTGCGTCATCAAATCGAGCGTCTTGCGCCCGACGATCCGCACTCCGTCCAGCTCGCCACCGTTCAAGCACAGCGTGCAGAACCGGTGATAATCCAACGCGCTCGATACCAGCCCACCGCCGCCCGACAGCAATTTCGGCCGATGCGCCCAGGCGCTGTCGGCCCCGCGATCGTACAGCATCCGGCCTTGACCAGGCTTGAGCGTCCAGCAATCGGTCAGCCGGTCAAGCTTGTCCGTCGGCACCTGAAAGAAGGTATCGTCCATTCCGAGCGGGCCGAAGAGATGCGTGTCGAGGAAGCGATCGAGCGGCATGCCCGAGACGCGCTCGATGACGGCGCCGAGCACATCGGTCGATACCGAATAGTTCCACGCCTCGCCCGGCGAGAATTCGAGCGGGAGTTCGCCGAGCGCCGCGACGAACCCGTCGAGATTCAGATTGCCGTGCCAATTCTCGATCCGGTGCTCGCGATAGGCGGCATCGATGTTACTGCGGTTCTGGAAGCTGTAGGTCAGCCCCGAGGTATGCCGCAGCAGGTCTATCATCCGCATCGGCTGCGCGGTTGCGGTCGTTGCGAACGGGACCCCTCCACCGCCGCCGGCATAGACGCCGCCCCCCTTGAATTCGGGAAGAACGTGGTGGACCGGCGTGTCGATCGCGACCAGCCCGCGCTCCACGAGCATCATGAACGCCAGCGACGTGATCGGCTTGGTCATCGACGCGATGCGGAACAACGAGCCTTCGCCGATCGCCGCACCGCCTTCGCGCGCGGCGCCCTGATGCGAGAAATGCGCGATCTCCCCATCGCGCGCGATCAGCAGCTGGGCGTGCGGCAACCGACCGCTGTCGAGATAGCGGTCGGCCAGGAATGCGTCGATCCGTGCAAGCCGGTCGGCGTCGAAACCCTGCCGCGCCGGGCGGGCGATGCTGCTGGCCTGCAAAGCGTACCTCTCGTTCGAAACCGTCCATCATGCGCACTGTGCGCCATGGCAATCTCCTATTGCCTTGAGCGCCGATCGAATCAACACTAACCTTGCCGAAACCGGGTGACGACACAAACCCGATATTCAACTTATGGAGAATTCCGCCTTGGCCACCGATCCGCTCGTCGTGCTGGACCCAGCCTGGCCGAAAATGTCGCTTGCCCAGATCGAAGGGCTGCTGACCGCACCGGGCCAGAAGTTCGAGATCGAGACGGTCGAGATTCGCGGCGTGCCGACCAAGGCCTGGAAGCACGCCCCGGCGAGCCTGGCGATGCTGATGCTGTTTTCCCGAACGCATGGCGATCGCGAGTTCCTGATCCACGAAGACGAGCGCGTCACCTATGACGCGCATTTTCGGGCCGTGGCGACGCTGGCGCACAAGCTGATCGCGATGGGCATCGGACGCGGCGACCGGGTGGCGTTCGCCATGCGCAATCTGCCCGAATGGACCCAGATCTTCTTCGCGGTCACCAGCATCGGCGCGATCGCGGTGCCACTCAACGCATGGTGGAGCGGCGACGAGCTCGAATATGGCATCGTCGATTCGGGCGCGAAGCTCGTCATCCTCGACGGCGAGCGCCATGTCCGGCTCAGGGATCATTACGCGGCGATGCCCGCGGTCGAGCAGGTGCTGGTGGCGCGGCCGACGGGCCCGCTTGAGGGCGGCGCCGCCGACTTCGCGTCGCTGGTCGGCCCGACCTCGGGCTGGGCGACCCTGACCGATGTCGGCCTGCCGGACATCGCGATGACGATCCAGCCCGACGATGAGGTCGCGATCTTCTACACCAGCGGAACCACCGGCCATCCCAAGGGCGCGATCGGCACTCACCGCAACATGCTGTCGAACATCTTTTCGACCGGGTACGGCGCGGCGCGGATGCTGCTGCGCCGCGGCGAGGTGCCGCCCGCGACGCCCGAGCACAAGACGCATCTGATCGTGATTCCGTTCTTCCACGTAACCGCGTGCAGCGCGTTCCTGATGGGTAATATCGTCGCGGGCGGGACGATCGTGCTGATGCGCAAATGGGATACGGTCGAAGCGTTCAAGCTGATCGAGAAGGAGCGCATCAACGCCACCGGCGGCGTGCCGACGATCGCGTGGCAGCTGCTGGAGCATCCCGATCGCGGCAAGTACGATCTCTCGAGCCTGGAGAACATCTCCTATGGCGGCGCTCCGTCGGCGCCCGAACTGGTGCGGCGCATCTACCAGGAATTCGGGGCGCTGCCCGGCAATGGCTGGGGCATGACCGAGACGATGGCGACCGTGACCAGCCATCAGGGCGAGGATTATCTCAATCGTCCCGACAGCTGCGGCCCGCCGGTGCCGGTGGCCGAACTCAAGGTGATGTCTCCCGATGGCGCGCAGGCGATTCCGGTCGGCGAGGTGGGGGAACTATGGGCCAAGGGGCCGATGATCGTGAAGGGCTATTGGAACAAGCCCGAAGCGACCGCCGCCACCTTCATCGACGGTTGGGTCCGCACCGGCGACCTTGCGCGGCTCGACGAGGAAGGGTTCTGCTATATCGTCGATCGCGCCAAGGACATCATCATCCGCGGCGGCGAGAACATCTATTCGATCGAGGTCGAGAATGTCCTCTATGCCCACTCCGCGGTCACTGATGCGGCGCTGGTCGGGATACCGCACCGGATATTAGGCGAGGAGCCGGCGGCGGTGGTGCATCTGTGCTCCGGCTGTTCGGCCACCGAAGCGGAACTGCAGGCCTGGGTCGGAAAGCACCTTGCCGGGTTCAAGGTGCCGGTGGCGATCCGCTTCGTCGGCGACGTGCTGCCGCGCAACGCCAATGGCAAGATTCTCAAACAGGAACTCCGCGCGCTCTTCGCGGAGCCTGCGCCCGCCTGATTTGAGCTAGCGGGTGCGGGCGCGATGCGCGGCGGCGATATGCTCGACGACCGCCGGATAGAGATCGCGATCGAAGGCGACGCCGATCTCGCCATGCTTGACCCAGCGCACGACGCATTTGAGCGACTGCAGCTTGTCGATGGTGAGATACAGCGTCTGGTCCACGCTGAAATTGCGAAAGGTCGCGATCCGGGCGCCGCTGGCAGAAATGTCGAGCAATTCTACGCCATGATTGCCGGCGAACGGTTCCGACAGTTTTCCGGGCGCGGAAAGCTCCACGCGGGACTTGATACGCTTGTTGAACACTTCACTCTCTGGTTGGGCATCCGGCATGACTGCACTCCGCACCGCACGACGAGATGCTAGCGAAGAGCCGTAAGCAAAGCCTTACTGCCCAAGATCAGCGTTTGACAACAACCGCTTGCACAGCCGCCGACCATCCCTCCACCCGGCGCGTCCGCTCGGAATCGGCGATCGTCGGGAGAAAGTGCTCGATCGGTCCGCGCATTGCAGCGGCATCCTCGAGCGTTGCGAAAATGCCCGCGCCGACCCCCGCCAGCATCGCCGCCCCGAGCGCGGTGGTTTCCGCGAAGCCGGGGCGCTCGACTGGAATGTCGAGCATGTCGGCCAGATCCTGCGCCATCCAGTCGTTGGCAACCATCCCGCCATCGATGCGCAGCGTCTTCCAGTCCGCCCCATCCGCTGCGAAAGCGGTTTTGAGGTCGCGGGTCTGGTGCGCCATCGCTTCCAGCGCGGCGCGGGCGACATGCGCGCGCGTGGTGGCGAAGCTCATGCCCGTGATCGCGGCGCGCGCTTCCGGGCGCCACCACGGCGCGCCGATCCCTGCCAGCGCGGGGACGCAATATACTCCGCCATTGTCGGCCACCGAACGCGCCAGCGCTTCGCTCTCGTCGGCGCTCGCCAGCAGCCCGAGCGAATCGCGCAGCCACTGGATCAGGCTGCCTGCGACGAACACCGACCCTTCGAGCGCATAGGTGCGCCGCCCGCCAATCTGCCACGCAACCGTCGCCAGCAGGCGGTTTCGTGACACCGGCGGGGTGGTGCCGCAATTGGCGAGCACGAATGCGCCGGTGCCATAGGTCGCCTTGGTCTCGCCGCGCGCGAGGCAGGACTGGCCGATCGTTGCCGCTTGCTGGTCGCCCGCCATCCCGGTGATCGCGATGCTGCCGCCGAACCGCGACGTCGTTCCGAACTGCCCGGCGCAATCGACGATCTCGGGCAGTGCGGCGCGCGGGACGCCGAACAGGTCGATCAGACCGTCGTCCCAGCTACCGCTACCCAGCGCCATCAGCAGCGTGCGCGACGCATTGGTGGCGTCGCTGACGTGCGCACCGCCGGTCAGATGCCACATCAGCCAGCTTTCGACGGTACCGATCGCCAAGCGATCCCCCGCCTCGCGCAAGTGCGTCCAGTGCTCGAGCGCCCAGGCGATCTTGGTTCCCGAGAAATAGGGATCGAGCAACAACCCGCTGCGCGCCTGCACCCCCGCTTCCTCGCCGCGATCGATCAGCGCGGCGCACAGATCGGCGCTACGGCGATCCTGCCAGACGATCGCAGGGGCGAGGGCTTCGCCCGTGCTGCGATCCCAGAACACGACGGTCTCGCGCTGATTGGCGATCCCGATCGCCGCGATGCGGTCGGAGCCGCCCGCGGCGTCGATCATCTGTCGGGCGCAGGCGAACGATGCGTCGCGGATTTCGTTCGCATCATGCTCGACCCAGCCGGGACAGGGATAGTGCTGGGCGATAGGCGCGCTGTGCTGACCGAGGCAGGCTCCGTCCGGCGCGAAGCGGATCGCGCGGGTCGAGGTCGTCCCCGCGTCGATCACCAGTATCTCTCTTTCCATGACGCGATGCTAGCCGGGATACCATTGCCGGGGAAAGGCGATTAGGATTGGACAGGGATCGAGGAGGTTCGACGCGTGGATCAGCCGGTGGGCCAACATATTGACGATGCCGATCGGTCGCGGATTGCGGCGCTGGACGACGACGAGCTTTCGGCGACGGCGCATGAGGAACTGCGCCGCGACCGGCTGCTAGCCGCGCTGACGTTGATCGCCGGCATTGGACTGGTGCTGGCAGTGCCGTTCGCGCTGCAGGCCGGATCGCAGTTCTTCCTGCCGCTCACCGCGGCGATCGTGATCGCGGTGGCGCTGGTGCCGATGCTCGAATGGTTCGAGCGCCGGCGCGTTCCCGCCGCGCTGGCCGCGCTGCTGTGCGTGCTGGCATTCCTGGTCGCGGTCAACGTCGCGCTGGCGTCGATCGTGGTGCCTGCCTGGGGGTGGATCCGTATCCTTCCCGAACGCATCGACCAGATCCAGAGCAACATCGCGCCGCTGATCGATTTCTATTCGAGCGCACAGCGCTTCCTCAACCGCACGATCGAGAATATCGCCTCGACGCCGGTGCCGACCCCCGACACGGTATCGGCGCCGCCGCGCTCGATCCTCGATCTCGCTGCGACCTCGGCGCCGACCGCCCTGATCGAGATGTTCTTCGCGATCCTGGTGATCTTCTTCCTGCTGTCGGGATGGACCCGGCTGCGCAAGAAGGCGATCACCAGCCGGACCAGCTTCGATGGCGCAATGGCGACCGCCCGAGTCATCCAGGACGTGGTCGACGACACCTCGGCCTATCTGGGAACGATCACGCTGATCAACGTCATGCTGGGGCTGATCGTCGCCGGGGCGCTGTACGTGATCGACATGCCGACCCCGTTGATGTGGGGAGGAATCGTCGCGCTGCTCAATTACGTGCCCTATTTCGGACCGGTGATCGCGGCAGTGCTGCTGGCGCTGGGCGGGCTGATGACGTTCAGCGACGTGTGGGGGGCGCTGTTGCCTGCGGCGATCATGGTCGGTGCGCACCTGGTCGAGGCGAATGCGATCACCCCGCTGATCGTCGGCCACCGGTTGACCATCAATCCGATCATGATTCTGGTGTCGCTGAGCTTCTGGGGATGGGTGTGGGGAACGCCCGGCGCGCTGCTCGCGGTGCCACTGCTGATCATTATCCAGACCGTGCTCAATGCAGCGGGACGCCCGGATATCGCCGGGTTCCTGTTCGAGCACGGGACGCTGGTGCACGAGCCGCGGACCGGCCCGAAATTTCGTCCGCGCAGCCGCGACCAATCGGGTTGACACCCCCCAAACCCTCGCCTAATGCCCGCCTCCTCGCTAGAGAGCGGGTGTAGCTCAGTTGGTTAGAGCGCCGGCCTGTCACGCCGGAGGTCGCGGGTTCAAGTCCCGTCACTCGCGCCATTTTCCGCTGTGGAAATGGCGCGCTTTCTCCGGTTCTCCGTTTTGGGAAGGTTGCGGCGTCAGGCGCTCCAGCGCCCGGTTTCCATCCAGCGCAGCAGCGGCTTCAGCGGAGCGATCCAGATGATGCCCGCAATCAGATAGATGGCAGCCTGCAGCGGCCAGGCGAGCGCACCGATAGCCTCGGCAAAACTGGCGATCAGCACCACCCAGACCAGGATCAGCGTCAGGATGGCGAACATCCCCGCGGGTTTGCGCCAGCTAGGCGTCATCATCGCTCCTGTCGGACGGCAGTAAGGTGGCGGGACCGCCATGGCCGGTTGCTGGAATATCCTCTGACGCCACGTACGTCAGGTGGGAACCATGTGCTTCGGACCAGGATCCTAGCAGGGACAGCCCCCATTGGATGATTTATCGCCTCAGGGATTTTCGCTAAAGCTCGCACCGGGCAGTACCCGCCGCAACCAATCTAGGAGGGTTGCGGCGTTTCCTCAAGGGCCGCGGCCACTGCCTCCAGCCGATCGGCGATGCGATCGAGCAGCATGGGCGGGATCCCGGTAGGGGGGCTGCGCTCGGCCTCGGCCACCTGATCGGCGAGGATCAGCGCGATGTAGAGCAGGGTCCGCTCGCCGCTCAGCCCGCCCGACGCCTTGAGCGCGGTGTCGGCGTGCGCGTCGAGCGTCGCAGCCAGCGCGCGAAGATGGGATTCGTCGCCGTCGCGGCATGCGATGGTGTGCGAGCGGCCGGCGACTTCGATCGTTACCTGCGCCATCTCAATCCGCCTTCGTTTCGGCCGGGGCGGCCTCTTCGCGTGCGATCAGCGCGTCGAGCGCCTCGACAGCCTGCTCCATGCGTTCGCGTAGCGCGGCGTGGCGGCGCGCCAGCATGTCGGCCGAATAGGCGCGGGCGCCGGCAGCCTTTTCGATCCGCGCGACGGCCTTTTCGATGCGCTGCACGGCGGGGTGTTCGAGTTGCTGTGTCATCCAGATGGTTTAGCAACTCGTCGGGGCGCGGCAAGGCGGCTCGCCGGTTGACGAACCCGGGCCGTCGCCGCAAAGGCGTGGCCATCGTCGAATCTCCCGGTTTGCGAGCGCTGCTGCTGCGCACCGGCCCGATCCAAGGGATGCTCATGGCCGCCACCGACCTCGATCTCGCCAACGCGATCCGCGCGCTGTCGATGGACGCCGTCGAAGCGGCCAATTCGGGTCACCCGGGCATGCCGATGGGAATGGCCGATGTCGCGACGGTGCTGTGGACCCGCTACTTGAAATACGACGCCGCCGATCCGCACTGGCCCGATCGCGATCGTTTCATCCTGTCGGCGGGGCACGGATCGATGCTGATCTACAGCTTGCTGCACCTCACCGGGTTCGCGCGGCCGACGCTCGACGACATCCGCAACTTCCGCAAGCTCGGCAGCCCGTGCGCAGGCCACCCCGAGAATTTCGAGCTGCCCGGCATTGAGTGCACCACCGGTCCGCTGGGGCAGGGGTTTGCGATGGCGGTCGGCATGGCGGTCGCGGAACGGCATCTCAACGCAGGGTTCGGCGACGACCTTGTCGACCATCGTACTTGGGTGGTTGCCGGCGACGGCTGCCTGATGGAAGGCATCAACCACGAGGCGGTGGGGCTCGCCGGGCATCTGAAGCTGGGGCGGCTCAACGTGCTGTGGGACGACAACCGCATCACCATCGACGGCGCGGTATCGCTGTCGTCGAGCGAGGACATTCCGGCACGCTATCGTGCCAGCGGCTGGCATGTGGTGGCATGCGACGGGCATGACACCGACGACATCGCACGCGCGATCGAGGAGGCTCTCGCCGATCCGCGCCCGTCGCTGATCGCGTGTCGCACGATCATTGGCAAGGGCGCGCCGGGCAAGGAAGGCACCAGCGCCGTCCACGGCGCGGCGCTGGGGGCCGACATCGTCGCCAAGACGCGCGAGGCGATGGGATGGACGCACGAGCCGTTCGTCATTCCCGAGCCGGTCGCCGAGCGCTGGGCGGAAGCAGGACGCCGCGGCGCCGCTGTCAACGCAGACTGGGTGCGACGGCTTGCCGATCACGGACAGCGGGCGGAGTTCGAGCGCCGCATGTCGGGCGATCTGCCCGACCTCGCCAGCATATTCGCGGGCAAGTTCGACGAGCCGCAAAAGGTAGCGACGCGCAAGGCGTCGGAAATCGTGCTCAACCTGCTCGCCGATGCGGTTCCGGAGATGCTCGGCGGATCGGCCGACCTGACCGGGTCGAACAACACCAAGGCCAAGGCGCAGGCACCGCTCACGCGCGACGACTATGCCGGGCGCTATATCTATTACGGCATCCGCGAGTTCGGCATGTCGGCGGCGATGAACGGGATGGCACTGCACGGCGGGGTCATCCCCTATGGCGGGACGTTCCTGGTGTTCGCGGACTATGCGCGCCCGGCGATCCGGCTGTCGGCGCTGCAGCAGGCGCGCGCCATCTATGTCATGACGCACGATTCGATCGGACTCGGCGAAGACGGACCGACGCATCAGCCGATCGAGCATCTGATGTCGCTGCGCGTGATCCCCAATCTCGACGTCTATCGCCCGTGCGACATCGTCGAGACCGCCGAGGCATGGGCGCTGGCGGTGGGCCGGAGCGACGGGCCTTCACTGCTTGCCCTGACCCGCCAGAACCTGCCGCAATTGCGGAGCTGGGACGGCGAGAACCGGAGCGCGCGGGGCGCCTATCGCCTGATTGCCGCCGAAGCGCCGCGGCGCGTCATCCTCATCGCCAGCGGGTCGGAAGTCGAAATCGCGGCTGGCGTACGCGAGCAGCTCGAGGCAGACGGCATCGGCGCCGACGTAGTGTCCATGCCATGCTGGTCGCGCTTCGACGCGCAGCCCGCCGACTATCGGGACGAGGTGCTGCCGAACGTCCAGCCCGACCAAATCCTGCGCGTTTCGATCGAGGCGGGAACGACGATGGGCTGGGAACGCTACACGATGGTGGGCGGGCTTCGCTTCGGCATCGACGGGTTCGGCGCCTCGGCACCGGCCGAGGATCTCTACCGACATTTTGGCCTCACCGCCGACGCGATCGCCTTGAAGGTCAAGGCTTCGCTCGCGAACTAGGGCGCGACACGGAATTTCCATCGGGAGACACGGTACATGACGAAGGTTGCGATCAACGGGTTCGGGCGCATCGGTCGCCTGGTGGCACGCGCGATCCTCGAGCGGCCCGATTGCGGGCTGGAACTGGTGACGATCAACGACCTCGCCGACGCCAAGTCGAACGCATGGTTGTTCAGTCGCGATTCGGTGCACGGCCGCTATCCGGGCGCGGTTTCGGCGGAGGGCAACGACCTGGTGATCGACGGCAAGCGCATTCGCGTCACCGCCGAGCGCGATCCGGCCGACCTGCCGCACGGCGAACAGGGCGTCGAGCTGGTGCTCGAATGCACCGGCTTCTTCACCGACAAGGCATCATGCCAGAAGCATATCGATGCGGGCGCGCGCAAGGTGCTGATCTCGGCGCCGGGCAAGGGCGTCGATCTGACCGTCGTCTACGGCGTCAATCACGACAAGCTGACGGCCGATCACGTGATCGTCTCGAACGCGTCGTGCACGACCAACTGCCTCGCGCCGGTTGCCAAGGTGCTCAACGACGCGATCGGCATCGAACGTGGGCTGATGACGACGATCCACGCCTATACCAACGACCAGAAGATCCTCGATCAGATCCACCCCGATCTGCGCCGTGCCCGCGCTGCCAGCATGTCGATGATCCCGACCACCACCGGCGCGGCGCGCGCCGTCGGCGAAGTGCTTCCCGAACTAAAGGGCAAGCTCGACGGTTCGGCGGTGCGCGTGCCGGTGCCCGACGGCAGCCTGATCGACCTGACCTTCATGCCGGGCCGCGAGACCACGAAGGACGAAGTCAACAAGCTGCTAAGGGACGCGGCCGAGGGGCCGATGAAGGGCGTGTTGGAGTTCAGCGACGAGCCGCTGGTTTCGATCGATATCGTCCACACGCCGTTTTCCTCGACGATCGACAGCCTCGAGACCGCTGTGATCGACGGCAAGCTGGTCCGCGTGGTCAGCTGGTACGACAATGAGTGGGGCTTTTCGAACCGCATGGTCGATACCGCCAGCGTGATGGCGAAGCTGGGGTGAACCAAGGCCGGCTGGCGGGCATCGCGCGGCATGCCCGGCCGCGCGGGCCGATCGAGACGCTCGATGCGGTGCGCGTTACGGTCGAGGGGGGCCTCGACGGCGACTTTCGTGGGGCGATCAAGCCGGGCGGGCGTGGCAAGCGGCAGGTGTCGCTGATGGAAGCGGGCGACTGGGATGCGGCGATGGCCGAGATCGGTCATACGCTGCCGTGGTCGGCGCGCCGGGTGAATCTGCTGGTCGATCAGTTCGACCTGCCGCAACTCGCGGGCACGCGGCTGCGGATCGGCGCGGTGCTGATCGAGATCACACAGGAATGCGATCCGTGCAGCCGGATGGAAGAAATCGCCGCCGGATTGAAGGCGGCGCTCGCTTCGGACTGGCGGGGCGGGGCACTGGGCAGAGTGATCGAGGGCGGCGAGCTCCGCATCGGTGACGCAATCGGGATCGAGACATGACACGCAATTTCAAGACCCTCGACGACATGGGCGACATCCACGGCAAGCGCGTGCTGGTGCGCGAGGACCTCAACGTACCGATGGCCGAAGGGTCGCCGACCGACGATACGCGGCTGCGCGCGGCAGTCGCCACCGTCAACGAGCTGTCGGACCAG